>DNUZ01000011.1:40706-47691 GCA_003507655.1 Lachnospiraceae bacterium | reverse complement strand
TTGTGACTTTGGGAGAAAATTAGTAAATCTTAGTCTGGCTGTTCATGTATAGTGTTTTGCTGCCATGGACGGCAGCAAAAGTCTTAACACCCCATGGACGGGGTGTTTAAGACGTACACGTCACTTCATCGTAGCCTGACTCAGGCAGACTTAGATTTTCTTATTTTCGTACAACGGAACAAAATAGACCCGGTTTTGTGCAAGTTGCCAATCAAAAAAACTTGAAACCGTCTTTTGCTCCCCCCTGATCTATAGAGAAAAAACATCCCCCCAGGGAGCTTGTGGGGGGATGTTTTAATGTGCTAAACTGTGTACAGTTTGAAAAAGGAAGGAAAGAGAAGATATGAAAAAAAGATGTATCGCAGTGCTTTTGGCACTTGCAATGACAGGGACATTATTTGGATGCGGAAGCAGCAACACCCAAAAGTCGGATACAACGAAAAAAACAGAAAGATCTGACAAAGAATCCGTAATCGTAACAATGCCGACAAGCTCGGAACCGGAAGCGGGATTTGATCCGGCATATGGCTGGGGAGCAGGAGAACATGTACATGAACCACTGATCCAGAGCACGTTGACAACGACAACAAAAGACTTAAAGATCGGAAAAGACCTTGCAACCGATTATTCGGTCAGTGAAGATGGTCTTGTCTGGACCGTGAAGATCCGTGAGGATGTGAAATTTACGGATGGAGAAAAACTTACAGCATCCGATGTTGCATTTACATATAACAACTGTGTAAAAAACAGTACCGTCAATGACTTTACGATGTTAAAAGAAGCGGTGGCAGTTGATGATACGACCGTGGAATTCCATATGAACAAGCCGTTTTCCATCTGGCCGTATACGATGGCGATCGTCGGGATCGTACCGGAGCATGCCTATGATGAGAATTACGGACAGCATCCGATCGGTTCGGGACGCTATATCCTGAAACAGTGGGATAAGGGTCAGCAGGTCATTTTTGAAGCAAATCCGGATTACTACGGAGAAAAGGCAAAGATCAAAAAAGTGACTGTATTATTTATGGATGAAGATGCGGCACTTGCAGCAGCAATGGCAGGAGAAGTAGATGTGGCACATACGGCAGCATCATTAGCAGACGAGAAGATCGACGGTTATGGTCTTTTGAGTGTGACAAGTGTCGACAACAGAGGAATCAATCTGCCAACTGTCAAAGCGAGTGAAAAAGATGGAAAAACGGTCGGCAATGATGTAACCAGTGATGTTGCGATCCGCCGGGCAATGAATATCGGAATTGATCGTGAAGAAATGATCAAAAACGTCTTAAACGGTCATGGAACAGCAGCTTACAGTGTTTGCGATAAAATGCCGTGGTATAACGAAGAATCGGAAGTAACGTATGACCAAAAGAGTGCAAAGGCATTGTTAGAGGAAGCAGGATGGAAAGAGGGAAAAGACGGAATTCGTGAAAAAGACGGAGTCCGTGCAGAATTTACCGTAATGTTTAATCCGGATGATTCCGTACGTCAGGCATTGGCAGAGGATTTTGCGAACCAGTGCAAAGAACTTGGAATTGAAGTAAAGACAGAGGGTGCCGGATGGGATGTTGCCTACGATAAGGCATTATCACAGCCATTGGTATGGGGCTGGGGAGCACATACCCCGATGGAACTCTATAATATCTATCATACGGGAACAGACAGTGACAGTGCAGAATACTCTCCATATGCAAATGAAACCGTTGACCACTATATGGATGAGGCATTGCAGGCAGATACCTTAGAAGATTCCTATGACCTTTGGAAAAAAGCACAGTGGGATGGAACAACCGGAGTGACACAGGATGGAGATATTCCTTGGATCTGGTTTTGTAACGTAGATCATCTCTATTATGTCAGAGACGGTCTGAAAGTAGCAGAACAAAAGATACACCCACATGGACATGGCTGGTCGATCGTCAATAATGTAGACCAGTGGGAATGGAGCAAATAGATTGCGTACAGAGAATTTTTTATGGATTGGAAAGAATTTTATAAGAATGATACTGCTCTTAGCAGCGGTCAGTGTGGTAACGTTTACCTTAGTCAGTATCTCACCGATCGACCCGTTACAGGCAAATGTCGGTCAGACGGCACTGGGCTCGATGAGTGAGAAACAGATTGAAAAACTGCAATCCTACTGGGGTGTGGACACCCCGCCGCTAGAACGGTATCTGAACTGGGCAAAAGATTTCGTAAGAGGCGATATGGGAGTTTCACTCCTGTATCGCCAGTCTGTGTCTGAAGTCATAAAAGTCAAGCTGGGGAACTCCTTACTGTTATTAGTGACAGCATGGCTGATCTCCGGACTGCTTGGATTTTTGCTTGGAATACTTGCAGGTGTATTCAGGGGAAGCTGGATCGACAAACTGATCAAGGGATATTCGTTGTTGATCGCAAGTACACCGGTGTTCTGGCTGGCGTTGCTCTTGCTGCTGGTCTTTTCCGTTTGGTTAAAAATATTTCCGATCGGACTGAGTGTTCCGATCGGTGTGGAAGCGGCAGGCGTTACTTGGCTGGATCGTCTGTATCATGCCGTATTGCCTGCGATCACACTCAGCATTACGGGTGTTGCAAATATTGCAATGCATACCAGAGAAAAAATGATCGATGTCATGGAGAGTGACTATATGCTGTTTGCAACAGCAAGAGGAGAGAGCAAAAAAACAATGGTGATCCGTCACGGACTCCGCAATATCGCACTCCCGGCGATGACACTGCAATTTGCCTCGATCAGTGAAATTATCGGGGGTTCGGTGTTAGTAGAACAGGTATTTTCCTATCCGGGACTTGGACAGGCGGCAGTCGCAGCAGGAACCGGAAGTGACGTGCCACTGTTACTGGGCATTACCGTAGTAACGGCGGCAGTAGTATTTGCAGGGAATTTTCTTGCAAATGTACTCTACGGACTGATCGATCCGCGAATGCGAAAGAGAGGGCGAAAATTATGAACCAGAGAAAGAAAGCCCTGATCATCTTTGCGATCACCGTAGGATTTTTAACCTTTGTCACCGTGTTTGGAATAGTTGTTACGGACGGGGCAAGAGCGACGGATTTTTCGAAAAAAAATATGGCACCCTGTCTTTCTTATCTCTTTGGAACGGACTGGTTAGGAAGAGATATGCTGCTTCGAACGTTTGCCGGACTTTCTATGAGTATCCGCATCGGACTGTTAGCAGCCGGTTTTAGTGCGATCATCGCCTTTGTTCTTGGCGTGTCGGCGGCAGTATTTGGGGGAAAGGCAGATGCAGTGATCTCTTTTGTGATCGATATGATCATGGGAATCCCGCATATTTTATTGTTGCTTTTAATTTCCTATGCCTTGGGAAAGGGAGTAAAAGGTGTCGTGGTCGGAGTGGCACTCAGCCATTGGCCGTCCCTTGCAAGAGTTATCCGTGCGGAAGTGTTACAGTTAAAAAACAGCACCTATATACAGGTTGCGGAAAAATTAGGACACAGTAAGATCAAAACGGCATTAAAACATATGACACCGCATATCTTTCCACAGTTTTTAGTCGGACTGATCCTGATGTTTCCACATGCGATCTTACATGAAGCGGGAATTACTTTTTTGGGATTCGGACTTCCGGCAGAACAGCCGGCAATCGGGATCATCTTATCAGAAAGCATGAAATACCTGATCACGGGAAAATGGTGGTTAGCAGTATTTCCGGGTGCAATGCTGGTATTTACCGTGATATTATTTGATGTGGCAGGGAGCATGCTGCGAAAGATGTTAGATCCTTCGAGTGCGCACGAATAGGAGGAAGCATTATGAGCTGTTTAGATAAATTTCATATTTTAGAGATTGAGAATCTTTCCGTGGTATTTCATCAGTATGCGAAAAGGACAAAAAAGCAGGAGCTTCCGGTTATTTCAAATCTCAATGTATCGGTGCATGAGGGAGAGATCGTTGCCGTGGTAGGATCAAGCGGCTCAGGAAAAAGTCTGTTAGCCCACGCTATCTTAGGATTGCTTCCATCAAATGCAGAAGTAAAAGGAAGATTTGATTTTTTAGAAGAACCTTTGACAGAAGAAAGAATGAAAGCGGTACGGGGAAATGAGATCGCCTTGGTGCCTCAGAGTGTCAATTACTTAGATCCGCTGATGAAGGTCGGAAAACAGGTGCGGGGAACGGAAAGATCAAAACATGCCTTGCAACGTCAAAGAGAACTTTTTTTATCCTATGGCTTGCAGGAAGAGACCGAAGATCTGTATCCGTTTGAGTGCTCCGGCGGAATGAGCCGCAGGATTTTATTGTCCACGGCACTGATGGGAAATACCAGACTCTTAATTGCAGATGAACCGACACCGGGGATGGAACTGGCTATGGCAAAAAAAGCCATGGAGGATTTTCGGAAGTTTGCCGATGCAGGCAATGGGGTACTTCTGATCACACATGATATTGAACTGGCGTTAGAGGTTGCAGACCGGATCGCGATCTTTTATGCGGGAACAACGGTAGAGGAAGCCCTAGTCAGTGATTTTCAATCGGAAGAGCGGCTGCGTCATCCTTATACAAAGGCACTTTGGAGAGCAATGCCGGGCAACGGATTTCAGGTAATTCCAGGGAATCAGCCCTATGTAAAAGATCTGCCAAAGGGCTGTGTATTTGGACCGAGGTGTCCGCAGTTTAGTAAAGAATGTGAAGGCGAGATACCGGAACGCGTGGTACGTTGTGGAACTGTCCGCTGCATTAAATGCAGTGAGGAAATTGTCAGAAAGTGAGCGGAAGAATGTTAGAAGTACAGGATATTACTTTTTCCTATCAAAAAAACGGGAATCAGATATTAGAACATGTAAATCTTTCGGTAGGACCGGAAGAACGCCTTGGGATTCTTGCACCGAGCGGCTATGGCAAGACCACACTGTTAAAGATCATCAGCGGTTATATCAGCCCGGATGCGGGCAGAATCCTTGTAGACGGAGAGCCGCTTCCACAGAAAGGTTACTGTCCGGTACAGATGATCTTTCAGCATCCGGAACAGGCAGTCAATCCACGACTTCGCATGCGAGAGGTGCTAAAAGAAGGAGATGGCATCTCAAAAGAGCTGATCGAAGGACTTGGGATCGAAGAAGACTGGAAAAACCGTTTTCCGCAGGAACTTTCCGGGGGAGAACTTCAGAGATTTTGTATTGCAAGAGCATTGGGGAAGGGAACAAAATATCTGCTCTGCGATGAGATCACAACAATGTTAGATTTTATTACGCAGGGACAGATCTGGAATTTTTTAATAGAGGAAACGAAAAGACGCGGGATCGGAATGGTGATCGTCAGCCACAGTCAGCCGCTTTTAGACCATGTCTGTACCAGACAGATCAGATTGAACGAGAATCCGTGACACAAAAAAGGGATTTCGTTACAAAAGAGAGAATTTTTCATAAGGATGACCGATATATAAATTGAGTATATACCGGACATCCTTTTTTGGTATTACTTAGGTTTGGACAAAAGGGGGATATGAACAATGCTGCGTATGGCAGTTTGTGATAAAGAAGAAGAGACCTGTTCTTTGATAAAGGCACTGGCAGAGGAAAGTATCGGCTGTAAGGTATGGACATTTCATTCCGATACGGAGTTGTTAGAGAGTAAAGAGAAATATGACATTCTCTTATTAGATATCGGAAATGGAGAGCCGACCGGGATTGAAACCGCAAGAAAAATCCGCCGGTGTTATGACCCGATCCTGATCTTCATCGCAGAGGGCAAAAAACATGTATTAGATGTATTTGATGTAGAGGCATTTCACTATCTGCTAAAGCCCATTGATGAGGAAAAGTTAAAAGAGGTCTTAAAAAGAGCGGAAAACCACTGCAAACTTCAAAAGGAAAAGGAACCGTTAATTATCCGTGTAAACGGAGAAAACTGTTATGTTCCCAAAGAAGAGATCCTGTATGCAGAAAATTATGCCAGAAAAGTGATCCTTCATTTAGGGGAAAGACAGATTGCCTATTATGCAAAAATGGGGGAACTAGAGGAACAGTTAGGAGAAAGTTTTTTTCGGGTACACAGAGGATACCTTGTGAACTTAAGGGCAGTCCGAAGTTATCATACGGCGGGAGTGGTTTTAAAGAATGGCGAAGAGATATTGATGGCGAAGAGTAAGTTTCAAAAGTTTGAAGAAGTGTACATGGATTTTTTGAGAAATTCAGATTAGAGGGAGGGAAAACAAATGAATATCCAAAACAGAATGGACAGCTCTTTAATGATGGACAGAGCGGTGCGAAAAGAGAGACAGAAGCTGCGTTCCCATACGAAATCCTACCGGGTATCCGGCCAGGGTGCGGATAACAGTAAATTATATGATAAATTAATTTCTAAGAATCAGGACGCAGATAAGACGGGAACAGATATGTTAGTCAAAAGGAGCAGATATTATTCGATCAGCGAGATTTCCAAAGAAGTGTCTAAAAAAGCAGAAGAACTTTTAAAAGAAAAAGATATAGATAAATCCGACGAACAGACACAAAAAGAGTGGGAAGAAGATGTGACATCCTTTCTGGCATTGCACAATACTTTATTAAACAGTCTGAAACGTATCGATACAGATGTGATGACTAAGTATGCAAAAGAACTGCAGAGCAATGCAAAAGAATACGAAAAAGCACTCGAAGAAATGGGAATTGTCATAAATGATTCCGGAGCATTTAGCATATCGAAAGAAGGATTGGTACAGTCTGACAACGAAAAGTGGCAGGAATTTGTCAAAAAGACACAGGCATTGTCAAAAGAGACGCAGACAAGTGCCAAGAGCAGTCTGGATTCCATTACCACAAACCGGATCTTACATGGGATCAGTTATAATAAATATGGAAAGGAAAGCTAAAGCCAATAAGATTAGGTGTTAAAAGGCGGTTTCAAGTTTTTTGACTGGCAAATTGCACAAAGCCGAGTCTGTTTTGTTCCGTTGTACGAAAATAAGAAAATCTAAGTCTGCCTGAGTCAGGTTGTGATGGAGGACGTGTACGTCTTAAACGCCCC
>DNUZ01000011.1:37771-40500 GCA_003507655.1 Lachnospiraceae bacterium | reverse complement strand
CCATGGCAGCAAAACACTATACAGGAACAGGCAGACTAAGATTTACTAATTTTCTCCCAAAGTCACAAAAGCAGTCCCGGTTTTGTGCAAGTTGACAGCCATTAAGTTGCGACCGCTTTTTGACACTCTGATCATAATAAGTAATAATCGAACAGAAAAAGACAAAGAACCCTGACAGGAATCCGCGCGCGTGATACGATATCACATAGATACTGTCGGGGTTTTTTGACAAAATCAAAGAAATAATACAAAAAGTCTGAAAATTAGAAAAACAATAGCTTAAAATCATTCAGATTAATTTGAATTTTTGCATTTCTTTTCATTTAAAATGTGTTACAATAGATAAGAGTTTTTAACTCTTAAAAGGAGATAAGTGTGACATGTCGGATAAACCAGAGAACGGATTGAAGCAGGAGTTAGACCGCAGAAAGCGGATCAACCGGATCAAATCCATCATTGTATCCTTTGTGGGAATCTGGATGCTGGCATCTGTCATTTTGTGTGCAACACTTTTTGTAAAAGTTATTCACTTAGAGAATAATCTGAACAAGGTACTGCAGAACATGCCGCAGGTAGAACAGGTGGAGAATGAAGAGACGAAGAATTCTCCGGATGCGGATACCGGAAAGAATGTGGAATGCGGGAAGCAGGATCAGACCGGACAGGATGATGCAAACAAGAAGAAGGCAGACGATGGCGAAAAGTTAAAAGTATATCTTACTTTTGATGACGGACCAAGCACGAATACACAACAGATTCTGGATATATTAAAACAATATAATGTAAAAGCGACATTCTTTGTCATTGGAAAGACAGATGACCTTTCGAAAGAAATGTATAAGAAGATCGTAGAGGAAGGGCATACCCTTGGGATGCATTCCTATTCTCATAAATATTCGGTAATATATGACTCCATGTCAGCATTTGAACAGGATTTTAATCAGATTCATGACTATCTGAAAGAAGTTACCGGAGTGGATTGCAAATATTATCGTTTTCCGGGAGGAAGCAGTAATCAGGTCAGCAACAGTGATATGCGGGAATTTATCCGATATCTGAATGATCGGGGGATTACATACTATGATTGGAATGTCTCAAGCGGAGATGCGACATCACAGGCATATACAGCGGATGAGCTGATACAGAATGTGATGGGAGATGTTACAAAATATAAGACATCGGTAGTGTTGATGCATGATTCTGCCGTGAAACCCGCTACCGTAGAAGCATTACCGGCACTGATCGAGCAGCTTCAGGGGATCGGAGCAGAGATTTTACCAATAGATGAAAATACAGCAACTGTACATCATGTCAGCATTGATGGGGAACAGGGACAATAAGAAAAAAAGATGGAGGGACAACATGGGCTTTTTTAAAGATTTTAAAGAAGATGCATCTCAGGCAATGAAAGAATTAATGCCACAGGATGATGAAGTACTGGACGAAGAAGGAACAGATGAAGATGATCTGGTTGTAAATACGTTAGAAGATGAGTTAGACGTAGAGTCTGAGCTTTCTAAGTTGAACGGATTGTTAGAATCTGTAGCCAAAGAAGAGACACCGGTCAAAGAGCCGGCACCTGAAACAACACAGGAAAAGACAACAAAAGCAGTGACAAATAAGGAGGAACCATTCATGAGCATGGAGAAAGAAACATCAGTAAATCCGATCAATCTGGGAGGAAAAGCAGAGTCTGTGATGCCGACAATGACACAGATGCATACACAGCAGGAAGCACCAATGAGAAAACCGGAGCCGGTCGTAACTGATGAAGTGACATTAATTACTGAAGGAAGCAGTCTGACAGGTAATCTTTCTTCTAATGGTTCTATTGATATGAGAGGAACTGTGATCGGAGATGTTCAGTGTAACGGAAAGTTAACCGTAACCGGAAATATCCGTGGTAACACAACCTCAGCAGAGTTCTTTGCGGATAATGCAAAATTAGAGGGAGAAGTAACAACAACAGGAACCGTAAAAATCGGACTTGGTTCCGTAGTGGTTGGTAATATCACTGCAACCTCAGCAGTGATCGCAGGTGCGATCAAAGGCGACATTGATGTACAGGGACCGGTTGTGGTAGATACTTCAGCAGTTGTTATGGGAAATATCAAATCACGTTCCGTACAGATCAACAATGGTGCAGTTATTGAAGGATTCTGCTCACAGTGTTATGCAGATGTGGATGTAGAAAGCCTTTTTGTGGAAGAATAAGAGAAAAATAAGGAGACAGCCATGAAAAGAGTGTTATTAAAGCTTAGCGGAGAAGCTCTTGCAGGAGAAAAACATACCGGTTTTGATGAGGCAACTGTTGTCAAAGTGGCAAAACAGGTAAAACAGTTAGCAGATGATGGCGTGGAAGTTGGTGTTGTTATTGGTGGTGGTAATTTCTGGCGTGGAAGAACAAGCGAGAATATTGACCGTACCAAGGCGGATCAGATCGGGATGTTAGCAACCGTGATGAACTGTATCTATGTTTCGGAGATTTTCCGTTCCGAAGGAATGAAGACACAGGTACTGACACCATTTGAATGTGGCTCTTTCACAAAGTTATTTTCTAAGGATCGTGCAAACAAATACTTTGAGCATGGAATGGTTGTATTTTTTGCAGGCGGTATCGGACATCCGTATTTTTCAACGGATACTACAACCGTATTGCGTGCAGTAGAGATTGAAGCAGACGTTATCCTGTTAGCAAAAGCAATTGACGGAGTATATGACAGTGATCC
>DNUZ01000011.1:0-37585 GCA_003507655.1 Lachnospiraceae bacterium | reverse complement strand
GACGGAGTATATGACAGTGATCCGAAGGTAAATCCGAATGCAGTACGCTACGATGAGGTTTCCATTCAGGAAGTCATCGACAAGCAGCTTGCAGTTGTGGATCTGACTGCTTCTATCATGTGCATGGAAAATCATATGCCGATGTATGTGTTTGGGTTGAATGAAGAGAACAGTATCGTAAAAGCGATCAGCGGTAAATTCAACGGAACCGTAGTAACGGTATAAAACAGGAGGAACCAACATGGATGAGAGATTAACCCCATTTGAGGATAAAATGAAAAAATCCTATCATAATCTGATAGAGGAACTTGGAACAGTTCGTGCAGGACGTGCGAACCCACATGTGTTAGATAAGATCAAGGTAGACTACTATGGTACACCAACTTCTTTACAGCAGGTGGCAAACGTCAGCGTACCGGAACCGAGAATGATACAGATTCAGCCTTGGGAGGCTTCTTTGGTAAAAGAGATTGAAAAAGCGATCAATATGTCCGATTTAGGAATCAACCCGACCAATGATGGAAAAGTGATCCGTTTAGTATTCCCGGAACTTACAGAGGAACGCAGAAAAGAGCTTGCAAAGGATGTAAAGAAAAAAGGTGAGGCTGCTAAGGTAGCGATCCGTAACATTCGCCGTGATGCAAATGATTCCTTTAAGAAATTAGGAAAATCATCAGAAGTGTCTGAGGATGAAGTAAAAGACTTAGAGACACAGGCACAGAAAATGACTGACAAATTTATAGCAGATATAGATAAAGCCATTGAAGAAAAATCCAAAGAGATTCTTACCGTATAGAAATTTTTGGAACACATGGGGACACAGCGGTATCGCCGTGTTCCCCTTTTTCTTTCATAGAGATTTTTGGAACTTCCATGGGAAGTTCATAGAAAGTAAGACGTAGGAGGAAGGACGATGAGGATTCCGCAGCATGTAGCCATTATATTAGATGGCAACGGAAGATGGGCAAAGAGTAAAGGAATGCCGCGCAATTACGGGCATACCATGGGAGCGAAGAATGTAGAGGTTATTTGTGAGGATGCCTATCATATGGGAATTCAGTATCTGACGCTGTATGCATTTTCTACAGAGAACTGGAACCGTCCGGATACAGAGGTAGAAGCACTGATGAAGCTTCTTGCGACCTATTTAAAGAACTGTATCAAAAGAGCAGATAAGAATAATATGAGAATCCGTGTGATCGGGGATATCAGCAGACTGGATGCAAAGTTCCAAAACACGATTCGGGAATTAGAAGAAGTAACCAAAAAGAACACAGGACTGAATCTGCAGATTGCCCTGAATTATGGCAGTCGTGATGAGATGATCCGTGCGATGAAAAAAATGGTAAAAGACCATGATGCCGGTAAATTAGCGACAGAGGACATCACTGAAGAATGTTTTTCTTCCTATCTGGATACGAAAGAGATTCCGGACCCGGATCTGCTGATCCGTACCAGTGGCGAGCAGCGTCTGTCGAATTATCTGCTTTGGCAGCTTGCGTACAGTGAATTTTATTTTACACCGGTTCCGTGGCCGGATTTTTCAAAAGCAGAATTAGAAAAAGCCGTAGAAGCGTATAATCAGAGAGACAGACGGTATGGCGGCGTAAAGGAGGAGGCATAATGTTTAAGACGAGACTGATCAGTGGAATCGTACTGGTTGCACTGGCATTATTACTGATCATTACAGGCGGAAACGTTCTATTGGGAGCACTGTGCGTAATTTCCCTGATCGGAATGTTTGAATTATACCGCATTTTTAAAATAGAAAAAGAACCGGCAGGAGTAGCAGGATATATAGCGGCCATCGTATATTATCTGAACCTGTTATTTGGTTTTATACCGGATATGATGATATTCGTACTCGGTGTACTTGTGGTATTGATGTTTATTTATGTATTTTCCTATCCAAAATATAAGACGGAGCAGATGTTAGCGGCATTTTTTGCGGTATTCTATGTGGCAGTGATGCTGTCCTTTGTATACCGGACGAGAATGCTTCCGATGGGAACTTACACGGTATGGCTGATCTTCTTATGCTCCTGGGGCTGTGACACCTGTGCTTATTGTGTCGGAGTCTTAATTGGAAAACATAAGATGGCACCAAAACTGAGTCCGAAAAAATCCATTGAAGGAGCAGTCGGAGGCGTTGTCGGAGCAGCCCTTTTAGCCATTATCTATGGATTTGTATTCAAGGATGCCATGGGATGCACCACACAGACCATCTGGTTTATGGCAGGAATCTGCGCAGTGGGAGCACTGATCTCTATGGTGGGAGATCTGACAGCATCAGCGATTAAGAGAAATTATGAGATTAAAGACTATGGAAAACTGATTCCGGGACATGGCGGGATCTTAGACCGTTTTGACAGTGTGATATTTACCGCACCGATTATATTCTATCTGGCATTGTATTTCATAAAATAGTAGAGGTTACCATGAAAAAAATAGCGATTTTAGGTTCCACAGGTTCAATTGGAACCCAGACACTTGAGATTGTAAGAGAACAAAAGGATATCTGTGTGAGAGCGCTTGCAGCAGGAAACAATATCGACCTTTTAGAGCAGCAGATTCGTGAATTTCATCCGGTACTGGCATCGGTGCAGTCGGAGGAGAAGGCGGCAGATTTGCGAGGAAGACTGCGTGATGCGGACGTAAAGATTGTTTGCGGCATGGAGGGACTGATTGAAGTTGCTACAGAGCCTCAGACAGAGATTTTAGTGACCGCAGTGGTTGGTATGCTAGGACTTCGCCCGACGGTAGAAGCCATCAAAGCCAAAAAGACGATTGCACTTGCAAATAAAGAGACACTGGTAACGGCAGGACATCTGATTATGCCGTTAGCAAAAGAGTACGGAGTGCCGATTCTTCCGGTGGACAGTGAACACAGTGCTATTTTTCAATCCTTAAATGGAGAGAGACAGAACCGGATCGCAAAGATTCTGCTGACAGCCTCAGGCGGTCCTTTCCGTGGAAAAAAACGTGAAGAGTTAGAGCAGGTTACCTTAGAGGATGCATTGAAGCATCCAAACTGGAGCATGGGCAGAAAAATCACGGTAGATTCGGCGACCCTTGTAAACAAAGGGCTGGAGGTCATGGAAGCAAAGTGGCTGTTTGGTGTGGAATTAGAACAGATTCAGGTGGTCGTGCATCCGCAGAGCGTCATTCATTCGATGGTGGAATACGAGGACGGTGCAGTGATTGCACAGCTTGGTACACCGGATATGCGTCTGCCAATCCAGTATGCACTTTATTATCCGAATCGCAGAAGTCTGAGTGGAAAACGCCTGAATTTTTATGAATTGGGCAGCCTGACCTTTGAAGAACCGGATATGGAGACTTTTCAGGGCTTGTCCTTAGCTATGAAAGCCATGAAGGCAGGCGGTAATATGCCAACGGTATTTAATGCGGCGAATGAACGTGCGGTTGCAATGTTTTTAGAGAAAAAAATCGGCTTTTGGAATATTCCGGAAATCATTGAAGCATCTATGGAACATATTGATTTTCAGGAACATCCGGATTTAGAGAAGATACTAAGTACAGAACAGGAAGTATATGAGTATATAGAGAGCAGGTGGAAGCCTTGAAAATCATTTTTGCGATATTAATTTTCAGCATCATAATTCTGTTCCATGAGTTGGGACATTTTCTGTTAGCAAAGCGGGCGGGAATCCGTGTTAATGAGTTTTGCATCGGATTAGGCCCTACGCTGGTTGGTTTTACAAAAGGAGAAACCAAATATTCCATCAAATTGTTGCCTTTTGGCGGTGCCTGTATGATGGAGGGCGAGGACGGAGACAGTAAGGCGGAAGATTCCTTCCAAAGCAAGTCTGTCGGTGCAAGAATTTCCGTGGTTGCGGCAGGTCCGGTGTTTAACTTTATTATGGCATTTGTCTGTGCCATCATTTTAGTGGCATGTACCGGATATGACAGACCTGTCATCAGCGGTGTCATGGACGGATATCCTGCACAGGAAGCAGGAATGAAAGAGGGAGATGTGATCAAAAAGCTGAATTCAAAGAAGATTCATCTTTATCGTGAAGTCAGCATTTATACCTTTTTCCACGGAGATCAGTCCATTGATGTGGTATATGAGCGTGACGGAAAGACACATGAGACAACGATCACACCGCGCTACGACAAAGAAAATGATCGTTATCTCTTTGGATTCTATGGAAGCGGCGAACGGACAAAAGGCGGTCCGGTCAAGACCCTGCAATACGGTGTCTACGAAGTGAAATACTGGATCGCAAGTACCTTAGAAAGCCTTAAAATGCTTGTAACAGGACAGGTGGGGATCAATGAGATGTCGGGACCTGTCGGCATTGTCAAGGGTGTGAGTGATACCTATGAAGCAGGAGCGGCAGTCGGCTGGTTCTCCGTTTTTGTCGGAATGCTCAACTGGACGATCTTATTATCTGCGAACTTAGGTGTAATGAATCTTCTTCCACTTCCGGCATTAGACGGTGGAAGACTGGTATTTTTAATTATAGAAGCAATCCGTGGAAAAGGGGTTGACCCTGAGAAAGAGGGGATGGTCCATTTTATCGGGATCTGCCTTTTAATGGCATTGATGGTAGTCATTATGTTTAATGATATACGAAAGCTCTTCTAGGAGGAATGGTATGGATACAAGAGAAGTACGGATCGGAAACCGTGTGATCGGTGGTGGGAATCCGGTTTTGATACAGTCGATGACAAATACAAAGACGGAGGATGTTCAGGCAACCGTGGCACAGATCAAACGTCTGACTGCAGCGGGCTGTGAGATCATCCGATGTGCAGTGCCTACGATAGAGGCGGCAAAGGCGTTAGGAGAGATCAAGCGTCAGATTGAGATCCCACTGGTTGCCGATATCCATTTTGACTATAAACTGGCAATTGCAGCAATGGAAAACGGTGCGGATAAGATCCGTATCAATCCGGGCAATATCGGTTCAAAAGAGCGGATCCGTGCGGTAGTAGATGTAGCAAAAGAGAGAAATATCCCAATCCGGGTGGGTGTCAACAGCGGTTCCTTAGAAAAAGAACTGGTGGCAAAATATCATGGTGTAACAGCCGAAGGATTGGTGGAGAGTGCGTTAGATAAGGTACATCTCATAGAAGAAAACGGCTATGATAATCTGGTGATCTCTATTAAATCATCCGATGTCATGATGTGTGTACATGCGCATGAGCTGATCGCAAAAAAGACAGATTATCCGCTTCATGTCGGTATCACAGAGGCAGGAACGATCACAAGCGGCAACATCAAGTCTGCGATCGGTCTTGGACTGATCTTAAATCAGGGCATTGGTGATACGATCCGCGTATCCTTAACGGGAGATCCGTTAGAAGAGATCAAGTCTGCAAAGCTGATCCTGCGTACTCTCGGTTTACGGAAAGGCGGCATTGAGGTAGTATCCTGTCCGACCTGCGGCAGAACGCAGATTAATCTGATCGCTCTTGCAAACCGTGTGGAAGATATGGTTGCTGATATTCCGTTAGATATCAAGGTTGCAGTCATGGGCTGTGTGGTAAACGGACCGGGGGAAGCAAGAGAGGCAGATATCGGGATTGCAGGAGGAATCGGGGAAGGATTGCTGATCAAACATGGCGAGATCGTACAGAAACTTCCAGAAGAGGAACTCTTAGATGCATTGAGAAACGAACTGTTGAATTGGAGTGAGTAAGATGGCAAATGCCTTTTTAGAGGTCTTTCCTACATTACAACTAAATCACGAAATGAAGGGTCTTTTGTCAGAAGCCACGGTAACAAAAGTGGCTTCTAACCGTAACCGGGATTTTATCCGTGTTTATTTTGACAATACAAGGCTGATCCCGAAAAGAGATATCTGGCGGTTAGAAGAGGATATGAGACAGCAGCTTTTTCCAAATCAGAAGATGCAGATCAAGCTGATGGAACATTACCGCCTTTCCGGCCAGTATACGGCAAAGACACTTTTAGATACCTATAAAGAGAGCATGTTGTGTGAGATCAAAGAATACAGCCTGCTCCTTTATAATATTTTTAGAAAAGCCGAGATCCGCTTTGAAGAAGATATGCAGATGACGTTGATCTTAGAAGATACGTTAATCGCAAGGGAAAGTCAGGACGAGCTGATCGAAGTCTTAGATAAGATCATAAGAGAACGCTGTGGCATCCAGACGAAGTTCGACATTCAGTTCGTGGAGAAAAAAGAGAGCCATTATAAAAAAGATACCGACCATCAGATCGATTTAGAAGTCGAGAGTATCGTAAGGCGTACGGCGGCAGCAAAATCGGAGCATGAGCAGGAACACGCTGAGGACGAAATGCTCGGAGCAGTCGCAAAAGAAAACGAGGCAGATACTTCAAAGGCTCAGAGTCCGAAAGAGCAGAGTGCAAAAGTAGCCAAGACAAAGTCCGCAGCAGATGCGGGAAGCCGGCAGAACGGTAAGAAGGGTGGAGTTAAGAAGCGCGAGTACGGTCTGAAGCATTCCGACAACCCGGATGTATTCTACGGACGTGATTTCGACGAAGAAGCAGTGACGATCGATACAATACAGGGAGAAGTCGGCGAGGTCGTTATTCGCGGACAGATCATCGATACCGATATGCGGGAACTTCGGAATGGAGAAAAAACGATCGTCAAGATCGTCATTACAGACTTTACGGATACGATCGCAGCTAAGATTTTTGTAAAAAATGAGCAGCGGGATGAATTGATGGAGCATCTGAAAAAAGGAAACTTCATCAAGATCAAAGGTGTTACAACGATGGACAAGTTTGACCATGAAATCGGGCTGTCCTTCTTAGCCGGTATGAAGAAAATCCCTGATTTTACCACGCCAAGATTAGATAACAGCATGGAAAAGAGAGTCGAGCTGCATTGCCATACCAAAATGAGCGATATGGACGGTGTTTCTGATGTAAAAGACATCATAAAAAGGGCAAAATCATGGGGTCATAAAGCAATCGCAATTACTGACCACGGTGCAGTGCAGGCATTTACGGATGCGTATCATTCCGTCAGTCCTGAGGATGATTTTAAGGTCATATATGGAGTAGAGGCATATTTAGTTGACGATTTAAAAGAAATCATTACAAATTCTAAGAATCAGAGTCTGGATGATTCCTATGTGGTATTTGACTTAGAGACCACAGGATTTAGTCCAAACACTTGTAAGATCATAGAGATTGGAGCCGTGAAGGTGGAAAATGGAACGATCACGGAGCGTTTTTCGGAATTTGTCAATCCACAGGTACCGATTCCGTTTAAGATCGAGGAACTGACCGGAATCCGTGACGATATGGTCATGGGGGCGGAAACCATTGAAGAGATCCTGCCGCGTTTTATGGAATTTTGTGAAGGTTGTGTAATGATTGCACACAATGCAGAATTTGATATGAGCTTTATCCGCAAAAATTGTATGGATTTAGATATCCCATGCAATCATACGGTTGGCGATACGGTGGCAATGGCAAGAATCTTACTGCCGGCCTTACATCGTTTTAAATTAGATACCGTCGCAAAAGCACTGAAGATTTCATTAGAAAACCATCATCGTGCGGTAGATGATGCAGAATGTACGGCACACATTTTTGTAAAGTTCATTGAAATGTTAAAAGAGCGCCATATTGAGACACTGAATGATCTGAACAGTCTTGGGGCAACGTCGGTCGATACGGTGAAAAAGCTGCCGACCCACCATGCGATCATCTTAGCACAGAATGAAGTCGGAAGGATTAATCTCTATCGTCTCGTTTCCGAATCGCATCTGACGTATTATGCGAAGAGACCAAGGATTCCAAAGAGTCTTTACCTAAAATATAAAGAGGGACTCTGCATTGGTTCTGCCTGTGAAGCAGGAGAACTGTATCAGGCAATTTTAAACGGAAGACCACAGGAAGAGATCGCAAGACTGGTCAATTTCTATGACTATTTAGAAATCCAGCCGCTGGGCAACAATATGTTCATGTTAGAGAGTGACAAAGCTCCGGTGGAGACCATAGAGGAACTTCAGGAGATCAACCGTAAAATCTGCCGGTTAGGAGAGGAGTTCCACAAACCGGTGGTCGCAACCTGCGATGTCCACTTTTTAGACCCGCAGGATGAGGTTTACCGAAGGATCATCATGGCAGGCAAAGGCTTTAAGGATTCGGATGATCAGGCACCGTTGTATCTGCGTACTACCGAAGAAATGTTAGCAGAATTTGAGTATCTTGGCAGTGAAAAAGCCAGAGAGGTAGTCATTACAAATCCAAATAAGATTGCGGCGATGTGTGAACGCATTGAGCCGGTGCGTCCTGATAAATGTCCGCCGGTGATCGAGAATTCAGACCAGATGCTGCGTGATATCTGTTATAACAAGGCACATGAGATGTACGGGGAAGAACTGCCGCCGATCGTACAGGAACGTTTAGAAAGAGAATTAAATTCCATTATATCAAACGGCTATGCCGTAATGTATATCATTGCACAGAAGCTGGTGTGGAAATCAAATGAAGACGGCTATCTGGTAGGTTCCCGTGGTTCCGTAGGTTCTTCATTTGCGGCAACCATGTCGGGTATTACCGAGGTCAATCCGTTAAGACCACATTATTATTGTAAAAAATGCCACTACAGTGATTTTGATTCAAAAGAGGTATTAGCCTATGCAGGACGTTCCGGTTGTGATATGCCGGATAAGAACTGTCCGGTCTGCGGCGAGCCGCTGACGAAAGACGGCTTTGATATCCCATTTGAAACCTTCTTGGGATTTAAGGGAAATAAAGAGCCGGATATCGATCTGAACTTTTCCGGTGACTATCAGGGAAAGGCACACCGCTATACGGAGGTTATTTTCGGTGAGGGACAGACATTCCGTGCCGGAACGATCGGAACCTTAGCAGATAAGACCGCATTCGGTTATGCAAAGAATTATTATGAAGAGCGTGGAATTGCAAAGAGAAACTGTGAAATCGACCGGATCGTACAGGGCTGTGTCGGGATCCGCAGGACAACCGGACAGCATCCGGGTGGAATCATCGTACTTCCGGTAGGAGAAGAAATCTATTCCTTTACACCGGTACAGCATCCGGCGAACGATATGGAAACAGATATCATTACGACACACTTTGATTACCACTCGATCGATCACAACTTATTAAAATTAGATATACTCGGACACGATGATCCGACCATGATTCGTATGTTAGAGGATTTAACCGGAATTGATGCACAACAGATCCCTCTTGACGAACCAACGGTCATGTCCCTGTTTTTAAATACCAGTGCATTAGGAGTAGAGCCGGAAGATTTAGGCGGATGTCCGTTAGGCTCTCTTGGAATTCCGGAGTTTGGAACAGATTTCGTTATCCAGATGTTAATTGATACAAAACCGCAGAGCTTTTCCGATCTGATCCGTATTTCGGGTCTGTCCCATGGTACGGACGTGTGGCTAGGAAATGCACAGACCCTGATCGAAGAGGGAAAAGCGACGATTTCCACGGCAATCTGTACGCGTGATGATATCATGATTTATTTGATTGGTATGGGTTTGGAAAGTGAGCTGTCCTTTACCATTATGGAGTCTGTCCGAAAGGGAAAAGGCTTAAAGGATGAGTGGATCGAGGAGATGAAGGCACATGATGTGCCGGACTGGTATATCTGGTCGTGTCAGAAGATTAAGTACATGTTCCCGAAAGCCCATGCGGCGGCATATGTTATGATGGCATGGAGAATTGCTTATTGTAAGGTATACTATCCGCTTGCATATTATGCAGCATATTTCAGTATTCGTGCTACGGCATTCAACTATGAGCTGATGTGTCAGGGAAAAGAAAAACTGAATTACTTTATCAAGGATTATGAAAAACGAAAAGATACTCTGACAAAAAAAGAGCAGGATACCGTAAAGGATATGCGTATTGTACAGGAAATGTATGCCAGAGGCTTTACTTTCTTACCGTTAGATGTCTATACCGCAAAGGCAAGGTATTTCCAGATTATAGATGAAAAGCTGATGCCGGCACTCAATACCATCGAAGGACTGGGTGATAAGGCGGCAGAAGCCATCGAAGATGCTGCAAAACAGGGAGCATTCCTGTCAAAAGATGATTTCAGACAGAGAACAAAGGTATCTAAGACCGTTATTGATCTGATGAGTGATCTCGGACTCTTAGAAGGACTTCCGGAGACGAACCAGTTATCCTTATTCGATTTTTAAATCAAGATTAAATGAAATGCGAGGTTGCTTTATGGATACATATAAAGTAAAAAAATTAAATCATCCTATAAATTTAGAAATTGCAGTACCGGGTTCTAAAAGTATTACCAATCGTGCGCTTTTTTTAGCGGCTCTTGGAAACGGAGCGGTGCATTTAAAGGGAGTCCTTTTTTCGGCGGATTCGAGATACTTTTTAAGCAGCTTAAAATCTCTTGGTTTTTCAGTAGAGATCCGGGAAGAAGAAAAAGAGGTTATCGTAGGCGGCTGTGGAGGCGTGATCCCAAAGAAAGAAGCAGAAATCTATGTGGGAAGTGCCGGAACGGCAGCTCGTTTTCTAACGGCGATGCTGGCACTTTCCGAAGGAGTCTATACCATACAGGCATCGGAGCAGATGAAGCGCAGGCCTATGCGTCCGCTCTTTGAGGCATTAGAGCAGTCAGGGGCAGAGTTTACCTATTTAGAAAAAGAAGGTTTTCTTCCGGTGCGTGTGCGTGGAAAACGCGGCGGTTTTAAGGAAGCATCCTTAGATATCAGCCGCAGTACCCAGTTTTTAAGTGCATTGCTGATGATGGCACCTGTTTTAGGCGAGGATTTTACGATCCACATTACGAGTGAGAAAAAAGACGGTTCTTATATCAGGATCACAAGAAAGCTGATGGAACAGTTCGGCGTGGAATGTAACTTTGATGGAGATTCCTATCATATAAAAAAGGGACAGCAATATCAAAGAGAAGTTTATGAGATTGAGCCGGATGTCTCTGCGGCATGCTATTTTTATGCGATGGCGGCATTGACCGGAGGCAGGACCGTCGTAAAGAGTGTTCATAAGGATTCAATGCAGGGAGATCTGCGATTTTTAGAAGTGTTAGAAAAATTAGGCTGTCATGTCACAGATACCGAAGCAGGGATTGAAGTGACAGGAACGAATGACGGACATTATCCGGGAATTACCGTAGATATGAATGATTTTTCAGACCAGACGATGACGCTTGCAGCATTAGCTCCATTTGCGGATTCGCCAACGACCATCCGAAATATCGGACATATCCGTTTACAGGAATCGGACCGGTTATCTGCGATTGCCAAAGAATTAACAAAAATGGGAATCCGGGTAGAAGAAGGAGAAGATTTCTTAGTCATTTATCCTGGAATACCACAGCCATCCGTCGTCAATACTTATGAGGATCACCGGATGGCAATGGCATTTTCCCTGATCGGTTTAAGAAGCGAAGGAATTGTCATAGACAATCCGCTATGCTGTAGAAAGACGTTTGAAGAGTATTTTACTCTGTTAGATCAGATTATAAAGGAGCACCGTTAAGGTTTCGCATTAGTCTTTGACTCCGGCATGGAAAGTGTTGATATTGGCAGCACCGGTTGTCGGAGTATAGAAGATCGTATCGTTTTCATTCAGTCTGCGGCAGTAGACAAACTGTGAGGTAATATTGATATCCGTATAAATACCCTCAGAAATCACTTCAGAATTTGAACCGTCTGTCT
This sequence comes from Lachnospiraceae bacterium, assembly GCA_003507655.1. Classification (GTDB taxonomy): domain Bacteria; phylum Bacillota; class Clostridia; order Lachnospirales; family Lachnospiraceae; genus Maccoyibacter; species Maccoyibacter intestinihominis. Next base: position 25,915 of record DNUZ01000011.1, on the reverse strand, counting down.
GCATACGGCAAAGGGCAGGATTCTGATTTCTGCAATAGTAGATCGTACTGCCATAGACATTGAAACAGTCCACACGCTCATTTGTTAAGACGGTTGTCTCTTTGGTGTTCAGATTTACTTTTGTTAAGCAGTAATTGTTCGAACAATCCATATAGTAAGCCGTATCACCATCGACGATCGGCATCCAGCAGTCACCGTCAAAAATCCGATTAGAGCTTTTGGTCTCCGCATTCATGGAGTAGATGTGGCGGTCGTTTTCTAATCCGTTGTAATATAAATAATTGCCGTTGGCAGAACAGGTATAATAAGGCTGATCCTTAACCTGTTCTTTTTCTTTTCCATCAATTTTTACACGGTACATGGTAGTCGCAGTGTCCTTGTCATAGTGCAGATAGTACATATAATTGCCCAAAAGGGAGGCGTACATGGAAGGCTCCGGGTCTAAGATCACACGTCCTTTTCCGTTTTTGCGGTTGATACGGCAAAGGCTGTTATTATTCCAGCGTAAAAAGGAAAAATCACTGTTCTCTGCCTTATTGTTTCTGGCATAGTAAATGTAGTGCTCATCTGCATTGATAAAGGTTGCGGTGTCGTTGCTTAATTTTTTTACATCATCTCCATTTAAAGACATGGAGTAAAGGCGGTAATTGTCATCGGGATTTGCAAAATAGACGGTACCGTCATACTCGCAGAACATGCCGCCGTTATAAAGGTTTCCGGCAGTGTTTCCGTTAACATAGGTGTCATTAAAATGGTTTTTTGTATGGAAAAAATGTATGAGCCAGATGGCAATGATAAGCAGTACGGCTGCAATCGGAAGAATCCATTTCATCTTTTTAATCATGGTATGTATGCTCCTTCTAAAATATATTTAAAATTCATGTAAAATTATAGTGCATACGATGCTTTTTCGCAAGGAAATCTTGATATCAAAAGCGGGATAGGGTATGATAGAAAAAAATATGACAGGGTGGAAAAAATGAAAGATTTACTGGAAATACGAGAGGAAATAGACCGCATTGACGGTCAGATGATCGAACTCTATGAAAAGCGCATGGAGTGTACCGCACAGGTGGCGGAATATAAGATTTCGACCGGAAAGAAGATTTTTGATAAAGAGCGGGAGCAGGCAAAATTAGAAAAAGCAGAGAGCCTTGCATCAAATACATTTAATAAACGAAGTGTCAGGGAACTGTTTGAGCATATCATGTCGATGAGCCGGAAACGTCAGTATCAGATTTTGACCGAACAGGGATTGACAAAAAAGCCGGATTTCATCTGTGAGGACAAGCTGGATTTTACCAAGGCAAGAGTGGTTTTTCAGGGTGTGGAAGGAGCGTACAGCGAAGCAGCCATGAAAGAATTCTTTGGCAGTGACACAGACAGTTTTCATGTGGAAACGTGGCGGGATGCGATGGAAGCTATTAAAAACGGAGAAGCGGATTATGCGGTACTTCCGATCGAGAATTCCTCAGCGGGAAGTGTTCGTGAGAACTACGATCTGTTAGTCGAATATGACCACTGCATTGTCGGTGAGCAGATCATAAAAATCGAACATGTGCTGTTAGGACTGCCGGAGGCAGAACTTTCAGATATCGATCAGGTCTATTCCCATCCACAGGCGTTGATGCAGTGCAGTAAGATATTAGAAGAACACCGTGACTGGGAAAAGATCAGCTTAAAGAATACAGCTGTTTCTGCAAAAAAAGTCAAAGAGGATGGAAAGAAGAATCAGGCGGCAATTGCAAGCAAACTGACTGCCGAATTATACGGGCTTAAGATCTTAAAAGAAAATCTTTCGAATAATGCAGATAATTATACAAGATTTATCATCGTGACCGGAAAGCATGTCTTTGAAAAAGATGCGAAGAAGGTCAGCATCTGCTTTGAGATCCCGCATCAGAGCGGTTCTCTTTATCAGATGATCTCACATTTTATCTTTAATGGGATCAATATGACAAAGATTGAATCGAGACCGATTCAGGGAAAGAACTGGGAATACCGGTTTTTTATAGATATTGAAGGAAATCTGAATGACGGAGCAGTACAGAATGCATTAAACGGTTTGTCAGAAGAGACAAGCAAGTTAAAAATACTGGGTAATTATTAAGTGAGAAGAGGCGTAATGAAATGAAAAGTGCAGGCGAATTGATATTATACAAAGATTTTAACGGAACAGATGAAGAGATTTTTTATCCGATGGCATCGATCATTGAGCGGAGCAGACGCGGCGGAATGGATGCTAAGGAGGAGAGGCAGAAGTTCTACGAGTGTTTTCATCGATTGTTAGAAGTATCTGCAAGTCATGGTTTTCAGGGAAATCTGTGGCATAACTATCTTACATATCTGTTGATCAGCAATGAAAATGCATACAGCAGAGCCTGTGAAATACGCGGAAATATCGAGGGAAGCATCAATGAGATCGCTCTGCATGATTTTGAGGTTTTCCGTTATTTCTTTGAATTTGATCTGGAAGAATTAGGACGAAAACTCGGAGTAGACTGTATTCCGGTACTTTTGCACTATGAGCGGTTTGAAGGAAACGGCAAGGTATTTAACAGCAGGATCCGCGACCGCATCTGTGATCTGAGTGTCCGGTTAGAGCAGACCGAAAATGTATCGGAATTTAAAGACTGTGTTACGGAATTTTACCGGGATTTTGGAGTGGGAAAACTCGGACTGCACAAGGCATTCCGCGTGGAACACCATGAAAATGGTGCAGGGATCGTACCGATCACAAATATCGCACATGTCCATTTAGACGATCTGGTCGGTTACGAACTTGCAAAGAAAAAATTAGTAGAGAATACGGAAGCATTCGTAGAAGGCAGGGCAGCAAATAACTGTCTTTTATTTGGAGATGCGGGAACCGGAAAGAGTTCAAGTATTAAGGCGATCATCAATCAGTATTATGATAAAGGTCTTCGGATGATCGAAATTTATAAGCACCAGTTCGGAGACTTACAGAGTGTGATCGCGCAGATCAAAAATCGTAATTACAAATTCATTATTTATATGGATGATCTGTCTTTTGAGGAGTTTGAGATCGAATATAAGTATTTAAAGGCAGTCATTGAAGGCGGCTTAGAGAAAAAACCGCAGAATGTTTTGATCTATGCAACTTCAAACCGCAGACATCTGATCCGCGAGAATTTCAGCGACAAAGAAGAAGTCAGAGAGGATATGCATACTTCCGATACGGTACAGGAAAAACTTTCCTTAGTATACCGTTTTGGCGTATCCATCTATTTTGGTGCACCAAACAAAAAAGAATTTCAGGAGATTGTGAAAGTTCTAGCAGAGAAGCATGGAATCAACATGCCGCAGGAGGAACTCCTTTTAGAAGCCAATAAGTGGGAGTTAAGCAACGGCGGGCTGTCAGGAAGGACTGCCCAGCAGTTCATTGACCATCTGCTTGGAACGATGAAATAGTACCTGAGAGGAGAAATACATGAGGATTACAACATTTGCAGCAATCTATGTCGGTTCTTATGAGGTCAGCTTAAAGATCACGGAAATCTCAGCAAAACGCAAGATAAGAGAGATTGATCTGATCAGAAGCAGGATCGGGATCGGCAGAAATATTTATAAACATAAAAAAGTGGAAACAGAAGTCATGGAAGAACTCTGTGAGATCCTTTCAGAATATGAAGAGATCATGAAGTCTTACAGGGTAGATGCTTACCGTGTCTATGCAGGAGCCTTTTTAAAGGATGCAGGAAATGTTCTGTTTGTCTTAGAGCAGATCCGGATCAGGACAGGACTGACTTTACAGATTTTAAGCAACTCTGAGCGGAGGTTTATCGGATATCAGTCAGTTGCGGCCAGAGAAGAATTTGATGCCATGACTAAAGAGGGAGCGGCAGTTGTCGATGTCGGCGGCGAAAGCATCCAGATCACACTCTTTTCCGAGGGCGGCGTAGTAACGACGCAGCACCTTGTTCTTGGAACCATGCGTTTGCGGGAGCAGCTTGCAGGGATCGGAAATACGGTTGCCCGTTTTGAAAAGCAGATGGAAGAGCTGATCAACAAAGAGATTGAAGTATTTAAAGCAATGTATCTGAAAAAAAGAGAACTGCGTTATCTGATCTTTTTAGGTGACTACAGCTTAGAACTGATGGAGAGTATTCAGGGAAACGGCGAGATCAAAACGGCAAAAACAGAAGTCTTTGCAGAACATTTAAAGGAGTTAGGCAGACAGACTCCGGAAGATGTGGCAGAGCAGTTGAAGTTGTCTACGGTAGACCCGCTGTTGTTGCCATCCATTGTGATGTACCGCTGCATTGCACAGGAGCTTGGAACCGGCGAAGTCTGGGTTCCGGGAAATAATATCAGTGACGGTATGGCATATCAGTATGCAAGTGAGAATAAATTATTAAAATCCGTACATGATTTTGATAACGACGTATTAAGTGCGGCGACCAACCTCTCGAAACGTTATCACAGCTATTCACCGCATATTGATGCACTGACGAAAATGTCCACGATGATCTTTCAGGCGATTCAGAAAGTACATGGCATGGGAAGCAGAGAACTGTTGCTGCTTCAGGTTGCAGCCATCCTGCATGATTGTGGAAAATTTGTCAGTCTTGCCAACGGACCGGACTGTGCCTATGACATCATCATGGCATCAGAGATCATCGGACTGTCCCATTTAGAACGTGAGATCGTGGCAAGTACCGTGCGCTACAACACCAGACCGTTAGACCCCTATGAACGGGTAGCCGATAAAATGGATGTACAAAGCTATATGACAGCAGCGAAGTTAGCTGCCATCCTTCGGGTGTCTAATGCATTAGACCGCAGCCATAAACAGAAATTCAGTACGATCAAAGTCGTATTAAAAAATAAAGAACTTCTCATCACGGTAGAAACAAAAGATGACATTATTTTAGAAAAAGGGCTGTTGGCAAATAAATCAGACAGCTTTGAAGCAATCTTTGGGATCAAACCGGTTCTTCGGGAAAAGAGAAAGTTATAAGGAGGAAATAATGGAAGAAAAAAATGTTTTTTTAAGCCCGGAATATTATGAAAACAGAGAATTAAGCTGGCTCAAATTCAACGGCAGAGTATTAAATGAAGCACGGGATAAATCCATTCCTCTTTTAGAGCGTTTAAAATTTGTCAGTATCACTTCCTCAAATCTCGATGAATTTTTTATGGTAAGAGTCGCTTCTTTAAGAGATATGGTACATGCGGATTACAAAAAAGCAGATATTGCGGGAATGACGGCAACAGAGCAGTTAGAAAAGATCAATGTGGCAACCAGAGAACTGGTGGAGCTGCAGTATTCCACCTATAACCGCTCCTTAGTGCCACAGTTAGAGGCGAAGGGCATCCGCATCATCGATGCTTTTGAAGAACTGACCGCAGAGCAGCAGGAATTTGTGGATAAATATTTTGAGGAAACGGTTTATCCGGTGCTTACGCCGATGGCGGTGGATGCTTCCCGTCCGTTTCCGTTGATCCGTAATAAGACCTTGAACATTGCCGCATTTTTATTAAAAAAAGGTGAGAAAAAGAAAGAAGAAAACTATGAATTTGCTACGGTACAGGTGCCGGGAGTACTACCGCGTATCATACCGATCCCGGATGGAGAGAATCACAGTTTTATCCTGTTAGAGCAGATCATTGAAAAAAATATGGAACGGCTTTTCTTAAATTACGATGTAATTTGTGCTTATCCATACCGTATCATGAGAAATGCAGACCTTACCATTGATGAGGACGAAGCAGAGGATTTATTACAGGAAATCCAAAAGCAGTTGAAAAAACGTCAGTGGGGCGAGATCATCCGATTAGAGGTCGAGGATAAGATCGACAAAAAACTGCTTCATTTTTTAAAGGAAGAGTTACAGATCCCAAAGGACGATATCTATAAAATTAACGGACCTCTGGACCTGACCTTTTTAATGAAAGTCTACGGTATTGAGGGGTGTGATGATCTGCGTTATGCACCGTACAAACCGCAGAAGGTGCCAAAAATCCCGGCAGGCTGCGACATCTTTGAGGCGATCCGAAAAGAAGATATTCTGTTACATCATCCATACCAGACCTTTGATCCGGTCGTGGATTTTATCCGTCAGGCGGCAGTGGACCCGGATGTACTTGCCATCAAACAGACCCTGTACCGTGTCAGCGGTAATTCGCCGATCATTGCATCTTTGGCATTAGCCGCAGAAAACGGAAAACAGGTATCTGTTTTAGTAGAGTTAAAGGCACGTTTTGATGAAGAAAATAACATTGTCTGGGCGAAAAAATTAGAGAAAGCCGGATGTCATGTTATCTATGGTTTAGTCGGTTTGAAAACACACAGTAAGATCGCACTGGTGGTACGGAAAGAAGAAGACGGCATCCGCAGATATGTGCATTTGGGAACCGGAAATTACAATGATTCCACGGCAAAACTCTATACCGACTGTGGAATGTTTACCTGCTCAGAGGCGATCGGAGAGGATGCTACGGCAGTCTTTAATATGCTCTCCGGCTATTCCGAACCGTCTACATGGAATAAATTAGTCATTGCACCGATCTGGCTCCGTAAAAAGTTCTTAAGCCTGATCCAGCGTGAGACAAGGAATGCAAGGGCAGGAAGGGAAGCAAGGATCGTAGCAAAGATGAATTCTCTTTGTGATCAGGGGATCATTGCGGCACTTTATGAAGCATCGGCAGTAGGAGTCAAGATTGATTTAGTAGTCCGCGGTATCTGCTGTCTGAAAACGGGAATTCCGGGGATTAGCGAGAATATCCATGTGCGTTCCATTGTCGGAAACTTCTTAGAGCACAGCAGGATCTTCTATTTTTATAATGACGGATTTGAAGATGTCTACATGGGAAGTGCAGACTGGATGCCAAGAAACTTAGACCGCCGTGTAGAAATCCTGTTTCCGGTAGAGGATGAACAGTTGAAAAAACAGGTGATGCACATCTTAGAAGTAGAGCTTGCAGATAACGTCAAAGCCCATATCCTGAATGCCGACGGTCAGTATGTGAAAGTCGATAAACGTGGAAAAGTGTTAGTCAATTCACAGGAGCAGTTCTGTGAGGAAGCAAAAAACAGCTTCGTGGAAGAAAAAGAAGAACACAGAGAACGTGTCTTTATTCCGGCGGAACAGGCAGAGGATGACAGACAGTAGGAGGAACAGGGAATGGAAACAAAGATTTTATTTGCAGACATTGACGGGACACTGCTTAATGACCAAAAGGAGATTCCAAAAGAAAATATGACCGCGATCCAAAAAGCTTTAGATCTTGGCCACTATGTGGTTGTGGCAACCGGCAGACCGTTAGACAGTGCAAAAGCAGTGGCAAAGGATTTAGGACTGATGATGCAGGGATGTTATCTGATTGCCTACAATGGAGCGATTGTCTATGATTGTGGGAATGAAAAGGTCTTAAAAAAAGAATCTCTTCCTCTTGCCTATGTAAAAGAGCTGTTTGAACGTGCAAAAAAAGCAGGGCTTTACATTCAGACCTACAAAGGAAATCAGATCATTACAACGCAGGATTCCCCGGAGTTAGAAGCATACCGCAATCATACAAAGCTTTCTTATCAGGTGGTAGAGGATGTATTTGAAGTGTTAGACGAAGAACCGCAAAAGGCAATGCTGATCCATTTGACCGACAAGTCGAAGTTAGAACAGTTCCAGAGGGATAATATGGAGTGGCAGAAAGGAAAATGCATCAGTCTTTTTTCCATGGATACCTATTTAGAATACTGCCCACCGGGAGCAACAAAAGCAGCCGGTGTGGATTTCATATGTGAATACTTAGATGTTCCGCTCAAAAACACCGTCGCAGCCGGTGATGAAAGGAACGATATCCCGATGTTGCAGGAGGCACACATCGGAGTTGCAATGAAAAATGCAAAAGAGGAAGTGAAAGCGTGTGCAGACTATGTGACGCAACGCACGAATAATGAGGCTGGAATCGCAGAAGTAATTGAAAAATTCTTACTATCCGAATCATAACAGATCACGGATAGTAAGAATATCAGATGTCACCTCAAAGCACCCCGGCGGCTTTTTTGATCGGAATGAGAATCTCATCCGGGATCAAAAGGCCGCCTTTTCCTGTGCCTAAATGCAGGTAGGGTTTATTTGCTCCGTGATAATCAGAACCACCGCTGATCAATAGATCGTATTCTTTGGCAATCTGACGGAAATTCCGTTCGTCTCCGGGAGAGTTCGCAGAATAGATCGCTTCAATGCCGGTTAAGCCATGTTCCTTAAGTTCTAAGATAAAAGCTTTTAAACGGTCAAAATTCATATGACAGAGTACCGGATGTGCAAAAAATGCAACGCCGCCGGCAAGCCGGATCAACCGGATCGCCTCAAACGGATCAATTTTTTCGCGTGGCACATAGCAGCGGCATCCGTCTCCGAGATACTTTGCAAATACGGTTTCACGGTCTTTGACCATACCGTGTTCCACTAAATATTTTGCAAAATGGGCACGGGTGATCACACTCTCCGGATTTTCACGATATAAATCTTTCATCGTGATCGCAAAACCTTCTTTTTGCAAAAGGACCGTCATTTTTTCGTTTCGAAGATCACGGCTGTTGACAAAGGTATCTAAATGCTTTAAAAAATCAGGATTGTTTTCATCAATATAATATCCTAAAATATGCACTTCTTTTCCTTCGTAGTCGGTAGACAGCTCAATCCCCGGGATCAGTTCAATGCCGGCTTCTTTTGCAGCCGGGCGGGCATACTTCAAACCGCCGATGGTATCATGGTCAGTCAGGGCAAAGGCATGAAGCCCCACCTGCTTTGCAAGTGTGACAAGTTCGCACGGTGTGTCCGTGCCATCGGATTCTGTAGAATGTACATGTAGATCGATCATGGAAAAACCTCTTTTCTGGATAGATATTTTCTTCATTTTCTCAAACAATTTCCATTGGGTCAAGTAGAAAGATAAGTGTCTAAACCACCTTGCGAAAAGAGTATCCATATAGTACAATAAAGTTAATATTAACGATAGACTCCAAAGAGAAACATACGGAAAAAACCGTTGAGTGAGGTAGTATTATGGAAGAAAAAGTAATTACAGATGTAGAGCGAAATAACCGGACAGCAATGATAGCATATATCATTGATACGGTGGTAATGTTGACGTTTTGTGTTTTACAGGCAGCGACCGGATTGCAGACATGGCTGTATGTGCTTGGACTGTCCATATTAGGTCTGGTTCCGGCGGGACTGGAACTGGTGTACTGGAAAAAAGACCATAACACACCTATGATCAAGCATTTTGTTGCCATCGGTTTTGCGATTTTTTATAGTGTTGCATTGTTTACGGCAAAAAATAATCTGGTATTTGCATTTGTAATACCTATGATCCTGATCGTCTCCGTATATAATGATGTGCGGTATTCCATTATGATCAATACAGGAACCGTAATTGAAAGCCTGCTAGTGGGAATTATCGGAGCAAAGACCGGAAGATTCGGTTATGCCGGCAGTGATTCTGCGATTATCCAGGTCGTGATCATGATCTTAGTGGGAATCTATTCGATTATGGCAGCAAGAACTGCACAGAGCAATGCAGAGCACAAGGTAGGACGGATCAAAAAAGTGCAAAGCCAGACGGAGGCAGTTTTAAAGAATATGGAGGAACTCTCTGAGACCTTAAAGACAGGAATTGAGGCAACTTACATAGATTTAGAAAAATTAGAGCGTGCATCCGGTGTTACCAAAGAAGCAATGCAGGGCGTTTCCGTGGGAGCAAACGACACAGCATTAGCCGTACAGGATCAGCTTTTACAGACAGAAGAGATCCAAAAGAAAGTAGATGTTGTCAATGATGCGAACGAGCAGATCGTAGACAGTATGCAGCAGACTTTGTCCGTTTTAAAAGACGGAAATCAAGACATGGAGGTACTGGTACAAAAAGTAGAAGTATCAGTAAAAAATGGTGCAGATGTTGCGGAAAAACTCCAGACACTGGATAAATACATGGAGCAGATGAATACGATCGTCGAACTGATCAAAAGCATTGCTTCCCAGACAAGCCTGCTTGCACTGAATGCAAGTATTGAGGCGGCAAGAGCCGGGGAGGCAGGAAAAGGATTTGCGGTAGTGGCAACGGAGATTTCCGGCATGGCATCCCAGACCAATGAAGCAACGGTACATATTACGGAGCTGATCGAAAACGTATCGACTGCCATTACGGAAGTGGTAGAGGTTATTTACCAGATGATCTCCGGTATCAATGAGGAAAAACAGTCCGCAGAGAATACCGCGGGAAGTTTTCAGTCCATCCAGCATAATACCCTTGCAATACAAAGTCAGGTGGAAAATCTGACACACAGTGTAGAGGAGTTAAAAGAGGCAAACCGTGTGATCATGGAGTCCATTCAGACCATTTCCGCCGTTTCAGAGGAAGTGTCTGCCCATGCAGGTGAGACCATGAATGCCGAAGAGGAAAATACAGATACCCTGAAAAAAATCGAAGAGAGAATGAAAGAGTTAGTCAAGACCGTCAGTGAGAAAAATTCTTAGACTGGAGTCTTGTAAAGGAACAGACATAAAAATGTTTCACAAAACAATTGACATCACAGAAGGTCTGTGATATAGTAATGAAGTTGTTAGAAAACAAAGTAGAGTATCCACTCTCACCTTAGCGCAAATGAGCGACTAAGCGTTCATATTTCAGATGACAATGTTTATTTGAGTAATGATTGTGGATAGTCTGCCTATCCACTTTTTTTTCGAGCAAAATCAAATAATAATTTGGAGGTATAAGACCATTAGCGAGTTAATGATCAATGAACAAATCAAAGATAAGGAAGTACGTCTGATTGGTCCGGACGGCGAACAGCTTGGCATCGTGTCATCCAGAGAAGCTTTGAAACGTGCCGAAGAGGCAGAGTTGGATTTGGTGAAGATTGCACCGAAGGCAAAACCACCGGTTTGTAAAATTATTGACTACGGAAAATACAGATACGAACTGGCGAGAAAAGAAAAAGAAGCAAAGAAAAAGCAGAAAACCGTTGAGGTCAAAGAGATTCGTCTGTCTCCAAATATTGAAGCAAACGATTTGAACACGAAAATGAATTCTGCGCGCAAGTTTCTTGCAAAAGGCAATAAAGTAAAGGTTACCCTGCGTTTCAGGGGAAGAGAAATGGCGCATATGAATAGCAGCAAGCACATCTTAGATGACATCGCAAAAGAGTTAGAAGAGGTGGCAGTAGTGGAAAAAGCACCAAAGGTAGAGGGCAGAAGCGTTTCTATGGTGTTGGCAGAGAAAAAATAATACAACTAGGAGGAATATATCATGCCAAAAATGAAGACAAACAGAGCAGCAGCAAAACGTTTTAAAAAGACAGGAAGCGGAAACTTAAAGAGAAATAAAGCATACAGAAGACATATCTTAACCAAGAAGTCTGCAAAGACCAAGAGAAATCTGAGAAAGCAGCCGTTAGTAGATTCTACAAACGTTAAGAATATGAAGAAGATTTTACCATATTTATAAGAATCAGATTAGGAGGAAAAGATCATGGCAAGAGTTAAAGGCGGAATGAACGCAAAGAAAAAACATAATAGAACATTAAAATTAGCAAAAGGATACAGAGGAGCCCGTTCCAAACAGTATCGTGTTGCAAAACAGTCTGTAATGAGAGCATTAACAAGTTCTTATGCAGGTAGAAAAGAGAGAAAACGTCAGTTTAGACAGTTATGGATCGCACGTATCAATGCAGCAGCTCGTATGAACGGAATCTCTTACAGCCAGTTCATGCACGGTTTAAAATTAGCAGGTGTTGAGATGAACCGTAAGATGTTAGCAGAGATGGCAGTTAATGATGCAGAAGGATTTGCAACATTAGCAGAATTAGCAAAAAGTAAAGTAGCTTAATGAAATTTAGGACAACTTCATGTGAAATACAGAAGTTGTCCTTTTTTAAGGAGGAAACGGTATGAGTATTTTAGTGACCGGAGGTGCCGGATTTATCGGAAGCCACACCTGTGTAGAACTTTTAGAAAACGGATATGATGTAGTTGTCGTTGACAACCTGAGCAACTCCTGTGAAAAGTCTTTAGAGCGTGTCAAAGAGATTACCGGAAAAGAGGTTACTTTTTATAAAGGCGACATTTTAGACAGAGAGTTCTTAGAAGGCGTTTTTGAAAAAGAGGACATTACCTCCTGTATTCATTTTGCCGGTTTGAAAGCAGTTGGTGAATCAGTCGAAAAACCATGGGAATATTATCACAATAATCTGACCGGAACCTTGATCTTAGTGGATGTATTGAAAAAATATGGTGCGAAGAATCTGATTTTTTCATCTTCTGCAACCGTTTATGGAGATCCGGCACAGATTCCGATCACCGAAGAATGTCCAAAAGGTCAGTGCACGAATCCATATGGCTGGACAAAATCCATGTTAGAGCAGATTTTGACCGATATTCAAAAAGCAGATCCGGACTGGAATATCGTACTACTTCGCTACTTTAATCCGATTGGCGCACACGAGAGTGGCTTGATCGGAGAAAATCCAAATGGGATTCCGAACAATCTGATGCCTTATATCACACAGGTAGCAGTAGGAAAGCTGAAATCCCTGGGTGTATTTGGCAATGACTATGATACGCCGGATGGAACCGGAGTGCGTGATTTTATCCATGTTATGGATTTAGCAAAGGGTCATGTAAAAGCCTTGAAAAAGCTAGAAGATCATTCCGGACTCAGTATTTACAATTTGGGAACCGGAGTGGGATACAGTGTCTTAGATGTGGTAAAGAATTTTGAAAAAGCAACCGGAATCCGGATTCCATATGAGATCAAGCCTCGCCGTGCCGGTGATATTGCAACCTGCTATTCGGATGCATCCAAAGCAAAAAGAGAGCTTGGCTGGGAAGCAGAATACGGAATTTTGGAAATGTGCCGCGACTCCTGGAACTGGCAGAAAAAGAATCCAAACGGCTATTAGACCGAAAATTGTCGAAATTCATCAAAATGTCTGTTTTGTCGAAAACAGGCATTTTTTTGTTGAAATTTTTGTGAAAACATATAAAATAGAAGATGTATTGGGAGTATGGAAAATTATAGGACATTCTAGGAGTTAGTATACAATACAATTCGAATTTCAATTAAGTCTAATTTTTATTAAACAGAATCCCAAGCAAAAAAATAAATACCACGTTGTCATATAAGCGAAACTGACTTTGTGGAAGCGAAAGGTGGTGAAAGAGTTTTGAAAATAATTAAAGGAGGAGGTCATCACGGCAAAGAAAAAATCAAAGAGACTGTTATTTGAAATCCTTGCAGGAGTTATGTGTCTTACTGTCGGTATGATTGGAGGACCGTATGTCAAAGGAATGGTCGGTAAGGTAAAGAAAACGCCTGTTCGCTCAGTGACTTTCCGTGCTAATCTGGAAAGGATTGCTGTCATTAATCTGGATACCGGCGTCGAAAAGAAGGGAGAGCAGATTTACTATGCTGCAAAACTGATTGAATACCCGGATGAAAGCTATCAGACTACAAGTTTAGAAGAAGCAAAAGACGGAATGAAAAAAGATTTGTATGGAGCATATATTATTATACCTTCTACATTTTCAACAGCCGTTGACAGTATTAATGGGACACCTCAAAAAGCGGTATTTGAATATCAGATCAACCCACATTTAGAGGGACAGGACAGAGATAATATGATCTATGAACTTACCGCCTTTCAGGACAGTATCCGAAATAATGTATCCTATGTATTTTTAGATGCAATTTTGAAGGAAGTACATAATGTACAGGATGGTTCAATGACAATACTTGCAAATGACGACTCGGAAAGAGAAAATCTGTCAGGTGTTTCGGCAGAAGAATTGATACAGACAGTAGAGTTTACAGAGTTAAAAGAGAACAATGAGGTCATTAGTCCAATTGATTTATCTAAGGAAAGTGAGGGGCTGGAAAATACAGCCAAATCTATAGGAGAGCAGTTTGATAATGCACTTGATAATGGTCAACAGGATTACGATAAAATTACAGATGATCAGGATTCTATGCTTACTGCGTTGGAGAATTTAAAGACAGGAGTGTCTAAAGTTAACCCGTTAGTAGATGAAAAAGGTAAATCAACGATTGAAAATGGAATTACGAGTGTCAACAATGAGATTGATGAGTCTAATAAAAAAGTAGAAGGACAAAGAAGTCTTTTAGAACAGTCTATGGTAGAGGAAATCAATTCTTATGGCAAAAAGCAGACGGATGGAAAATTGAAGACAAGCCGTGACAACATTGAGAATAGTGTTAAAGAAAATGTCTTTGATGGAAAAAAAGAAAAGGACCTATATCAGAACCTTTTTATAGATACATACAATAGGAAAAACACAAATGAGCAGATTACCGGAACTATTTTTCAGGAGAGAATGGTAATTATCATGAACAAAGATTATGAAAAAGCGGAACAGCAGTCACAGAGAATGTTAGGGATAGGAATTCTCGTGATAGTTCTGATTTTTGTAATTATTTGGTATCGATATTTAAAAAAGAAAAAAGAAAGAATGATAGAGGAGAGCAGTTATGAGTCAAATTATACAGAAAAACGTCCGTAAAGCAGACATGACAGCACAAAATCAGTATGATTGGAGCAGATTGGTATTTTCAAGAAAAGAATTTTTAGAAAGTACTTACGAAGAAAGTAAAGAAGAGATTTTATTTTCTTATGAGACAGAGGGTACTCAGAATTTCAAAGAAATAAAATCAGAGAAAAGAGAAGAGATTTTGATAACGGAAGAAAAATAAACAGGGGAATGGGTGAAAAATGAAAAGTACGGAAAGAATTTATGAAAGAAATCCAAGAATTACATTTGGCAGAGAAAATGCCGATATTGAAATTGCAGATAGTGCTGTTCTTGCGATGGTAGACGGAGAAATACTCCATGTCTATAATCAGGGAAGTGAGGGTGAGTGTCGTTGGAATGGACAACCGATAACAGGTAAGAGTAGCTATCAGATCCGGGAAGAGGATCAATTTTCTGTTGGAGGATGTGAAATTGTATTTTTAGAGGATAGCCTGATGATACAGGCAGAGCCGGAAAGGATTCAGATTCATGTTATGGAGTTATATCCGGAAAATTATGAGTTTGAAGGTTTTCCTAAATATAAGAGATCTCCAAGGATCATTAAAAGACTACCAAAGGACACCATAGATATTCAAACACCGATGGAAAAGTCCGTTATGGGAAAAGGAAGTCTGGTACAAATGATCTTGCCGCCTCTGCTAATGACAGCAGTAACAATTATCAGTAGTCTTGTAATGAAAATGGGTGGATTTGTTATCGTGACAGCTCTGACTACAGTACTGACAACGATTTTTACTGTAACGAAATATTTTGATGACAGAAAAGCATGTCGGCAGAAAAATAAAAGACGAGAGGAACTGTATGAGGATTATCTCGTGACAAAACGAAAAGAACTGAATCATGCAAGAGAAAAAGAAATAGAAGCGTGGTCTTATAATTACCCTCAAATTGATGAAATGGAGCGATTGATCAGAGAATATAGTCCGCGTATTTATGAGAGAAATATTCATGATGAAGATTTCATGACAGTTGCAGTAGGATACTGGGATGCAGAAGTTAATTTTAAAATTGACTATGAAAATAATGCAATGAAATATGAAACAGATGAATTGGAAGAAGAGGGGGAACATTTAAAAGCAATCTTTGGAAAGATACCACAAAAACCAATGATTGTTGATTTGAAAAAAGCACATTTGGGAATTGTTGGTGATCGTGAAAATGTTCATGAACAGTTACAGATTCTTTTAACACAACTGGTATTTGCTCAAAGTTATCATGATCTTCAGATAATTACAATCTATGACAAGGAATATGAGGAAGAATTTTCATGGATGAAATGGCTTCCGCATAGTAAAATCCGTGCATTGAACTTAAGAGGGTTGATTAATTCAGAACAGATGCGAGATCAGGTGCTCGGAAGTATTCTACAGATATTAAAAGACCGTAAGATGAAGTGCGAAGAGAAAAAGAACGAGGCGCGTTTTGCACCATATTTTTTATTTGTAATAGATGAACCAAAACTTATTTCTTCTCATGCCATTATGGAATATATCGACAATAATGGGAGTAATCTTGCATTTTCTGTAATCTATACGACACAACAGATGGCAAATCTGCCGGATAGTATTGGGACTGTTATGGAAGTATTAGATTCTAAGAAAGGACAGCTTGTTTTAAATGAAAAGAAATTTTTAAATAAGAACTTGGAATTGTACAGGGTAGGTAATGTCAGCTTAGAGTGGATGGCGAGAAATCTGAGTGTTTTACAACACGAACAGGGAATTGTATCAAAAATACCGGAGAATATCACCTTTTATGAGATGTATGGTATACAACAGGCAAGGGAATTAAATGCAGAACAGCGTTGGAAAAAAAGCCAGTCACATAAATCATTAGCAGTTCCGTTAGGTGTGCGTGGAAATGATGAATATGTGTATTTAAATCTACATGAAAAGGCACATGGACCACACGGATTAGTGGCAGGAACTACCGGATCAGGAAAATCAGAAATCATACAATCCTATATTCTCTCTCTGGCAGTTAATTTTCATCCTTATGAGGTGGGATTTTTACTTATTGATTATAAGGGTGGTGGAATGGCAGGATTATTTAAAAATTTGCCACATTTACTTGGAACGATCACAAACTTAGATGGTGCAGAAAGCCTTCGGGCAATGGCATCCATTAAAAGTGAATTAAAAAGACGACAGAGGATATTTAGCGAATATGGGGTGAATCATATTAATGGCTATAATAAATTGTTTAAAAGCGGTGAGGCCAGCGTTCCAATTCCACATTTGTTCTTAATCAGTGATGAGTTTGCTGAATTAAAAAAAGAGCAGCCGGATTTTATGGCAGAATTGATTTCCACAGCACGTATCGGACGTAGCTTGGGAGTACATTTGATCTTAGCAACACAAAAACCATCAGGTGTAGTAGATGATCAGATCTGGTCAAACTCAAAATTTAAACTTGCATTAAAAGTACAGGATGAAGCAGACAGCCGGGAAATTTTAAAGACAGCAGATGCGGCATTTATTACACAGCCCGGTCGTGCTTATCTACAGGTGGGTAATAATGAAATTTATGAACTTTTCCAGTCAGCATGGAGTGGTGCTACAGTAGAAGCAGGAGGAATGAGTGAACAGATAGATGACCGGGTTTATAAAATCAATGAATTAGGTCAGGGAGAACTTTTAAATGAAAATTTAGATGATGAAAGCGAAAGCGGTGAAAAAAGGACACAGTTAGAAGCGGTGGTCGATTATATAGAGGAGATTTTTGAGGAACAGCATTGTGAAAAAGTGCCAAAACCATGGCTGCCATCCTTGCCATTCAAAATGATTAGTACAATTCAAGAAATTAAAGCAATGGAAAAACTGGATTTATCATTTCCACTAGGTATGGTAGATATTCCAGATCAACAAAGCCAGGAAGAGTTTTGGATTGATTTAGAGACAGAGGGTAACTTTGGGTTCTTTTCAGCGGCAGGTTATGGAAAATCGACAGTGTTAACAAATTGCATTTTAAGTCTGGCAAGAAAAAATCGTGTTTCAGAATTAAACTTTTATATTTTTGATTTTGGAAACAGCGCATTAATCCCACTGAAAAAACTGGCACATACAGCAGATTATATGACCTATGATGATGAAGAAAAAAGAGGAAAATTCTTCCGTCTGATCCAAAAAGAAATGAAGGTGCGTAAACAGAAGTTTGCACAGGTTTCTGCACAAAGTTTTTCCGTATATAACCAGTTAACAGATAAGCCATTAAAAGCAATTGTGATAGTAGTTGACAATATGGATATTTGTATCGTAAATATACCTATGATATTTTCGGAAACCGAATCAAGAAGGAAAGTTACACGAAAAACGAGAAACAGGAAACAGTGTATCGTTATAGTGAGACAGGAGAACTCCTTTTTGAAAAACAGGATGTAACAGAAAAACAGTATCATTATGATAAGAGAGGAAATCTCAATGAAATCTGCGAGAATGGAAAAACTATTCACCGTTATCGGTATGGTGCAATAAATCGTATGGAGGAGTCCGAGAGTTTATCCGAAAAGGTAACATATCTTTATGATGGTTTAGAAAATAGAGTCGGTTTAAAAAGTAACGGTAAAAAAGTCACATATACAGTAGACTATAATGGTGAAAATCAGAATGTCATAAGTATTGAAAACGGGAGAGAAAGAGAGAATTATATCTGGGATGACAGACTGGCTTTGTTGAAAAACTCTAAAGGAGTATACAGCTATCTTACGGATGTGCAGGGAAGTCCTTTAGACATATTTGATGAAACAGGAACAAGTATAGAGCAGTATGGTTATGATGAATTTGGAAACGATTTATACGAAAATGCAGATCGGATTCAACCATTTGGTTACACGGGATATATGCGTGATTCTAATGCAGAGACACTTTATGCAAAAGCGAGAGAATATATGCCGGAAGTGGGAAGATTTACGGCACACGATATAAGAGCCGGTTATGTAGATATACCATTAAGCCAGAACCGTTATATTTATTGTTTTAATAGTCCGATGATATTTGTGGACAGGACAGGTGAATGGCCATCGGAAGCAGAAGCAGATAAATCGGTAAGTGAAGTTGTACGGTGGTTAGTAGATAATGATTGGAGAAAAAAAATATATGGTACGGATGAAATAATTGATAAAAAGGAAGGAAAAAACATTGAATATTTAGCTAAAATACATACTGGTGGTAATATTGTTGTTATAGAAAAACAGGGGAATGATAGATATAAAGGATGGGGATTTAATGCAGGAATAATGGACTATCTAAGAATTCGGATTTCTGGAACGGATGGAAATCCGAAAACATGGAAAGTATCTCTTACAGTGTCAGCAGGAACAGATGTAGGAGAAAATGGGAGTTATAATATGACTTCAGGATTCTATATTGATAAAGATGGTCTGGGAGTAATGAGTAATATGTCAGGCGGATATGAAAATATTCCGTTTCCATTACCGGATGGAACTGAGATTGAAGATTTTAACAGTTTAAAATGGGTGATATCAACGAAAGAAAATATATGTAATTGGAAACAACTGGTAGAGATATCTTTGGCCTTAGTCGCATTAGCAGTGATAGTAAGTGATGATGGGAGTTTAGTAGGTGTTCTAGATGATGGACTTATAGTGGTTCTGACTAGATATATAGCAAGTACATCACCTGTGATATATGAGTATTTAATCAAAAAACTTCCAGGTTTATTCATGGTTAAAACATCGTGTTTAAATTGAGAGAAGTTGTCATAGTAAATTTAAGTATTTCTAACATTGAAATTATTAATTAAAGTTTCAATGTTAGAAATATGAGAAAGTAAAGAGGAGCAGTATGAAAAAACTTTTAAATGTAATAAAGAAAATAATATGTGTGTTTGGTGGGATTATTTTGATCCTGGTTATACAGGCAAGTATTTCATCCATTTTACGTCTGATTAATCCAATAGAAGAGCCTGCAGAAGAAAAAAAAGAATTGGAAGTGGAAGCAGTATATACAGGAGAATCTGATAGCATGGATACAGAGGAAGAATTGCTGGAGGGAGAAGAGTTTTATGCAACGATACAAGAGACCATTCAAAATTCTATGATAGGAAGGAAGCAGGGAGAAGAGTACCGGAAAAGTCTAGATCATGTTATCGCAACTTTTGAAAATAGCAATCATATAATCATGTTGTATCAGTCGCGTAAAGGAAAAGACGAGGTTTGTAGGGCTTGGGTTAAATTCAAAAAAGAGAAAGTAGATGGTAAAAATAGATATGCTTTTATAGAAGCACATCCGGTTACGATGTTGAGAAAAGAACGAACGACAAAATACAGTGAATATGATATGGTAGGTCATGATTTGTGGACGGGCGATTATTATAAGCAGGAGCTTAGTGCCTATCCTAAGGAAAAGCGATTTGCAAGTGGTGATGTAATGAAATATGGTTTAAGAGAAAACGAAAGTATAAATAAGCTGACCGTGGAAGGACAGAAGCCGGATGGAATCGTTGAATATAAGACTTTTGGTGAGGTCTGGTATTTTTGGTACTATACAGATTTAAAAAGCAGGAAGAAAGGTACTGAATTGAACTATACATTAGGGGGAAAAGACAATGAATAAGAGCAAGGGAAAAAAAGCAGGAAAAATATGTGAAAATATCTTATTTGTGATTGGAATTTTAGGGATAGTCATTTTATATTGGTATGACAGGTCCATCACTTTAGACCCCAATATAAAAGAATCTTATACCGGTGAATACCCTCGTTACATTAGCGAAGTCAACGAAGATGATATACCCGATGAAGAGTATTATCCAACCATGGAAGAAGCCCTACAAAAGGCAGATGTCTATTATGATGAGTATGAACCGTATCAGAAAAATATAGATAATCTTTTGGTTGATATGGAGAATGATCAGTACAGATTCATCTATTATCAATCCATCCAAAAGAAAAAGAGTATGAATACATTTGCAACTTTTAAGATACGGGAAGTGAACGGCGAAAAATGTTATGCATTTTTGCGTTCCTATGTAAGGGACTCTGAAAAATTTTATAAAGGAATAGGAGATGCTGATAAGAATACAAAGGCACAGTTAGCAAGAAGTGACTATATGCAGCACTATGGAATTGACAAAAATGCAAGATTTGTATTTGGAGACATCATGGAAGCGAAACTGAAAAAAGGAGAAAGTGCAGAGGCACTGACCGTAGAAGGACAGAAACCGGATGCAGTAATTCCCTATGAAGAGAACGGAAAGAAATGGTATTTTTGGTATTTTACAGATCTGCAGAGTGATAAAGAAGGAAATAAGTTAGCGTATACATTAAAAAAGTAATCAAAGTATGACATATAAGTTAAGTAAGTGATAAAGATAAGGTATTAGCCAAGAGGGGAGAAAAGTCATGGGAATCGCCAAAGACCGTGCGTTCCACACGGAAGAAATAAGAAAAATATATGAAAAGACAGGAAACCTGATGGGAAAGGCAGAAGAAAGCACGGGAAGCCTGCGGACACAGTCCGACAGCCTGCAGACCCTGCTCGGAGTGTTAGAGAGCGGTCTTCCCAGTCCGGGACTCAGGGCAGCGGCATCCGAATTAAGCAGCAGCCTGCCAAAAACAAAGGGAACCTATACGGATTATGCCAGTCATCTGAAGGCAGACCTCCAGCGTATCAGCGGGAAAATCAGCCTCGGGGATGCAGAGATAGGAAAGAATCTTTCAGAAGCTGTATCCGTTACGGGAAAAGCAGTCCAGAGGACGAAAGAGCTTAAGAAACTTGTCCCGGGAAAAGTCGAGCCGGGGAGCTACCATGCATTTAAGAAAAAAATAAGAGACCTTGGGATGAAATGGGAAAAAGAAGATGAGGACTTAGATAAAAGGATGTCCAAAGCCCTGGCCGCCTTAAAGGGAGGGGATCATGAATACATGCAGCAGAGCGCGGACCCCGTAAACCTCAGTACGGGAAATTTTCTGTACAAAAAGACAGACCTTGTCATCCGGGGGATCCCGGAGCTGTCCTTTACACGCCATTATAACAGCGTGGATGAACGCGGAGGGATCTTCGGAAGGGGATGGAGCCACAGCCATGAGATGCACCTGATACAGGAAGAAGAGAGCCTTACGGTCGTATTAGAAGACGGGGAAGAACAGACCTTTGTAAAAAAGAAAGACGGAACCTGCCATGGAAGCGGGACAACCGCCGTACTCCGCAACCGGGATGGAGCATGGGAATACCGCACCAGGGATGGGAAACGGACCGTGTTCGATGCAGACGGGAACAGCATCCGGGAGATCCATGGGGACAGAGGAGCCATTGTACGAAGCTGGACAGAGGGGAGACTGGAGCGTGTCACGAGGGAAAGCGACGGCATGAGCCTGTACCTGTCCTATGATGAAGAAGGACATTTAAGCGGGATACAGGATGATACGGGAAGGAGCATCACCTATAGCTATGAAGGGGAGCAGCTGATCCGTGTGCAGGGAGCGGATGGCACGGAAACCGGATACCGTTATGATGCCGGCGGAAATCTGGAAGAAGTCCTGAGCCCGGCAGGGATCATAGGAGTCCATACGGAATACGACAGTGAGAACCGTGCCGTAAAGCAGACCTTTCCGGACGGGAGCACGATGGAATTCTCTTATGAGGAGGAAGGGCAGGTACTGCTGACGGAGAGGAACCAAAGCCGGACGGTCCACTGCCATAACGGAAGGTACCAGAACACGAAAACCATCCATGAGGACGGAGAGGAGACATATGCCTATAACAGCCGCGGACAGCTGACCCTGTACCGGGATGCCCTGGGAAATACCACCCGTCATGCTTATGACAGCCGTGGAAACCTGACCCAGACCATAGATGCGATGGGGAACAAGGTGAATGCCACCTATGATGCAGACAACCATCTGATGAGCCTGACGAGGAACGGGGAGATGCTGGCAAAACTTGCATGGGACAGACAGGGACATCTGACCTGTGCAGAAGACAACAGCGGAAACCGTACGGAATTCCTTTATGGGGAAGAGACAAAACACGGACGGCCAGAGCAGGTGCGTCTTGCAGACGGGGCAAAGATCCGTCTGACCTATGATGAAAACGGAAACCTTACGGGGGTTACGGATGCATGGGGGAATACCACCCGTTATGCCTATGACAGCCTGAACCGGAGGATCCGGAGTACGGGACCCCGTGGGGAGGAGACGCATTATGAATACGATGATGCAGACCGCCTTTGTGCAGTCACGGATGCCCTGGGGAACCGGACAGAGTACACCTACGGGGCAGGAGGGAAGCGGACCGGAATGCGGACATCGGACGGTATCGAGGAAAGCGTTACCTATAACGCCTTAAACCTTCCGGAGAGCCATACGGATGCGAACGGGAACACGACCCGTTATGAGTATGACGAGATGTGGAACCTAAAAACCGTGTACCATCCGGACGGAGGAAAGGAGCATTACCATTATGATAAAAGAAACCGCCTCATCCAAAAGACAGGAGTTCTTGGGGAGACGACCCGTTATGAGTATGATGCGGCAGGCAGATGCATCCGTGAGACGGACGCATTAGGGAATGTAACAGGATATGCCTATGATGTCCTGGGAAGGATCACAGGGCACTGCGGACCGCAGGGAGAAAAAGAGAGCTATGAGTATGACGGGAACGGGAACCTGGTCTGTGAAACGGATGCAAACGGATATAAGACGCATTATGAGTATAATGCAGCGGGACTTCTGCATGCAAAGACAGACGTGATGGGAAACCGTACGGAATACAGCTATACGGTCTTAGGGGATATCGAGACGGTCACGGATGCAGAAGGCGGAGTCATTACATTTGAAAGAGAAGCAGGAGGAAGGCTGCGGGCGCTCCGCTGCCCGGACGGCACAAGCCAGACATACCGGTATGATGAGAGCGGGAACCTGATCGAAAGGAGCGGCCCCGGGGAAGAAAGTATCCGTTACGGATATGATCTGTTAAACCGTGTGATAACCATGGAAGGAAACCTGGGACAGAAGGAAAGCTATGCCTATGATGCACAGGGGAACCTTATAAGTGTCACGGATGCCATGGGGAATACCACAAAGAGGGAGTATGACAGAAATGGGAACCTTTGTGCAGTCACAGATGCGGCAGGGACAAGAACCCTGTATGCTTATGATGCCATGGACCGCCTGATCCGAGTCTGCATGGGAGGAACAGACCTCTGTACTTATGAAAGGGACCATGCAGGGAACATCCTGGCCGAGACAGATGCCCTTGGACGGAGCACTTATTATGGCTATGACCTTTTAGGCAGGGCAGTCCTAAAAAAAGACCGAGACGGATATGAGACGCGTTACCGCTATACCCCGTCAGGAAAACGGGAGGAGATCCTGTATGGTGACGGACGCAGGGCACAGTACCATTATGATGCGGCAGGGAACCTGACCGGAGTGGAAGACTGGAATGGAACCACAACCTTCATCAATGATGCTTTAGGCCGTGTGGTACAGACCATCTATCCGGGAGGAGAGAGCGTAAGCTGCCGTTATGGAAGGAGGGGAGAACGCACGGGCCTGGTCTATCCGGACGGAACGGAAGCGGAGTACCGTTATGGAAAAGGACAGCGGTTAGAGGAACTGCTGACCAGAACCGGAGAGGGAGCGCAAGAAAGTATCCGTTACCGGTATGATGAAAAGGGAAGGCTGGCAGAGAAAGAACTGCCCAATGGTGTTCATACTTTTTATTACCACACGAAGGCTGGTCAGTTAGAAAGTATGGAGAGTAAAATAGAAGGAAAACTTCTAGAAAAAATACGAATGTCTTATGATTGTATGGGAAACCGCATTGGAATAGAACGTTTTCGTGAAGGGATGAGTGAAGAAAGCGGAAAAGAAGAGTATCTATATGATATTTTAGGAAGGTTGAAAGAAGTACGAAAAGATGGAAGTCTGCAACATAAATATGAATATGATGTCAGAGGAAATAGAATTCGTAAGGAGGAGTGGAGTAATCAGAAAAAACGTGTTACATTATATAAATATAATAATGCAAATGAATTGATATGTGAACAGAGTGAAGGACAGGACATCTGTTATCAATACGACGGAAGAGGAAATATGATACAGATGCAGGAAGGACATACCATTCGGAAGACCTTTCGATATGGAAGTACAAATCGCCTGGAGGAAGCAGTAGATTTCATAGAACAGAGAAAAGTTCAGTATGGTTATCATGCTTTAGGTCAACGAATTAGAAGAATAGAGGTCAATGAAAGTCAGGAAGAAACCCAGACAGAATACTTGACAGATTTGATGGCTAAGGCAAATAATCTTTTGGGACTTAAAAGCGAGAAAACAAATAATTGGTATCTATGGGATGGACGCGCGGCAGTTCAGATAGGCGAGAAAGGAAAATCATATTACCTGACAGATGAAGTGGGAAGTCCACTGCGTTTTCTTGATGAAAAGGGAAAGACGATTGGCAGGTATGCCTATGATGAATTTGGAAATGAAAAAATTGTTGAGGAGACATTGTATCAGCCATTTGGATATACTGGTTATCAGCCGGATGCAGTGACAGGTACATATTTTGCACAGGCAAGGGAATATTTGCCGACACAGGGACGATTTGCAGCAGAAGATATCCTTGGTGGCGATGTGGAGATGCCGGATAGTCTGAATGCTTATGTATACTGTTATAACAGCCCGAAAAATTATATTGATGAAAATGGGGAATCTATAACTATTGCAACACGAATAGTGAGTGCAGTAGTTAATGCATTATGGAATGTATTGAGCTATTTGGTAGAGGCATATATAGCAGGAGATGAGATTGAAGGAAAGAGGATTATGCAGGAAGCTGCATATGGAGCTATTTGTGGAGTATTTGGACATATAGATAAGAAATGGCTAAAAGATGGCTTAGGAATTGCAATGGATATTGCAAATACTCTATATAAGGAACTGGTAATAGAGGAAAAGGAGTTTAGTTCTCAAATGATAGGAAAAGTAGTTTTGAATGCAATAGAGAATTATTTAGTATCTGCTTTATGGAACCGTAAGTGTGGGGATGATAAGATTTATAAGGAAGTTCGAAATAATGTGAAAAATAAGACGGATTCGGCAGAAGCAACTTTAAGGGAAGTAAAAAAGGAAACAAAAGATGTTATGGGAAAGCAGTTTAAAAAACTACAAAAGAAGATATATAAGGCAGATGAAGAACTGTTTTGGGATAGTGTTTTAGATTTTACCAAAAAGGAGAATCTGTATGTTGCAGAAAATACGATTTTATGGAAGAGAGTAAAAAAATCAACAATGAAACAACTTAGAAAGTCTGTTAGAGAGGATATTATAATGAATGGAGGGTGTCCGGCATAGGAGAAGCATATGAATACATTTT
>DNUZ01000003.1:44248-49296 GCA_003507655.1 Lachnospiraceae bacterium | reverse complement strand
TGGCGGAATTGGCAGACGCGCAGGCTTCAGGTGCCTGTGGTAGCAATATCGTGTGGGTTCAAGTCCCATCTCCTGCATTAAGCCTTGTAGGTATGAGTATCTACAAGGCTTTTTTGATGTTATAAGAAAATACAAAATAAAATTTTTTGTATCCGTTAGTATTTCCATATAGAAAAAATCTATAGGCAGTGGTAAGGGATAAGTATTACCTCTTTTTTTCAGGATATCTTATAATACATGCAACAGGTCTTAGAAGATCAAATACGAAAAAAGCAGGTGATAACATGAAACAAATCGTATGTTTTGGCGATTCGAATACCTATGGGCTGATTCCGGGCACGACAGATCGTTATGACTGGAATACAAGGTGGACAGGAATTGTAGGAGAGGAAATGAGCAGACAGGGGTATCTGGTACAGGAAGAAGGTCTGTGCGGAAGAACCACGATCTTTGATGATCCTTCATTTCATCTAAAATTTCATAAAAACGACAGAGATACGTTTTTGTAACGGAACTAAATTGCTGTTACTGCATGTAGAAACTTCTTTTTTAGAAATACCTTTTTCGTTATAGTATATGATAGTGTTCCTAAAAGGTACTTCCCAAATTCCTGCAAAAACCATTGAAACATACAAAATCACTGGGTATAATAAAGAATATATGACAAATGAATGAAAACAGCAGGAAAGGATACAGGACAGACAATGGAAGATTACGAAATATCCGTACAGGAGTTATCAAAACGTGATGCGGACAGCTATATTCTGATCGATATCCGGGATGACAGCTCCTATTCCTATGGAAATATACCGGGAAGCCTTCATGTGCCAAAGGATATCTTAGAGGCTGATTATGAAAAATATAAGGACAAACCTTTGGTCTTATACTGTAAAAAAGGTGAGACAAGTGCCGAAACAGTGCAGTTTTTAAAAGAGAAAAATATCGAGGCAAAAAGTCTCAAAGGCGGCTATCTTGCATGGCTGATGGAAAGCATGAAGCAGGAAGAAGAGCAGCAGGATGCGTACTTAGACATTGAGCAGAGTATCAGAAAGAAGTTTAAAAAGAGTATCTGGTGTAAATTTACGAAAGCAGTAAGAGAGTATGAGCTGGTCAAGGAAGGCGATAAAATCGCGGTATGTATTTCCGGC
Organism: Lachnospiraceae bacterium; assembly: GCA_003507655.1. Taxonomy (GTDB): domain Bacteria; phylum Bacillota; class Clostridia; order Lachnospirales; family Lachnospiraceae; genus Maccoyibacter; species Maccoyibacter intestinihominis. The sequence continues at coordinate 48,148 of DNUZ01000003.1, read as the reverse complement.
GGAAAAGATTCCATGCTGATGGCAAAGCTGTTTCAGGAGCTGCAAAGACACAATCGTTTTCCGTTTGAGGTAACATTTTTAGTCATGGACCCTGGTTACAGCAAAGAGAACCGACAGATCATAGAGAACAATGCGAAAAAGCTGCATATTCCGTTGACGATCTTTGAGTCCGATATCTTTGAGGCGGTGCTCCATGTTGAAAAATCACCGTGTTATCTGTGTGCAAGAATGCGTCGGGGACATCTCTATGCAAAGGCAAAAGAACTTGGATGCAACAAGATCGCATTAGGACACCACTATGATGACGTGATCGAAACGATTTTGATGGGAATGCTCTATGGCGCGCAGGTGCAGACAATGATGCCAAAGTTGCACAGTACGAATTTTGAAGGAATGGAGCTGATCCGTCCGTTGTACTTAGTGAGGGAAGATGACATCAAAAAATGGAGAGATTATAATGACCTTCATTTTTTACAGTGCGCATGCAAATTTACGGAAACCTGTTCGATCGAGGGCGGAGACAGTTCGTCAAAACGAATGGAGATTAAGCATCTGATACGGGACTTAAAAAAGACGAACCCATTTGTGGAAGGAAATATTTTTAAAAGCGTGGAGAATGTGAATTTGAGCACCGTGATCGCCTACAAGCAGGACGGAGTGAAGCATCACTTTTTAGAAAGCTATGATGAGCTTGCAGAAAGCAGGGATGTAAAGCAATGAATTTTGAAAAGCTAAGCCGGATGCATACAGATATTGTGTTGCGTTTGAAGAAGGACACGCCATTTATCACCGGTTTACGATCGAGGATTATGAGGAGTTTGGTTTTCGGAAGGGGGAAACGATATGAAGATCAGCAGGGTGTGGGCAGTATATTTTAGTCCGACAGGAAATGTAAAAGAAGTGACAAACCTGATCGCAAAAAAATTGTCAGAGGAACTGTCAGTGCCGCTAGAGCAGTGGGATTTTACGCTTCCGGACAACCGGAAGTCTGTCAAGGCATTTGAAAAAGAGGATTTAGTCGTATTTGGGACACCGGTCTATGCGGGAAGAGTACCCAATAAGATATTACCATGGGTGCAGCAGGGATTTACAGGAGATCATACACCTGTGGTACCGGTGGTTGTTTTTGGAAACCGCAATTTTGACGATGCCTTAATGGAGTTAAAGCAGGAGTTAGAAAAAAATGGATTTCTTGCAGCGGCAGGTGCGGCTGTGGCAAGCAGCCATGTATTTTCTGATAAGATTGCACCGGGCAGACCGGATGCATCAGATCGGGCAGAAATTTTAACGTTTGCAGGAAAAACTGCACAAAAGATTACAGAAACAGACACTTTACATACCGGATTACAGGTCGCAGGAAATGATCCCGTGGGAGCGTATTATACACCGCTTGGAACCGATGGGAAACCGGCAAAATTTTTAAAGGCAAAACCGATCACAGAAATTTCAAAATGCAATGGCTGTGGAAGATGCAGTGAGGTCTGTCCGATGGGTTCTGTTGATGGTGAGGATGTGTCACAGGTCACGGGGATCTGTATTAAATGTCAGGCATGCATAAAGAGCTGCCCAAACGGAGCAAAATATTTCGCAGATGAAGCATTTTTGTCACATGTCAGGATGTTAGAAGAGCACTATATCGACAGGGCAGAGAATCGCTTTTTTACTCTATAAGGAGAAATTATGTTATATCGTAAAAATCCAAAAAACGGTAAAGAATTGTCAATTTTAGGCTATGGTTGTCTGAGATTCACAAAAAAAGGCGGCGTGATCGACCAGAAAAAGGCAGAGGAAGAGATGAAGGCTGCCATTGAAAACGGTGTCAACTATTTTGATACGGCATACACCTATCATGGAAGTGAAGTCTGTCTTGGAAAATTTTTAGCAAAAGGATATCGGGGTAAAGTCAACATTGCCACAAAACTGCCGCATTACTATATCAAAACGATCGAGGATATGGAAAAGTGTTTTGAGGAACAGTTACAGAGACTGCAGACGGATCACATCGAGTATTATCTGATGCATATGCTCAATGATGCTGCTACCTGGAAACGACTGACAGACCTTGGAATGGAAGCGTGGATTGCAGGAAAAAAGGCCGAAGGAAAGATTGAAAACATCGGCTTTTCTTTTCATGGAGCAACGGAGCAGTTCATAAAGATCATAGATGCATATGACTGGGATTTTTGCCAGATACAGTTCAACTATATGGATGAACATTCGCAGGCAGGGCTCAGGGGATTACAGTATGCAGCGGGAAAAGGTCTGCCGGTGATCATTATGGAGCCGCTGCGCGGCGGACGATTGGTACAGGGACTGCCGGAGAGTGCAAAACGGGTATTTGAAAAAACAACACCAAAGCGCAGTCCGGCAGAATGGGGACTCCGCTGGGTATGGAATCACCCCGAAGTTACGGTTATCCTATCGGGAATGAATGAGATAGAGCAGGTAGAGGAAAATGTGCGGATTGCATCCGAAGCCAAGGCAGATTCCCTGAGCAAAGAAGAACTGGAAGTCTTTGAGCAGGTAAAACAGGAGATCAATAAAAAAATCAAAGTACCGTGTACCGGATGTGCTTATTGTATGCCGTGTCCGCAGGGCGTGGATATTCCAGGATGTTTTTCGGCATATAATATGCGGTATACCGATGGCTGGTATGCAGGATTTAAGACGTATTTCATGTGTACAACACTTCGGAAAAATCAGACGAATGCTTCAAAATGTGTCGGCTGTGGCAAATGTGAACAGCATTGTCCGCAGAGTATTCCGATCCGGCAAAAATTAAAAGAGGTCCGACAGCATATGGAAGGACTGGTGTACCATGTAGGGCGGTTTGTGGCAAAACACACCAGAAAGGATTAGGGTTTGGCTTGCTATTTTTATACCGCCAGTTTATCAAAGTATCGGAAGAACCGATCTATCAAAAAATCAGAAGTATTGACAAGACTGATATGTCAAAAAAACGAAAAATATTGACAAAATTGGTATGTCAGACAGTCAGAAGTATTGAAAAAATCGATACATCAAAATATCAAAAAGATTCACAAACATTCAAAATTCAAAGAAAAGCGGGACGAGAGTCTGTCTGAGAACAAACTGGAAAAGCTGTTTTTTCCATGGCATAAAACATAAAAACAGGAGAGAAAGGAAAAACTATACAGGAAATAATTTTCTGCTTGACAAATACCCCCAAAGGGTATATAACAAAGATACCCCAATGGGGTATGTGGAGGTAGAATATGGAAAAAAAAGATTGCTGTTGTTGCAGTGAAAAACAGACCATGCGGTCTGAGGAGCAGAAAAAGGCATTGCTGAACCGTTTGAAACGCATTGAGGGCCAGGTGCGTGGGATCCAGGCAATGATAGAAAAAGATTCTTACTGTAATGACATTCTGATACAGTCTGCTGCAGTCAGTGCGGCGATGAACGCATTTAATAAAGAGATTTTAGCAAGTCATATCCACAGTTGTGTGGTGCGTGATATACGCGCCGGAAACGATGAGGTTGTGGATGAACTTGTGACTACCATACAAAAATTAATGAAGTAATGGAGGCATAAAATTGAAACAATATACAGTTACGGGTATGAACTGTGCCGCCTGCTCTGCAAGGGTAGAAAAGGCTGTCCTAAAAGTGGAGGGTGTTACATCCTGTTCCGTCAGTCTGCTGACAAATTCCATGGCAGTCGAAGGTACGGCAAGTCCTGCAAGTATTATCAAAGCCGTAAAGGATGCAGGCTATGGAGCAAAAGAAAAAGGAAACGAAGCAGAGAAAAGGTCTAATGAAGCTGAGGACGCACTAGAGGATCATGAGACACCAAAGCTAAAAAAGAGACTGGCAGCATCGGTCATTTTTTTGCTGATCCTCATGTATTTTTCCATGGGACATATGATGTGGAACTGG
>DNUZ01000003.1:0-44073 GCA_003507655.1 Lachnospiraceae bacterium | reverse complement strand
TGGGACATATGATGTGGAACTGGAAAATTCCGGCGTGGTTTGAAGGAAATCATGTGGCAATGGGATTGCTGCAGTTACTCTTAGCAGGAATCATCATGGTCATCAACCAGAGATTTTTTATCAGCGGTTTTCAGGGACTATTGCACAGATCTCCGAATATGGACACCTTAGTTGCATTAGGAGCATCCGCTTCTTATCTGTGGAGTGTTTATGCATTGTTTGCGATGACAAAGGCACAGACGGTTGGAGATATGGATGCTGTCATGCACTACATGGACGAGTTCTATTTTGAGTCGGCGGCAATGATACTGACCCTGATCACGGTTGGCAAGATGTTAGAGGCAAAGTCAAAGGGAAAGACAACCGATGCCTTAAAGAGCCTTATGAAATTAGCACCGCAAAATGCTACGGTGATCCGTGGTGAGAGTGAAGTGACGGTTTCAATAGAAGAAGTAAAAAAAGGTGATATTTTTGTGGTGCGTCCGGGAGAAAATATCCCTGTAGACGGCGTGATCTTAGAAGGCAGCAGTGCGGTGAATGAAGCGGCATTGACCGGTGAGAGTATCCCGGTGGACAAGACCGTAGGAGATTCCGTATCGGCAGCTACGATCAACCAATCGGGATTTATCCGATGTGAGGCATCGCGTGTTGGCGTAGATACGACGTTATCACAGATCATCAAAATGGTCAGTGATGCGGCAGCTACGAAAGCACCGATCGCAAAAGTCGCAGATAAAGTTTCCGGGGTATTTGTTCCAATCGTAATTTCCATTGCAGCAGTGACACTGGTGGTCTGGCTGTTGCTTGGAAGAGAATTCAGTTATGCATTAGCACGAAGTATTTCCGTACTGGTCATCAGCTGCCCGTGTGCACTCGGACTTGCAACACCGGTTGCCATTATGGTTGGAAACGGTGTGGGTGCAAAAAACGGAATTTTATTTAAAACGGCGGCAACCTTGGAAAATGCAGGAAAAGTCAATGTGGTTGCACTGGATAAGACCGGAACCATCACCGAGGGAGAACCAAAAGTGACGGACATGATCCCTGCAGAGGGATATACGCAGGAGACACTTTTAGAGCTTGCAATTGCATTAGAAGCAAAGAGTGAACATCCGTTGGCAAAAGCTGTGATGCAAAAAGGGGAAGAGCTCGGAAAGAGGGCATTAGAAGTTGCTGATTTTTCGGCACTTCCGGGAAATGGACTGACAGCCGTATTGTCCGGTAAAACGTTAGTGGGAGGAAGTCTTAGTTTTATAGGAAGTAAAACAGAGATTCCAAAAGAATTACAGGAACAGGCAGAAGCACTTTCCGAACAGGGAAAAACACCGCTGGTATTTATGGAGAATGAGCAGTTAGCAGGTATCATTGCGGTGGCAGATACGATCAAAGCAGACAGCCCGAAAGCGGTAAAAGAACTGCGGGATATAGGAATTAAAGTTATTATGTTAACCGGTGACAACGAGCGGACAGCAAAAGCCATTGGCAGACAGGCAGGTGTAGATGAAGTTATTGCAGGAGTATTGCCGGATGGAAAAGAGAGTGTGATCCGCAGTCTGAAACAGCAGGGAAAAGTTGCAATGGTAGGCGATGGTATCAACGATGCACCGGCATTGACAAGGGCAGATGTCGGTATCGCTATCGGTGCAGGAGCCGATGTGGCGGTAGATGCTGCAGATGTAGTATTGATGAAAAGCAGGTTATCCGATGTTCCGGCAGCGATCCGTCTGAGCCGTGCAACACTTCGAAACATCCATGAAAATCTGTTCTGGGCATTTATCTATAATATCATAGGAATACCGTTAGCAGCAGGCTGTTATGTAAAATGGGGACTGACCTTAAATCCGATGTTTGGTGCAGCGGCAATGAGTTTGTCAAGTTTCTGTGTTGTAACAAATGCACTGCGGTTGAATTTTTGTAAAATTCATCCAGCAGAAAAATAAATTTTATCAAAGGAAAAAGGAGAGAACGAACATGACAAAAACAACATTAAAAATCGATGGTATGATGTGTGGAATGTGTGAATCACATATGAATGATGCAATTCGGAACGCATTCAATGTAAAAAAGGTGACATCTTCCCATACAGCGGGAGAAAGTGTCATTATCAGTGAAGAACCGTTAGATGAGGCAAAATTGGCAGAAGTTGTCGGAGAGACCGGATACACATTAGAAGGGATCAGTAGTGAGCCATATACAAAAGGCGGACTGTTTTCTTTTTTAAAAAAATAATAGCGCATAAAAACGCAAAAATAAAGCAGAACAGTGGGACATGACTTTTATAAAAAGGAGTGTTCCACTTATTTTTGTTCAAAAAGTTGAAGACAATTACTGCGTAGTCTCGTTATAATAAATGAACAGGTAAAAAGAAATTAAAAAATGAGAGGAGGCGGATAAAATCAGTACGGAAGAACAATTCGAGGCATTGCTTCGTACCTATGAAAAACTCGTATACTCCATCTGTTTGAAAATGGTAAAGAATCCATTTGATGCGCAGGATCTGACGCAGGAAACTTTTTTGTCCGCCTACAAAAAACTGCCGGAGTTTGATGGAACTTACGAGAAAGCATGGATCAGCCGGATCGCGACCAATAAATGCCTCGATTATCTAAAAAATGCAGCAAGAAGGTCAGAGCCGAAAGAGGATGTCTATTTTGAGGAGATCAAAGACCAAAGAGCCGGTCCGGAAGAGATATACATCGATCAGGAGGCAAAGCAATTTGTGTTGAAGATCTGTGAGCAGATCAAACCGCCTTATGATAAAATTGCAAGAGAACATTTTTATGAAGAAAAATCAGCAAGGGAAATCGCAGAGGAGTCAGGAAAGAACTTAAAAACGGTTCAGACACAGATCTATCGGGCAAAGGCACTGATCAAAAAACAGATGGAAGGAGGAAGCAGCAAATGACAGAGGAACATACACACATCAGCGATGAAATGTGGAAAAAATATGCACAGGGAACCTTGAGTACCAAGGAAGAAGAAAAACTTTATACGCATGTAGGATGTTGTACTTATTGTGCAGAACGTTTTGCAAATATTGTGGAAACAGATTTTTTTGCAGAGCCGCCATCCTATCTCTACGACGAGATTGTCGAGCGGAGCCGGAAGGTGGATGTTCAGGCGGCAGCAACAGTGAGAAAGACATCTAAGAAAATGAAGTTGTTGTTCTATAGCCTGAAAGTGGGATTTGCAGTTGCAGCTTCCATCTTTTTACTGACGATGACAACGACGTTAGAACAGAATCCACTGGAATTTTCGGAGGTTCAGCAGCAGGAAAATAAGCCTTCGATCACAAAAAAAATAAATGATAACAGCTATAAGTTTACCGGTTATCTGCAGGATGCAACCAATCGATTATTAGAATTTAAAATTAAGGAGGACAAATAATGATCAGGAAAAAAAGTAAAGGATGGACATTTATCTTTTCGCTTCTGCCGGGAGCGGGAGAGATGTATATGGGATTTATGAAACAGGGAGTCAGTATCATGGGATTGTTTTTTGCAACCATAGCAGTTGCGGCAACTCTGAATATCGGACCGCTTACGATCGTACTTCCGATCATATGGTGCTACAGTTTTTTTAATGTCCACAACATGTACAGTCTGAGCGATGAGGAATTTTATGCATTAGAAGATGATTACATTTTTTATTTAGACCGTATTTTACCGATCAATCAGTGGAGCAAACAGCAAAATAAAATTGTCGCAGGTATTTTGATCATTGCCGGAATCTGCATTTTCTGGAATGAGTGTGTGGATTATCTTATCGGCTCCTGGATTTATGTATGGTTTTCAGAGAGTATTGCTAATTCCATTAGCCAGTTTCTGCATACCTTACCGCGACTTGTAATAGCGGTGATCCTGATCTGCGTGGGTATCCGCATGATCAAGGGAAAGAAAGTGCAGCTTGACTTAGAAGAGGAAAAAAAGGAGGAACTGTAAGATGAAAACCAGAAGAGTAGGAAGTCTTACCTGTGGAGCCTTGTTGATCATATTTGGAGTTTTATTTATGGTGCATATGTTTGTTCCGGCACTCAAATATGAGTTCATTATTAAATTCTGGCCGGTCATTTTAATTGCACTGGGTGTAGAAATGCTGTTGTCCTGCCGCAATAAAGAGGAGGGCATAAAGCTTAAATATGACGGAGCGGCGATCTTTCTGACGATCCTGCTGGGATTCTTTGCGATGGGAATGGGAGTGCTGCAGTATTGTGTGGAGAATTTTCCGGTGTGCATTTAAAAAATATTCCTACAGGGAGGATGTATCAGACATCCGGGTATCTAAATATTTTGTGAGAGTGTGCTGGCGACGTACGCAAACGGTACTGATTCGCCATCCATGGCTCAGCAGCACCTTTCCCCGACATCGTGTCGGGGAATTGCTGTGTGTAGAACAAAATATCAAGATACCCGGATGTCTGAACATAAATCCCTGTAGGAATATTTTTTTACCGTGTTGTCGCAACTCAAGGTTTTTTTTATTTTGTTTTGCAACGTTGTCTCAGTTAAAGGGTTTTATTTTTTGTTTTACAGTATTGTCTAAGTTCAAAGAATTCTATTATATTATTGGACTATATTGTACTACTTTAAAAGTGTTCATTTCGCAACGATAAAAGCTTTTGTATTTTCATGACGGATTCAGAATAAGCCTTTTATAATTTATAATCCTTAGATATTTTTCAATGTTATTCCATCGCAAGCTCTATAATCGTTTTTTGCTACATCGTGTTCCGTTCGGCAATGCACCGGGTACATGGTGTGGGATATTAGACATTCGAGATTTTCTCGCATAATCAGCAATTCCGCGACAGGAAGTCGCGGAAAGACACCACCGCCATGGAGGGCGGATTGGTGTCGTTTGCGTCCGTCCCCAACTCCGTTCCAGAGAAAGTCCGAATGCCTTATATCCCAACACCCGCACCCATGCATAGCCGAACGGAACCCCGATCACTGCCGGGAGATTTAAGAACATTCTTAATACCTGCATCTATGCATAGCAAACTTGCGTTTCCAACATCTGAAAGAATTGAAAAAAAAGTCGAAAAAAATAAAGGAAATCCCACCCTCGCACAGAAATATTAAAATAGAGACTTTGCGCTGTGGAGGAATTTGCATGTCAATCAGGGAAAATTTAGAGCGGATGGAAGAGATTTCATTAAGTCCGTTTGCTACACTTAGTGTTAATTCAAGAGGGCGTGACCGCGAAGAACCGCAGTGTGATATCCGTCCTGTTTTTCAAAGGGACAGAGACCGGATTTTGCACTGTAAGTCTTTTCGACGCCTAAAACACAAGACACAGGTATTCTTAAGTCCGAAGGGAGACCATTACAGAACGCGTCTGACCCATACGTTAGAAGTGTCGCAGAATGCCCGCACCATTGCGAAAGCACTGCGTCTGAATGAGGATTTGGTCGAAGCCATTGCATTAGGTCATGATTTAGGGCATACACCGTTTGGCCATGCGGGCGAGCGGATCTTGAATGAGCTGTGTGAGGAAGGATACCGCCATAATGAGCAGAGTGTGCGGATTGTGGAGAAACTTGAAAAAGACGGTAAGGGACTGAACCTGACATGGGAAGTGCGTGATGGGATATTAAACCACCAGACCAGTATGATGCCGCATACGCTAGAGGGAAAGATCGTCCGTTTGTCGGATAAGATCGCGTATATCAACCATGATATCGACGATGCCATCCGTGCAAAAGTCATGAGTGAGGAAGATATCCCGTTAGAGATCCGCAAAGTTCTTGGTATGACAACCAAGGAACGTTTAAATACCCTGATACATAATATCATTATGAACAGTATGGGAAAAAATGATATTGTGATGTCAGAAGAGATCGGCGGTGCGATGCAGGATTTGCGAAAATTCATGTTTCAGAAAGTTTATACAAATCCTGCAGCAAAAGGTGAAGAAGCAAAGGCAGAGCGATTATTGTGTGAACTTTATGCACATTATATGGGACATATAGAGATATTGCCGGAGCAGTATCAGAGGATGCACAGTGAAGGCGAGAAAAAAGAACGTGTGGTGTGTGACTACATTTCAGGCATGACAGACCAGTATGCGGTGGCAAAATACAGAGAATTCTTTTTGCCAAAAGCATGGGAGATCGGCTAGGAAAGGAGCAGGCAGAAGACATACATGGCATATTATTCAGATGAGCTGATAGAAGAGATCCGTTCAGGAAACGATATCGTAGATGTGATATCAGGCTATGTGCGGCTGACGAAAAAAGGAAGCACTTATTTTGGACTGTGTCCATTCCATAATGAAAAAACACCATCTTTTTCGGTTTCACCCAATAAGCAGATGTACTATTGCTTCGGCTGCGGGGCGGGAGGCAATGTCATTACTTTTTTAATGGAATATGAAAACTATACCTTTCCCGAAGCATTAGAGGTATTGGCGAACCGCATCGGCGTAGAACTGCCAAAGCAGGAACTGAGTGCCGAGCAGAAGCGGGCTTCCGATAAAAAAGCAAGACTGTTAGAGGCAAATAAAGAAGCGGCAAAATACTTCTATACCCTGTTGCGGAGTGAGCGGGGAAGCAGGGCTCACGAATATTTTAAAAACAGGGGATTGAGCGAGAAAACGCTTCAAAAATTCGGACTCGGATATTCCGATAAATATTCCGATGACCTGTACCGCTATCTGCGAACAAAAGGCTATGAGGATGAGTTGTTAAAAGACAGCGGGTTAGTCAGCATAGATGAGCAGCGTGGCGGTTATGATAAGTTCTGGAACCGTGCCATGTTCCCAATCATGGATGTGCGTGGCAAGGTGATCGGTTTTGGCGGCCGTGTGATGGGAGATGGTGAGCCAAAATACCTGAACTCCCCGGAAACGATGATTTTTGATAAAAGCAGGAATCTGTATGGACTTAATTTTGCAAGAACGACAAAAAAGCATCAGATTCTTTTGTGTGAGGGATATATGGATGTCATTGCACTGCATCAGGCAGGGTTTGACAATGCGGTAGCAGCACTCGGAACGGCATTTACGCCGGGACACGCCAATCTGTTAAAACGATATACCAAAGAGGTCTATCTGACCTTTGACAGTGATGGCGCGGGAATCCGTGCGGCAAAACGGGCAATCCCGATCTTAAAAGAAGCAGGGATCACAGCAAAAGTCATCAATATGAAACCCTATAAAGACCCGGATGAATTTATCAAGGCACTTGGGGCAGAGGAATATGAGAAACGGATCGAACAGGCAGAGAACAGCTTTTTATTTGAGATACGTCTGTTATCGGAGGAGTATGACTTAAAAGATCCGGCTGGAAAGACAGAATTTGCAAATGAGACCGCAAAGAAATTGTTACAGTTCTCAGAGGAATTAGAAAGAGATAATTATATAGAAGCAATTGCCGACAAATACGGCATGGGTTTTGAGAATTTAAGAAAATTAGTCTATCATTTTGGAACACAGGGATTAACAGGAAGTGAGCCAAGACAGAAAAAGAGCAGGGAAAAACCGCAAAAAGAAGATGGAATGAAGCAGTCCCAGAGACTTTTGCTGACCTGGCTGATAGAAGATACAAGGCTCTTTGAGCTGATAGAAGAATATCTTGGAGCAGAAGATTTTACGGAGGATATTTACCAAAAGACGGCACAGATATTATTTGAACAGTATCACCGTGATGGCAAAGTGAATCCGGCACAGATCATCAATCTGTTTGGAGAAGAGGATCAAAGTGAGATTGCTTCGCTTTTTCATGCAAGGATTGCTAAGGTGGAGACAAAAGCCGACAGGGAAAAAGCCCTAAAAGAGACAATTCTCCGTGTAAAACAAAACAGCATCCGGGAGCATTCTAAGCACTTGGATCCAACGGATATGGCTGGACTGCAAAAAATCATTGCAGATAAGAAACAGCTTGAGAAACTGGAGAAAACGAATATTTCCATACCATAGGGAGCAGAATAAAGACGAGAGAGGATATTAAAATGGCAGAAAAAAACGAAAACACAGAAAGAAATGAAAAAGAAGAGAAATTTCAGGCGAAACTGAAAGAACTTTTAGCATTAGCCAAAAAGAAAAAGAATGTTTTGGAATATCAGGAGATCAGTGATTTCTTTCAGGACATGGAGCTGAATGCAGAGCAGTTCGAGAAGATTTTAGACTTCTTAGAGACCAGCAATATCGATGTGCTGCGTATCACAGACAACGATGACGATACGGTTGACGATGAGATCCTGTTAGATGAAGAAGAAGAAGTCGAGGTAGAAAAAATTGACTTATCCGTTCCGGACGGTGTATCAATTGAAGACCCGGTCCGTATGTATTTAAAAGAAATCGGAAAAGTGCCGCTCTTAAGTGCGGAAGAAGAGATTGAGTTAGCAAAGCGTATGGAGTTAGGCGATCAGGAGGCAAAAAAACGTCTTGCTGAGGCAAACTTGCGTCTGGTAGTATCCATTGCAAAACGCTATGTCGGAAGAGGAATGTTATTCTTAGATCTGATCCAGGAAGGAAATCTGGGTCTGATCAAGGCTGTTGAAAAATTTGATTACCGGAAGGGATATAAATTTTCCACTTATGCAACCTGGTGGATCCGTCAGGCAATCACAAGAGCAATCGCAGACCAGGCAAGAACCATCCGTATTCCGGTGCATATGGTAGAGACGATCAACAAACTGATCCGTGTATCCAGACAGTTACTGCAGGAGTTAGGACGTGAACCTACCCCGGAAGAAATTGCAAAAGAGATGGACATGCCGGTAGAACGTGTCCGCGAGATTTTAAAGATTTCACAGGAGCCGGTTTCTTTAGAGACCCCGATCGGAGAAGAAGAGGACAGCCATCTTGGAGACTTTATTCAGGATGATAATGTTCCGGTACCGGCAGATGCAGCCGCGTTTACTCTCTTAAAAGAACAGTTAGAAGAGGTTTTAGGCACCTTAACGGAAAGAGAGCAGAAGGTGTTAACCCTTCGTTTTGGATTAGAGGACGGAAGAGCAAGAACTTTAGAGGAAGTCGGAAAAGAGTTCAATGTTACCCGTGAGCGTATCCGTCAGATCGAGGCAAAGGCACTTAGAAAACTCCGTCACCCAAGCAGAAGCAGAAAATTAAAGGATTATCTTGAGTAATATGATACAGTTGTCAAAGCGTTTAAATGCCGTGGCAGAGCTGTTGGTGCATGGGATTGATCAATTAGAGCTAGAGCAGCCGGTATTAGCAGACATCGGAACAGACCACGCATATCTTCCGGTTTATTTAGTGCAAAAAAAAGTCGTAAAAAAAGCATATGCCGCAGATGTAAGAAAAGGTCCTTTGCTTCATGCAAAAGAACATATTGAGCAATATGGGCTGGGTGAATACATACAGACCAGACTTTCCGATGGGGGGGGAAGTTTTGTGCCCGGTGAGTCAGAAGTTGCAGTGATCGCAGGAATGGGCGGAGGACTGATGCAGAAGATCTTAAGCGGATCGCCGGAGTTTTTTGAGAAAAATTCCTGTGTGGTCTTGCAGCCGCAGTCTGAGATTGAGCAGTTTCGCCGTTTTTTGACAGAGGACGGTTGGTGTATCTTAGAAGAAGATATGGTCTTAGAAGACGGAAAATATTATCCGATGATGTCTGTGACAAAAAAAGAAACAGCGATGCCTTTAGACAATCCCTATCGGAATGCAAAGGACATAGATTTTTTATACGGTGCATATTTATTAAAAGAAGGACATCCGGTATTGCAGGACTATTTGAAAAGAGAGGCGCAGATCTACCGGGAATTATTAGAAAAGCTGTCTGCGATTTCTGACAGACCGGAGATTCAAAAGAGGATTCATGAGGTAGAAAAAAAGGCAGAGCAGACAGAGCGGGCAATACAGGAAATGAGCAAGTAAGCTGATCAATAAGCCAAAAGAGAAGGACAGTGTAAGGATCAATGGAATGTAAAAAAGTAATTGAGATATTAGAAAAACAGTCGCCGAAAAGTTATGCCTGTGACTGGGACAATGTAGGACTCTTAGTTGGCAGGGAAGATAAAGAGATCCAAAAGATTTATATTGCATTGGATGCTACGGATGAGGCGATCGAAGAAGCGATTGCCAATGGAGCGGATATGCTGTTGACCCATCATCCGATGATATTCAAAGGGATGAAACGGGTAACACAGGAAGATTTTATCGGAAGAAGGATTATCCGTCTGATCCAAAATGACATGGTATATTATGCGATGCATACCAACTTTGATGTCATGGGCATGGCAGATTTAGCGGCAGATTATTTAGGAATTTCAGATACCAGAGTGTTGGAAATTACAAGTGTTTCAGAGACAGGAGAAGAGGGGATTGGCAGATACGGCAGTCTGAAAAAAGAGATGACAGTGCGGGAGTGCTGTGAAGAGGTCAAGCAGGCATTTTCCTTAGAAAATGTAAAAGTGTTTGGCGATTTAGAACGAAAAGTAAAGACCGCAGCCATTTCACCGGGTTCAGGAAGAAGTGTGATCTCGAATGCATTGCAGGCGGGGGTAGATGTACTGATCACAGGAGATATTGACCACCATGAGGGAATAGATGCGGTGGCACAGAAACTGACGGTAATCGATGCAGGGCATTACGGAGTGGAACATATTTTTATCCCATATATGGAACAGTATTTAAAAAGAGAAGCAAAAGAACTGGAGATTGCAGTACAGCCACTGACATTTCCATTTCAGATCATATAGTGTAGAGAAAAGATAAAAAGGCGGGTGTTTTTTATGGAGCAGATGATAAAAGTACAAATAGAAGGAAAAGAGTATGAATATCCGGCAGGAACTACATACCAGACAATCGCGGGAGATTTTCAAAAAGAGTACGAAGATGATATTTTACTGGTCCTCTTTGACCATAGACTGCGGGAACTTGGAAAGAGTTTAAAGAGCGAGGGGACGATCGAATTTATTACGGCAAAACAGGACCCGGGCAAAAAGGCATATCGGAGAAGTACGACGTTATTATTGCAAAAGGCGGTGGATAACCTCTATGGAAAAGACGGAGTCAGTGTACAGATTCGTCATTCCTTAGGACAGGGATATTACTGCACCTTAAAAGGAGCGAAAGAGGACATCAGCGACTTGATCCTTTCAATCAAAATAGAAATGATGCGTTTAGTCGATGCTGATATCAGTATCGGGAAAAAGAGTTGTCGGACCGACGATGCGATCCGCCTGTTTGCAGAACGGGGTATGCATGATAAGGAGCGCCTGTTCCGTTATCGCAGAAGTTCGAGAGTCAATGTCTATGATTTAGATGGATATATCGACTATTTTTACGGCTATATGGTTCCGTCTACCGGATACTTGAAATGGTTTGACCTGATCCCATTTGAAGAGGGGATGATGTTATTATTCCCTGGAAAAAATACAAAGACGATTGATGAGTTTCACCCATCTAAAAAGTTATTCCACACCTTACAGGAATCCGAAGAATGGGGAAAAATGCTAAATATCGATACGGTAGGAGCGTTAGACGATGCGATCGCGGCAGGAAAAATGCGGCAGGTCATCATGGTGCAGGAAGCCCTGATGGAAAAAAAGATCGGTCAGCTTGCAGAGACCATTGCATCGGCAGGGGATAAAAAATTCGTAATGATCGCAGGACCATCCTCTTCCGGTAAGACGACCTTTTCCTATCGTCTGTCCACACAGTTGATGGCACAGGGGCTCAAACCTCATCCGATCGGACTGGATAATTACTATTTAGACCGTGAAAATACACCGCGTGATGAGAACGGCAACTATGATTTTGAGTGTTTAGAAGCATTGGATGTAGAGCAGTTCAATGAAGATATGACAAGACTGTTCAAAGGAGAGCAGGTAGAGATACCGACCTTTAACTTTAAGACCGGAAGACGGGAATACAAAGGCAACTTTTTACAGCTTGGCGATGACGATATCTTAGTAATAGAAGGAATCCACGGATTGAATGACAAATTATCCTATTCCTTAACAAAAGAGAGTAAGTTTAAAATCTATATCAGTGCATTAACCCAGTTGAACATAGATGAACACAATTATCTTCCGACTACAGATGCAAGACTGATCCGCAGGATCGTGCGTGATGCGAGAACACGCGGCACCAGTGCCAAAGAGACGATTGCCATGTGGCCATCGGTGCGAAGAGGCGAGGAACGTCATATCTTCCCATTTCAGGAGGAGGCAGATGCGATGTTCAATTCGGCACTCATCTATGAGCTTGCCGTGTTAAAGGCGTATGCAGAACCGCGTCTGTTTGCGATCGAAAAGGACTGTCCGGAGTATTTAGAGGCAAAGCGTCTGTTAAAATTCTTAGACTATTTTCTTCCGGTGCCGGCAGAGGATATTCCAAGCAATTCACTGCTCAGGGAGTTCATCGGCGGAAGCTGTATAGACGTATAAATGCAGTATAACGAGGAATGTATAAAAATACTTGACGAAGTATAAAAAAATGTTACAATAGGAAACGATTCAATCATATATAAGTAGGATGGATGATCGCGGCTGCAAGTGTCGAAAGACCGCAGACGAGGAAAGTCCGGGCTTCACAGGGCAGGATGCCGGCTAACGGCCGGTGGAGGTAACTCCAAGGACAGTGCAACAGAAATATACCGCCGGGCAACCGGTAAGGGTGGAAGGGCAGTGTAAGAGACTACCGCCTCTCTGGTAACAGAGGGGGCACATGTAAACCCCATCTGAAGCAAGACCGAAGCAAGACGATAATGCGGCCCGTTAGTCTTAGGTAGGTTGCTTGAAGCAGCTGGCAACAGTTGTTCTAGATAGATGATCATCTGAAAAACATAACCCGGCTTACAGTCCTGCTTATATATGAAAAAACAGATCATAAGAACAGATATAATAGGTTATAAAAATAGATTATGATCACAGAGAAAATAAAAGAAAAATACCTGTAGAATGTACCTGCCGCATAGAAATATGCCGGCAAAAAGGTGCATTTTTTGTTTCTGAAAACTGAGAAAATTTCGGAAAGATGCAGTTGCAGGAATGAAAAAACGAAAAAATACGAAAAACTTGTCAAAATACGAAAATTGTCGGTTCTTTTTTGTTCAAATTTATACAAATTTGTTGAAAAATGTAGTATAATTGTTTCAATAATAATGAATGTAGGGGGAATGGAGTGTGGCTGACTTCAGACAGAAGAAGCGTATAGGGGATATGCTTCTCGAAGCAGGTATTATTACGCAGGAGCAGTTAGAAGATGCATTGGAGAAGAATAAGACTGCTCACAAAAAAATAGGCGAGATGCTTGTGGATCTTGGTTATGCGACAGAGGAAGCAATTGGGGAAGGGCTTGCAACACAGTTAAATATCCCATTTATTTCTCTGCATGGAATGAAAATAGAGGATGATATCATCAAGTTAGCAGATGGTAAGCTGCTTCGAAAGCATCTGATGATACCGTTTGAGTATAAAGAAGGAAACGTAAATATTATCCGTGTTGCAATGGCAGATCCGATGGATATGCGGGGAATAGATGATTTTTCTATTATCACGAATCTACAGGTAGAGCCTGTGATTGCAACGACACAGGATATCTTAGTGACTCTGGACAAATATTACGGTGACAGCGAAGCACAAAGAGTGGCAGAGCAGTATGCCAAAGAACGTGAGAGCCGGAAAACAAAGGAGGAGCAGGCAGAAGATGAGGATGTTGCAAATTCACCGATCGTACAGCTTGTAAAATCCATGATTGAACAGGCGGCGAGGCAACGTGCGTCCGATATTCACATTGAGCCGATGGAAGATAAAGTGCGTGTCCGTTATCGTATTGATGGTGTGCTTTATGAAAAATCGACCTATCACATCAATTTGTTAAGTGCAATCATTACTCGTGTAAAGATTATCGGAAATATGGACATTTCCGAAAAGAGAAGACCACAGGACGGAAGAATCACCATGATGATCGACCGGAAGGAATATGATATCCGTGCATCCATTCTTCCGACGGTTTACGGTGAAAAATGCGTAATGCGTCTGGCACAGAAAAAAGCCTTGACAAGAGATAAAAAGAGTCTTGGATTTACCGAACAGCAGTTGCAGTTATTTGATGATATGCTGAATCATCCGAATGGGATTATACTGGTAACAGGACCTACCGGTAGTGGTAAGTCTACGACCTTATATACGGCGGTGAACGAAAGAAACCACGAAAATATTAATATCATTACCGTAGAAGATCCGGTAGAGGCAAATGTAGACGGAGTGAGTCAGGTACAGGTCAATGCAAAAGCGGATCTGACGTTTGCTTCGGCACTTCGTTCCATATTGAGACAGGACCCGGACGTTATCATGATAGGTGAGATTCGAGACAGGGAAACAGCATCTATCGCAGTGCAGGCATCCATTACGGGACATTTAGTGTTGAGTACCTTGCATACGAATGATGCACCGGGAACCATGACGCGATTAATGGATATGGGCGTAGAAAGTTATCTGTTAGCAGATGCCATGAGAGGCGTCATTGCACAGCGGCTGGTGCGAAGACTTTGTCCGCATTGTAAGAGAAAACGGAAAGCCCTTGGAGAAGAAAAGGGCATGATGGGCATTAACCCAATGGAAGAGGTTGAGATTTATGAGCCGGTAGGCTGTGAACACTGCAATGACACTGGATTTTACGGAAGAACCGGTATTTATGAGATGATGCCGGTCACATCGACTCTGCGCAATGCAATTGCGGCACGGATGTCTACGGATGAGATTCGTGAAGTGGCAGTGAAAGAAGGAATGAAAACGTTACACAGTGAAGCGGTCAGACTCGTTTTAGAAGGAGAAACATCCTACCATGAGATGATCCGTATCTCACTTGGAGAATAGAGGAAAAACAGGTTATGGGTAAAATAGAAGATATTTTAATCGACGGAAATCAAAGAAACGCTTCAGATATTCATCTTTGTCCCGGCAGTCCGGTCATGTTCCGTATCGACGGAGATCTGATACCGATGTCGGAGGAAAAGATTAAGCCATATGAAATAGAAGAAATGATCAAGCCAATGCTGACAACCGAGCAGTTAGAAGTGTTAGAGCGGGAAGGTGAACTGGATTTTGCACATTCTATCGCAGGATTTAACCGGGTGCGTGTCAATGTGTTCCGTCAAAGAGGAACGTATGCGATGGCACTTCGTATCCTTTCATTTGAGATTCCGTTACCGAAGGATTTAGGCGTTCCGGAGGCAGTTGTAAATCTGACTTCAAAAAAGAGAGGTATGGTGTTAGTAACAGGAGCAACCGGAAGTGGTAAATCCACAACGTTAGCTTCTTTGATCGGAGTGATTTCAAAGAATTACAAAAAGACGATCATTACCTTAGAAGATCCGATCGAATATTTGCATGGACATGGAAAAGGAATGGTACTGCAAAGAGAAATCGGTTATGATTCGATGTCCTATGCAAATGCGGTCAGGGCGGCCCTAAGACAGGACCCTGATGTGATCTTAGTCGGTGAGATGCGTGATTTAGAGACGATTTCCATTGCCATTACGGCAGCGGAGACAGGACATCTGGTATTTTCCACGCTTCATACGAATAGTGCGGCTTCGGCAGTAGACCGTATGATCGATGTCTTTCCACCGTTTCAGCAGCAGCAGATCCGTGTGCAGTTAGCAGGTGTTTTAGAGGGTGTGGTGGCACAACAGCTTCTGCCAAGGCAGGAAGGCGGAAGAGTGGCAGCATATGAGGTCATGCTTGCGGTTCCGGCGATACGGAATCTGATCCGTGAGGAAAAAAGCTTTCAGATTCCATCGATTATCCAGACCAACAAGAAAATGGGGATGCAGACGATGGATGATGCAATTTATGATCTGTATATGAAAAGCTATATTACTGCAGAGACGGCAATCAGTTTTGCACATGATGCGGCGGGAATGTCACAGAAGATTAATCTGTTTTAAGAGATAGAGGAGAGGAAAATGGCGGATTATTCTTATATTGCAATTGAAAAAAGCGGAAAAGAAATAAAAGGAAGTATGGAATCGGACAGCAGGGAAAAAGTCGAACAGAAACTGCGTTCGCAGGGGTGTATTCCATTAGAGATCAAAGAGCAGAATGCCTTACAAAAAGATATTAAGATCGGCGTGGGCAAAAAAGTCAAGACAAGAGATCTAAGCGTGTTCTGCCGTCAGTTTGTAAGTATGCTCCGTGCCGGAGTCAGTATAGTGGAAGCATTAGATATGCTGTCGATACAGACCGAAAATAAGACACTTTCACAGGCAATTCGAGAGGTAAGAACGGAGATTGGAAAGGGAAGTACCCTGTCAGAGGCGATGGAGAAGCAGAACAAAGTATTTCCACCGATGTTAGTCAACATGGTAGAAGCCGGAGAAACCAGTGGAAGTATCGACAAGTCCTTAGAGCGTATGGCAATCCAGTTTGAAAAAGAAGCCAAGTTAAAGGGCATGATGAAACGCTCCATGATGTATCCGATGGTATTAGGAGTTGTGGCACTGGTAATTTTAATCGTTATGCTGACGTATGTTATCCCAAATTATATGGAAATGTTTGAGGGATATGATTTTGATATGCCGGCATTGACATTGGCAATTATGCACATGGGAGATTTTGTAAAAAATCATGCCATCCTCTTAGTTGCAATCATTGTAGCAATCGTTATAGGAATAAAAAGCTGGAAAAAAACAGAGTCAGGGCAGGAGTTTTTTGGTACGAGAGCGATCAAGATCCCGGTATTTAAGAATCTGAACATCAAGACCTACTCTTCCGTATTTGCAAGAACACTCAGCACATTGATGCAGGCGGGAATCCCGATGATCGATGCAGTAGACAGTGTGGCAAATACAATGACAAATATTTTATACAAAAGAGAGTTATTAAAAGCAAAAGAAGAAATCGCAAAAGGTGTTCCTCTTTCGGAACCATTGAAAAATGGAGGACTCTTTCCACCGATGGTAGTACATATGATGGCGATCGGAGAAGAGACCGGAGAGATTGAGGAAATGTTAGATAAATTAGCAGATTACTATGATGAAGAGGTAGAGGTAACAACTCAGACCGTTTTAGCACTTTTAGAGCCGATGATCATTGTATTTATGGCGATCATCGTAGTCATTCTGATAGCGGCGATCATGGGGCCAATGCTTTCGTTATACAACGGCGTTGGCAATATGTAGGACCGCAGGGGTATTCCGTGTATCTAATTTCCGGGGGATAGGGCTTCGGACTTGAGATAATATATAAAAAAGAAAAAGGAGAGATTCATTATGAAAAGGACAAAGCGTAACAACAAAGGATTCTCGTTAGTAGAATTGATCATCGTAATTGCGATCATGGCAATCTTAGCAGGAGTTTTAGCACCACAGTTCGTTAAGTATATTGGAAGATCCAGAATTTCTACCGATATCCAGAATGCACAGCAGATTGCAACTGCAATCAGTGCAGAGTTCGCTGATACAGCGAGAACAACAGCAGTTGCTGAGCAGACAATCACTGATGGTAAAGCAAAATGGGATGGCGATACAGATGCTGCTAGTACAGCAAGAACTCAGAAAGAGGTTTTTGGTGGAGTACCAAAAGTAAAAGCAGCAAGTGGTAACTTCAAATATTCCGTTAGCGCAGATGGTGAAGTAACCGTTAAAGTTGGTGATACTCAGTTATATCCGGAAGCAGAAGGTAACTGGGCTAAGTAATTTTTGCAGTTTGAAAGGAACGGACTAACACATGGATACCATACTGATATTCGCAGAAATTCTCATATTTTTATTTGGAATCGTCATAGGCAGTTTTTTGAATGTCTGTATTTACCGCATTCCAAAAGGAGAGGACATTGTCAAAGTGAACTCCCACTGTATGACCTGCGGATATCAGTTGAAATGGTATGACTTAATCCCTATCTTTAGTTATATCTTTCTTAGAGGTAAGTGCAGAAAGTGTAAGACAAAGCTTTCCTGCCAGTATCCGATTGTCGAGGCAGTCAATGGATTCATGTATGTTCTGATTTTTGCAGTCAATGGACTGAATGTAGAGAGTGGGATATACTCTCTGATGGCATCCGCATTGCTGGTGCTTAGTGTGATCGATTTTCGCACATATGAGATTCCTTTTGGGATCAACGTATTTATATTTATCCTTGCCTGCATACATATGCTGCTGGATTTAGCACGGTGGAAAGACTATGTCATAGGTTTTTTCGCAGTCAGTGCTTTTTTATATCTGCTGTATCTGTTATCTAAGGGCAGAGCCATTGGAGGCGGAGACATTAAGCTGATGGCGGCAGCGGGCATGATGTTAGGTTGGAAAGCAATTATAATAGCATTTGTAATGGGCTGTATTCTTGGTTCGGTCATCCATCTGCTGCGCATGAAACTGACAAATGAGGATCATGTGTTAGCAATGGGACCGTACTTAGCAGCCGGTATTTTATTAGCGGCGCTCTGGGGTGACAGCCTGTTACAGATGTATATGCGTCTTTGGTAGGCGTTTGTTTCGACAAAAGGTACAGGGAAGGTCTTTTTGTGGGAACAGACAGTGAAAAATGATAGCAAGGGAATGAGAAGATGGCAAATAGAGTATTATGTATTGAGATTGGAAACCGTATGACTCACGTTGTAGAGACGGATTTCAAAGTAAAAGAACCGAAAATCTATAAGAGTTTCAGTTTCCAGACACCGGATAATCTCTTTAAAGAAGAGACACTTGCGGACGTTCTTCCGTTTAAAGAGCGTCTGGATGCAGGGCTTGAAGAACATAAGATTAAGACAAGAAAGGCAGTGTTTGTATTAGCATCCAGCAGGATCGCCAGCAGGGATGTTGTCATTCCGCATGTAAAAGAAAACCGTATCCGGACATTGTTGTATGCAAACTCTGCGGAGTATTTTCCGGTAGACCTTGAAAAATATCAGTTGAGTTACCGGCTGTTAGATGAAGTAGAGGAAGAGGGCGAACAGAAATATAAGCTGATGGTACTTGCCGTACCAAACGAAATGATCGATGCTTATAAATCGTTAGCAAAAGTCTGCTTATTGACACTGGTAGATTTAGACTACATAGGCAATGCCGCAACACAGCTTTTAGAAAAAAATATCAAAAATGACTTATACGCGGCGGTAAGATTAGAAGAAGACACTACGATGATCACAATCGTCCGTGAGAACAAGATTGAGTTACAAAGAACCTTCCCTTATGGAATCGCAGATGTTGTACAGGCGGTTCAAAAATCCGGACATTTTGGTGAAGATATTGATTTCTATGAGACACTCGAAAAGATGCGGAAAGAAAATGTCCTGAGCTTAGAAGAGGAAGAGATTCAAGAGGATATCACAGAAGGTTTTCGTGCCATTACAGGAAACGTTTCGCGTGTGATGAATTTTTACAGTTCCAATCATGCCGGTGCGGAGATGGAGAATATCGTTCTCTATGGTACCGGTGCAGATATCTGTGGAATGGAGCAGTATCTGTCCGATGAGCTGAGTATTCCTGTTTCAGGCGAATCGTTAAGGGAAGCACTCCCGCAGGAAAAAGGCAACACGGGAGATTATTATCCGCTGATGTATCTGACCTGTGTCGGAGCCGCAGTCAATCCGATGAAATTCCGTTTAGAAGATGAAAAGGAAGTTGCGGAGAAGAAAAAAGAGCATAAGCAGATTCATATTGAGCCAAAACAGTTCTTTGGGATCTGTGTTGTGGTATCACTCGTGCTTTTATTAGCGGTCATTCCATACTATGGCTATTTGAAGATGGGTGTTCATAAACTGCAAAAAGAGCGAAGCGAAAAACAGTATCTTGCGGATGAGTATAAAGAATACAATCAGGCAAAGACCGAATATGAAAAAATTGAAAATCTCTATAAAGAGACCACGACAACCTCAGAGGGGATCGGTGGATTCATTGACGAATTAGAAAAGAATATGCCAAGTGATATTTTAGTACGTTCCATTACCTCAACTTCTGAGAGTATCACGCTGGATATACGCGTAAGTTCTAAGCGCGAGGCAACCAAGATCGTAGATGAACTTTCTGATTTTGAGAGTATCAGTGATGTTCAGGTGGAATCTTTAGAGGAGACGGTCAGCGAATCCAATCAGTCCTATGTGGATTTCATGGTGATCTGTACCTATGTAGGAGGGACTGCAGATAGCGAGACACAGAATGAAACGACTATGAACGAAGACGTAGAATCACTTGAAACAAAGCAGCAGGATCAGACCGCAGGAAAATAGAAGTACGGAGGGGGTAATCCGATGAAAAAAGATAGAAAAGTAAAGAGTGCCGGTATGAGTGAACGGGATAAAAATCTCTTATTTATAGTTGGAGGAATTCTTTTAGTCGTACTGGTCGTTCAGTTCGGTTTTCGTAATTTTTTAGTAGAAAATAAAGCACAGAAAGCCGAGAAGGCTGCACTAGAAGCAGAATTAAAAGAGTTGGATGTCATTCAGAAAAATGAAAAAGAATATATTGCTCAGACGGAAGAATGGAAGAAAAAAACAAAAGAATATTATAAAGAATTTCCGGCAATGGTAAAAGCAAGAGACCAGATCCTCTATGCTTCCGATATGGAAAAGCGTTATGACAGCCTGCGTATTACCAAGGTCAGCATGGAAGCAGGAGAACTTGTGGCAGAGAATCAGGAAGCCGGTCTTTCCATTTATGGCGTACCGGAAATACTGGAGTTTACGGTATCCTATTCCCAGTTAAAGGACTGGCTTCATCGGATACCAAAAGAAGAAGAAAGAAAATCCATAAATGAAATGGTGCTGACACTGGATGAGGCAAGCGGAAATCTGGTAGGAGACATTCGCATGAAGCAGTACTATATGTTAGGAACAGGAGAAGAGTATCAGCCAGCAGAGATTAATGATGTTCAAAAGGGAACAGATAATATTTTCGGTGGAGCATCCGGTATAGCACCGGAAGATGTACAGCAGACAAAGGCTTCACAGCAGGCAGGAGAGACACAGGCAACGGAGACTCCGGAGCAGTAAGCAGGAATGTAGCAGTAGATTTTAAGATGGAATGAAAGGAGGAACACGGATGAAACAGGATGATCGCGGTGTGTCTTTAGTGGAAATATTGATTGCCACAGCGATACTGGTGATCTGCGTGGTTCCTCTTTTTAAATCCATGATCCTTACCGTTCAGACTAATGCAAGATCCAGAGTGTTGTTAGCTGCAACTTCGGCAGGAGAGGCAGTGTTAGAGGATTTAAAAGCGGACGGTATGGAAGCCTTTATTCGGGATAAGGACAGTAAATCAATCTCAGATGTAGGTTATATTGAGGAAGATGGAAAAAAGACAGGATACAAATTCACCTATCCCGAATATGAGTCGGATGGAAAAAAATTTGCGGTTACCGTAGAGGTACGTCCGTATCAGAACACGGAGAATGCTGACGCAGACTACAATAAGAAAGAAGTTGTAGATTTAAAAAGGATCGATCTTTCCAAAGACGGAGTCTATGTACAGGATGATAAGATCATCGAAGAAGATTTTATCAAGGCAGTTTCAGAAAACAAGGTACAGGCAGACCAGAAGGATACAGTACTGAAAAATTTAGATATCCGGTGGAATTATGTAGTAGCGGCAGATAAGAATCAACAGAACATCTGGCAGAACGTCTCTTATTATTATAATGGGATTCTTTTAGGAGAGCATCCGATGCTTTTATATGACAGCAGACAGGCGGGCGGAACTCTTGAAAATCTTTATATCTGTTTTGAACCAAATGCAAAAAATACAATTACAGTCCAGAATAAAGACGATTATCCACTGAACCTGTTTTTAATCAAACAAGGAGATCAGGCAGCCAAAGTAGAGGTACATCTGGTTGGAACGAAAGAAAAGGAACACTTTGGGGAAGAGCAGGACCCGGACTTTACAAAGGGGATCCGGATACGGGCAAACTTTACGGATGCGGACACACCGCTATTCTATTATAAAGGAAGAGGAAGCGAAACTTCGTTGAACCAGTCACAGTTAGAAAAATATTTCGGACTGAGCGGGCTCGATGGCAAACGTGTACATACGCGTCTTTATGATGTTACGGTCAAAGTAAATCGGGAAAACAAAGAAATCACAACACTGACGGGAACAGTCACCAGGTAGGAATAGATATGAAAAAGTTAAAAAAAGACAACAGGGGTGTTTCACTGGTCATGGTCATCGCGGCAATTGCACTGGTAACTGTTTTAGTAACCGTTGCATTGACGATGGGACTGTGGAATTATCAGATGAAGGCGACCAACCGTATATCAAAAAATAATTTTTATGATGCAGAGCGTGTATTAGATGAGATCCGTCTGGGACTGCAGAGCGATGTATCCGATGCCATGTCACAGGCATATGTAGAGACGATGGCAGATTATACCGGAAAAAGTACGGCAAAACGGACGAAGCATTTTAATGAGACATATATCAAAGTGTTAAGAAGTAAGCTGGCACAATCATCGGACGAGAATCATTACAACGTGGACTATCTGCTGAACTTTTTAGATCAAAAGGTCAAAGAGCGGACCAGCCTTACAACGGTAGAGGGAAAGACACCGCAGC
Organism: Lachnospiraceae bacterium; assembly: GCA_003507655.1. GTDB lineage: Bacteria > Bacillota > Clostridia > Lachnospirales > Lachnospiraceae > Maccoyibacter > Maccoyibacter intestinihominis. The sequence goes on along the minus strand of DNUZ01000003.1, from coordinate 21,607 downwards.
TGAGTGTCAGTGAAAGCGGTCTGACCTTGAAAAATCTTTTTTTGACCTATACGAATGAGCAGGATTATGAGACAAGGGTACAGACCGATATCCAGATCCTGTTTCCACAGATGAATTTTACGGAGAGCGGTTCATTTCCAAATGTTTTAAAATATGCACTGATCGCACAGAAAGGAGCGTCTTTAGAAAAAACATCAAACGTTACCGTGGATGGAAGTATTTATGGTGGTGGCGATGATGCCAGTCTTTCTGTTGGAAATGGTGTGAATCTGCTTGTGGAAAAGGGAAACGATGTGATCTTAAAAAACAAGCTCTGCTTAGAACAGGGTTCAGAGTTTTCGGGCGAGACAAAGGTAACACTATGGTCAAATGATATTGAAGCAGCGAATGCATCGAAGTTGTCCCTAAAAGGAACAACCTATACCGCCAATGACCTGACCTTGTTTGGAAGTGCCGATGTACAGATTGGTGGAGAGTATTACGGCTTCGGCAATCCGAAAGCGGCATTGAAGGCAGATTCTAATCAGAGTGCGAAGATCAGAAAGGATATTGAAGACAATCCATCGGATTACAGCAGTGCCATTATTGTCAATGCCATAGGCAGCAGCGTGAATGGAAGCAGTGCAAAAGCGAGATTGAATTTAGGACAGTCTACGACACTGATGCTTGCCGGAAATGCATATATCGGAAACAGTACCGTATTTATGGGGGAATCCCTAACGGTAAAGAGCAATCAGATCGCCTATTTAGTGCCGGAGTCCTGCATGGACGGTATGGCAAATCCAATGACAGAGCAGATGCATATACAGGCATTGGCAAATACCGGTGGAGACACACCGACAAACCAGGCGGTACTTTTAAAGAGTCATATTTTAAGCCGTGTACAGGCATTGACTCCGGGAGTGAGCGGAATAGAGGAGATGACACAGGGAAATCTCTATTATTATTATATGAGATTTGAAAGTGCCAAAGCAGCAAGTGATTATTTTACATCATATTACGGTTCCGCGGCATCGGCTAAGATTAAAAATTATCTGGATCTGTATGTGGATCAGAAAGCTGTCCAGATCAACCGTAATGCAAAAAAGGACTTGAATGGAAATATTTTAGTATATGATGCAATGGGAATTACTTCGATCGGTGATACCATTACGGAGGGCAGTGATCTGTCTGATTCTAAACAGATGAGTGACCAGCTTGTCAGCTATCAGGATATGTTCCATTCAAATAATATCAATCTGACACTGAATTATGAGGCATTAAGTGGTGTACAGAAGTCGAGAACAGTCTTTGAAAATTTAGTAAAAGATAAATTGTTTGATGTGGTAGGAACTTCCGGCTGGTTCACTTACAAAGAAGGCGGGACTTCCTATGCCGCATATGTGACAGATAATACCTCACAAAAATTAGTCATTGATGATACCTTTTTAGGAAAAGCACCATCAGGAGCAAAGATCAGAATGGTCATTGCAACCGGTGATGTTGAGGTACGGACAGATTTTGAGGGAACGATCCTGAGTAAAGGCAAAGTAACCGTTTCTCCGGCAAAAGCAAACATCACGCTTTGCAAAAACCAGAACCAGCTTGCACAACTGATCGCAGGCGGTACCTGTCAAAAGAGTGGAAAAGATTATCTGTTAAAAGATTATCTGACAGATTCTGAAAAATATCTTGGAAGAGAAGTCGAAATGGTATCATCTGATAACAGGATACGGTTAGAGCAGCTTGTAGTATACACAAACTGGTCGAAAAAGTAGTGGAGTAGAACATGTATAAGAATAAAAACGGTGGTTTCTCATTATTGGAATTGATCGTGGTGATCGCGATCATGGCAGTGCTTGGAGGCATCGTGATCGGGAATTCCAATTACAGCAAGAGCGCACAGGTAAAAAAGTATACAGAACTGACAGACGGGTTTATGCGTAAGGCAAGAACGGAGATCATGTCTAAGAATACCGTAAGCGGAGTCTGCCTCTATGAAAAAGAGGGATGCTATTATATAGAATCCTATAAAGAAAAAGAAAACGGCGGAACTGTTACATTTGAAACCGTGAAGCGGGAAAAATTAGGAAAACCACACGGAGTTGAGATATCCGCAGCAAAACAGGATGGCACAGGGGAAAAGACTTTAAGGGACAATGCAGGAGATTCCCTTAGTACTTTTATCCGGATCGGGTATGACAGATCTACCGGTGCCGTTTCAAAGTTCTGTGTCAATACAGAGGATACATCAGATTTAACATATACAAAGATCACATTCAAAAAAGGAGAGAACTCAAAATGTATCGAGATCAATCCGGCAACAGGAAAACATCAACAAAAGTAAATAACCATGGTTTTTCTTTAGTAGAGCTGATCGTTGCAATCGCCATTATCGGGATTGTAGGCGGAGGAGTCGTAAGTCTGATCCAGTCAGGAAGTAAGACATATCAGTCCAGCAGCAACGAAACAGATATGCAATACGAAGCACAGGTGCTGTTAAACCAGTTAGAGCAATATGTCATCGGTGCGAGAGGAATCCGGCAAAAGGATGATGTGACCACCATTTATGATGAGGAAAACGGAAAAACACAGGTAGATATTTTAAGCTATTCTGCTTCTGATAAAAAGCTCTATTATGAAAGACAGGAAAAAGCGGCAGAGGCATCTGACTATACGACTACGGTAGAAAAAACAGCACTCGCAGAAAACGTAGAGAGCTTTGCGATGGATGTTTCCAAGGCACAGGAAAAAGGCAAAGTGAAAGCAGCGGTCACCTTAAAAAAGGATAAAAAGACCTATCAGGCAGATATGGTATATCATCTGCGAAATGCCGTGGTTGTGAATCCAACCGAGGAAGAAGATTACGAGGTCACAGACCCGACTGAAGAAGAAGTTTCCGTGGTAAAAAAAGTAGAGGTCAATGCATCGAGAACGGCTTTATTAAAAGGCGAAGAACAAGTATTTTATGCCATTGTAACAGGAGAACATTATCCATCCCAGAAGGTGAACTGGTTTTGTACAGGAGCAAATAATGCCAAGACCTATATAGGAGAAGACGGAGTCCTGCATATCGGAGCCGATGAGACGGCAGAGACATTGACGATTACGGCACAGTCTGCACAGAATCCGTCAGTCAAAGGAAGCATGACGATCCACATTAACCATGCCGGAATCCGGATTTATCCGGAAGAAGTCTGGATCAGTCCGGCAGGGGGTACCTTAGACCCGGAAAAGAATGGAAATGGAGAAGTAACCTATCATGCAGATATTTTAACTTCAACCGGATTAAAAATTTCTGATCTGGTATGGTCTGCATCGAAAAGTAATTATAATAATGGCCTGCAGAACAACCAGAAGATTCATATTAATGCAACGGAGGCAAGCGGCGATTTTACGGTATCGGCATCTGTAACCGATGATGCAGGACATGTATTTACATCGAATCAGGCGGTTGTGCATGTGGTAAGGATTGAAGCCGACAGGAAGAGTATGGCATACATGAGCAGTGCAAAGCTTACAATTTATGGACTAGAGGAACTTGCGGCGGGAGGATTGAAGATCGCATCCTCCACAGATGAGATTAAAGAGGACAGCGGAAGCGGGAATTTTTATCTGTATGATACCCGTGGAGTATTATCATTTGGAAGACCGACAAAGAATGTAGACGGAAGCTGGGAGTGTACGGCAACCTTTGATCCGGACCGTTCCATTTTACGTTGGCTCTTTGGAGGTTTCCGTTCACAATCCACCAGTATCGGGGTCTATCGTGCAGGGGAGACAATTAGGAGAACAGATAAGAATGGAAGTACCTATGAATATGGATTTTCTGTAAATAAAATGGGTATCAGTTGGAATTAAAGGGAGAATCGCAATGGGAAAGAAAGGCTGGAAAAATAAGAGAATATGGTGTGTGGTGATCGCAGCAGCACTTTTATGTGTCGGAACAGGCGGTTATCTGTTTTTTCATGTGCAGGCACAGGGAATTTTGACAGGACTTGAAGAAAAAGTTTCCCAAAAAGTAAAGGACAGCAAAAAGTTTCAGATCGTAGAAGTTGTACCGGATGGTTCCGAAGGTGAGATCGGCTATTTAGTAAAAAATAAAGACACGGACATTACCGGTGACTATCTGAAAAAATACTTAGACACCTATCTTGCAGAAGATACGTCCAGACAGAATACGGCACAGGTGCGAAAAGATTATGTCAACTCATTGATGGGAAAATTAGAAGCCTTTGCCGGAGACGGAAAACCATTGCAAAAAGACGGAGATTATGAGGAGGCTTATTTTCCAAAAGATACAGAGGGTTGGAAAGTGATGGGTTTTCCAAAGGAGCAGTATGAGACCGTACAGCTTCACGGAAGTTATGAGGAGACACCGGCTTTAGACGGTTCTTATGAGCCAAATATCACAGGCTTTCAGTATGATAAAGACCATGGTGCCTATACCGTAACCTTTACAGAGACCATGCGTACCGATACCACCGATGCACTCTATACACAGGCATACCGTAACGTTGGAACCGATGAAAACGGGAATCCAATGATGGAGGCAGCAGAGGAGGATCCGACAGGAACCTTATACTATATTGAGTCCTTTCAGTATGTAGGTTCCGGAAGTGCAGGGGCTTGTTACACACCGGTATTAGATGCGGAATTACCGTATTCCTATATAGGAACAAGCGGCTCTTATCAGTTTGTAGAGGACGAAGCAAAAGAAGAATGTATCGTCCAGATCGGAAAAATCTATTACAAAGGCGGGTTCAGCAGTCAGGACTGGATGCGGAGAAAGGTTTTAGCTTCGAAAGACAGTGACAGTTTAGAGGTCGAAGTGGTTACGGTAGAAGAGAGTCAGTTAGCACAGACCGATCTGTCTGCGGCAGATTTTATCTATCTCTGTGGAGATACCACAAAAGACGCGAAAGCCTATCAAAATCCGCAGGCAGTCTGGGATGCGGTTGCAAACAGTGTTTCGCTGCAAAAAGTTCCGTGCATGATCGATGCATCCAGCGGAGTATGGGAAAAGTGTGCCGCTTATCAGGAAGGCTATACGGGACAGAGTGATTTTATACATGAAAACGTCTATATCTTTGGAACGAAGGATGCAGCAGCAAGAGAGCCGTTTTTTGAGAATTTAGAAGGCGTGGTTTCCGATACTTCGGGATGTTCAGAGGTATCTGAATTGATCAAAAAAGAAAATATGATAAGAAGCGGCGAGGAAAAACTTTCGACAGATATTACCCGCCTGTTTCTGATGCAGTATATTATTGATTATAGTAATCAGCGCAGGATCCAGACTAAGGATCATTTCCGTGTCTTAGAGATCCAGCCGACAGATGCGGTAGCAGCCGATATGAAAGGTTTTCGTCTGACAAAAGAAGAGATAGCAGCGTGGGCAGGCATATCGGCAGATGCTGCGGATATTACGATCGATTCGATGTCTACTGCTGAGTTCATCGGTAAGGTAGATGATCTGAATAAAGATTACGATATGATCTATGTGGGAGCATGCATTGATTATCTGAATACAGGGGGAAGCGGAAGTTCGAGACATACCGTCTATAACGATACACGGATGAACGGACTGATCTATACGCATACCGGAGACTATGTTGCAGGCAATCTCTGTATCACAGGAATGATGGACGTAGACTATGGCGGAGCATATCTGTTTAAAGACAAGACCCCAAGACCCTATGCCCGATATGCAAAGAACAGCCTGTTTGGCGTTACCTATGAAGGATATCTGCTGCATAACAATGGTGAGGATCTGGGTGTTTATTATACGGCAAACAGGAGTCGTACCGTTTTAGAAGATGATGTTTTACGGCAGTATTATAAAAAGCCATATACGCAGACACAGTATCAGTATGGAATCGGAGCCAGCCCAAAAGAGCTGTCAGGCGATCTGATGATCTATCGATACAGTGGAAATGATATTACAAAGACCAAGCTGAATGATCTATTAGAATATGTCAGTGCCAATTATCCGGTGGTAGTTTCGGATGCACTCTACAATACGGATAAGTCCGTAAATCAGAACACAGTAGATAATACTTCCTATCTCTATCAGTTTTTAGAACAGGTAAAAGGAAATCAGAATGTATTTACCGTAAGTCAGGCAGAAAATGTGGGAAGTGGGATCGGAGATTATCTGAATATCCCAAAACCGCAGATTTTATATTTCGATATTACCGCACCGGAAAATTTAAGTTCCTATGATGGGATCGGTACGGCAAGCGGACAGATCTTTTCAGATGTTTCTAAAATGATCGTTGATACATCGAATGCACAGACAGAGGGAACCTATACCGTAAAAGTGGGATTTTACTTAGAAAGTCAGGTAGAAGCGACAGCGGCTTCAGTCTATCGTCCGGTATTTTGTCTGGATATGAATGCAGACGGTAAATTTTCAAAAGCAGGAGCATCCGGCAGTGGGGAAGAGATGAGCTGTACGATTTACAATGCAGATACCGGCGAGGAGGCACCAAAAGACGGAGAGGGCAACTATCAGTTGAACAGCAGGGTGCGATACCGCTTAGAGCGTCAGATTCCGGCAACTTATCGCGGTGTACTGTCCTGGCAGTTAGAACTGGTACAGGTGTCAAATCCGGCAGTCAGAACTTCGGATATCCAATATACAAAAGTGGATGGGATCGGAGATCAGGAAGTGGTCAATGTATTACAGATCACGAGCCAGAGTGCAAGCGGTGCGGATAACAACCGTATCAATCTGAAAAATGAGAGCCGTATTCAGGACTATCTGGATGAAGTATGCAATATGACAGGCTTAAAATTCAATATTGATACGATCGGCGGAAGAGATTATGGAAATAATGCATCCGGTATCAGTTCGGCAGAAGAATTTTATAAGAAAGAACTGACCGGACTTGGAAAATCCTTAGAAGACTATGATATGCTCATCATTGGTTTTGCCAGTGAGTATTATGACCTCTATAACAGCTCAAACAGAAAGAGCCAGTATGCAGTAGAGGCCATCAACATCTTTATTGATTCCGGTAAGAGTGTGTTGTTCTCAAATGATACCACGTCGTTTGTCAACGTATCACCGCACCATTCCTTTAAAGACGGACATTTAGTCGGAGGAAGTGAGGACTGGGAGGTGCCGCGTCAGTGGGGCTACTACATGAACAATGCCTTTCGAAATGTTATGGCAATGGATCGCTATGGAGTTTCGGCAGATACCGATACCACAGAAACAGCGCAGATGCAGGCACAGGGAAATCTGTTAAGACAGCAGCAGCATTTAACGGTCGATACACAGACGCTTCACGCAACCGTCAATCAGGGATGGGTATGCGAATATGCAGCCATAGGTTTTGGAAAGTATGAGGATGGCTACCGGAGTAAAAAGCTGGGATATTTTTTAACGAGGAATATCAAAGAAGGAACGCTAAGTGAGAACAGGGATATTGCCTATGCACCGAAGACCTATAACATCAGTACCAAACAGGCACAGGCGCTAGGACAGACCCATGGATTTACCAATGCGGTTTTAAATCACTATCTCGTAATAGATCCGATCTATCTTGCCGATTTCCATAAGAATTCCAATGGAAGATATGTACAGTATCTGAATCTGAGAAACGATCTGTTACCGGCAATGGATGAGAAACAGGATTCGATACAGAAACTGCATTACAGGGATGGAGAAGTGTGTGCAAAAGTCACTCGTGAAAATGATGGGTTAATTACACATTATCCATATGAGATCGGAACAGAGTTTCGGTCGGCAAAGACGAATTATCAATATTACCAGTTGAACATAGATCAGGATGCAGATGGAGATGGAAACGGGGATGTAGTCGTATGGTACTGTCTGTCCGGTGATGCCGACAACCCGGAATCCGAGCGTGGAAAAGTATATAAGAATTCAAAGAACGATGCCCGCAACAATTACTATATTTACAGTATCGGAAATGTGACCTATTCGGGAATGGGTAACTCGGAATTAGACCATTCAGGCGATGATTTAGAGACAAAGTTATTCATCAATACGGTAGTGGCAGCCTATAAGGCAGGAGTAGAAGCACCGGATCTTAAGATCTTAGAAGCACCGGATAAAAATGCCGCTGAGAAAAAGTATGAATATATTACTTATGACAGTTCACTTTCCGACAAACCGATCGAGGATGACATCGTATTCTACTTTACGGTATCGGACCCGAACTTGGCATCATCACAAAAACAGATGACGATGGAATTTTCCTATTACAATGGCAGTACGAATGTAGTGTTAGGGGCAGACCAGATCCAGGTTACCGATGTGACAACGAATACAGCCGCATCCGGTGCCTATACGGAAGGTCATATTTATAAAGCGGTACTGCATGGAGCATCTGAAAAATTAACAGAAGCGGGAAATGAAAGTTTAGAGATCCGTGCAAAATTAAACTGCAAATTTAACTATTATGGTAAGGAAGAAAGCCATGATGATGTATCGACACTGAAGGTTTTAAAAACCACATTGTTTGATTTGAATTAGAAATATGAAACCAATTATTACGGAAGTATAAAATCTTTCTAAAAAAAATGTAGTATTGTTGACACTCTATCAGGCACGTTGTAACATATTATCTAATGGAACAGAGCGTGATACTGGCAGAAGGAGAACGATATGTTTGGCTATATCAATATTAATAAGAGTCAGTTGTCAGAAGAAGAGCGAAAGGCATATCAGGCGTATTACTGTGGTCTGTGCCGGAAGTTAAAGACCAACTGCGGAGTCAAGGGACAGGCTCTGTTAACCTATGATATGACTTTTCTGATCGTACTCTTAACAGGGCTTTATGAGGTAGAAGATCACAGGAAAAAGTTCACCTGTGCGATCCATCCGACAAAGAAGCAGTTAGCGTATATCAATGAGATTACAGACTATGCTGCAGACATGAATGTGGTGCTTGCCTATGAGAACTTCGGGGATGACTGGAGAGATCATCATTCGATCCCGAAGAAGGCATACATGAAGGTTCTCGATAAGGATTATCAGAGGATATATCTGAAATACCCAAGACAGGTAGAGGCAATCCAGACATATATTGAGAAGTTAGAAGAAGCAGAGGCGGCAAAGGAATACAATATTGATGCAGTTGCAGGCCTGACCGGCGAGATGCTTAGCGAGATTTTTGCATGGAAAGATGATGAATGGAAAGATGAGCTGAAATGCTTTGGCTATTATCTTGGTAAGTTCATCTATCTGATGGATGCATATGAGGACTTAGAAAAAGATACCAAGAATCATAATTTTAACGTCCTGCGTCATATGTATAAGACAGACCCGAAGAATTTTGATGCATTTTGTAAGCTGATGCTGACAAGTATGCTGTCAGAATGTGCGAAGTCCTTTGAACGTCTGCCGATCATTGAACATGGGGAGATCATCCGAAATATTTTGTATTCCGGTGTCTGGACAAAATATGAATATATGCAGTTAAAGAAGAAAAAGAAACAGAATGCCGGAACAAGGAGGCATCGGAAATGATCAATCCTTACGGAGTACTTGGAGTCAGTCCGAGTGCTACAGATGAAGAAATAAAAAAAGCATACCGCGCGTTGAGCCGGAAATATCATCCGGATGCAAATATCAACAATCCGAATAAGATGCAGGCGGAGGAAAAATTTAAAGAAGTCCAGCAGGCATACGAACAGATCATGCGGGAACGCCAGCAGGGCGGGTACCGGCAGGGCGGCTATCAGAACGGAAGCTATGGGCAGAACAACGGAGGTCCTTATGGCTATGGTCCGGGTGAGAATCCGTTTGGATATGGAGATTCGTGGTATGAGAACATGCGTGGCCAGTATGAGAGTCCTTATGCGGGACAGGGAAGCTGGTGCTTGAGCATGATACTGTTAAATATGCTCTGTAACTGTTGCTGTTTCAGACCATGTTAACGAAAAGAAAAACAAAAAGGTGTGAGTTACATCTGTAGCTCACACCTTCTTTTATTATGTTATTATGCCTGTACGGAAATTATTTATTTTTTTCGATTTCAGCCATCTTCATAGCACGAACCTTTAATGGCAGACCAAATAAAGTGATGAATCCTTCTGCATCGTGGTGGTCATATAAATCTCCGGTTGTGAAGCTTGCTAAAGATTCACTGTAAAGGGAATATGGAGAAGTTGTTCCTGCTTTGATGATATTTCCTTTGTAAAGTTTGAATTTTACTTCGCCGGTTACATATTTCTGTGTAGATTCCACGAATGCCTGAACAGCCTCACGCAGTGGTGTGAACCATTTTCCTTCGTAAACGATCTGTGCAAATTTATTGCCCATATCTTTTTTCACAGTCATAGTGTCACGGTCTAAGATCAGTTCCTCTAACTGCTGATGAGCTTCCATTAAGATGGTTCCGCCAGGAGTCTCATAAACACCGCGGGATTTCATTCCGACCACACGGTTTTCTACGATATCTACGATACCGATACCATGTTTTCCACCAAGACGGTTCAGCTCACGGATGATATCAGATACTTTCATCTCTTTTCCATTGACGCTCTTAGGAACTCCGCCCTCAAAAGTCATGGTTACATATTCGCCTTCATCCGGTGCTTTTTCCGGGCTTACGCCAAGAACGAGAAGGTGGTCATAATTTGGCTCGTTTGCAGGATCTTCTAACTCAAGACCTTCATGGCTGATGTGCCATAAGTTACGGTCACGGCTGTAAGAAGAGTCAGCGGAGAATGGAAGGTCAATACCGTGAGCTTTGCAGTATTCAATCTCAGCTTCACGGGAATCCATGTTCCACTTATCGTCACGCCATGCAGCAATGATCTTTAAATCAGGAGCAAGAGCTTTGATTCCAAGTTCAAAACGGATCTGGTCATTTCCTTTTCCGGTAGCACCGTGGCAGATCGCAGTAGCACCTTCTTTACGGGCAACCTCTACAAGTCTCTTTGCGATACCCGGACGTGCCATGGAAGTACCGAGCAGATATTTGTTCTCATATACGGCACCTGCCTGTACACAAGGTACAATGTAGTCATCACAGAACTCATCTGTAATATCTTCTATGTATAATTTGCTTGCACCGGATAATTTTGCTCTTTCCTCTAATCCGTCTAATTCCTCTTCCTGTCCGCAGTCGATGCAGCAGCAGATAACTTCATAATCATAATTCTCTTTTAACCACGGGATGATCGCTGTGGTGTCTAATCCGCCTGAGTAGGCTAAAACAACTTTTTCTTTCATAATCGTCGTCCTTTCTTACGTTCATTTTTGCAGTTTTCTGCACTGCAATTACTATATAATAAATGGGAGAATAATGCAAGTGAAAAAATATACATATTTTTCAAATAAAAATGCATATATACTGGAAAAAGTACCAAATGCAATGTATAATTTTAGAATATAGCGAATAAATATACATAAAAAATGAAAAAAATGTGTAAAAACCCTTTACGAAAACCAAAAGATATACTACACTAGATACAGTTATTGAAGAAAGAAGGAAAGAGAATGATAAAAGCAGGAATTATTGGAGCAACCGGATATGCAGGAGGAGAACTGGTGCGTATCCTTTTAGGACATAAAGATGTAGAGATCAAATGGTACGGTTCAAGAAGCTATATCGATAAGAAGTATGCAGATGTTTACCGGAATATGTTTACACTGGTAGAGGATGTCTGTCTTGATGATAATATAGAAAAGTTAGCAAAAGAGGTCGATGTGATCTTTACGGCAACACCGCAGGGATTTTTAGCAGGAGTACTGACCGAAGAGATCTTAAAGCAGTGCAAAGTCATTGATCTGAGTGCGGATTACCGGATCAAAGATGTACATATCTATGAGCAGTGGTATGGAATTGAGCATAAGTCCCCACAGTTTATTGAAGAAGCAGTCTATGGACTCTGTGAGATCAACAGGGAAAAGACGAAGGGCAAAAGACTGGTAGCAAATCCGGGATGTTATACGACCTGTTCGATCCTGACCGCTTATCCGCTGGTAAAGGAAGGTCTCATTGATACAACAACCCTGATCGTCGATGCAAAATCCGGTACTTCAGGAGCCGGTAGAGGAGCAAAAGTACAGAACCTGTACTGCGAGGTCAATGAGAACATCAAAGCCTATGGTGTGGCAAGCCACAGACATACACCGGAGATCGAAGAGCAGCTAGGCTATGCGGCAGGCAAAGAGATACAGATTAATTTTACACCGCATTTAGTTCCGATGAACCGTGGCATCTTAGTGACCGAGTATGCAACATTGAATAAAAAAGGCGGAAAACTGCCGACTTACGAGGAGATCAAGGCAGTATATGATAAATATTATGGAAAAGAAAAATTTGTGCGTGTATTAGACAAAGGGGTCTGCCCGGAGACAAAATGGGTAGAGGGAAGCAATTATGTGGATGTGAACTTTGTCATTGATGAGAGAACCGGCAGGATCATTATGATGGGAGCTTTAGACAACATTGTCAAAGGTGCAGCAGGACAGGCGGTACAGAATATGAATATTTTATTTGGGCTGCCGGAGGAAACCGGTTTAGAATTAGTACCGATGTTCCCATAAAAAAGTCAGAGGATAAGAAGGTCATACCGATAAAGGAATTGAGAACAAGCAGACAGGACAAAGAAAAATGGATACATATCAAATACGGACAATGACAATTAAAGACTACGAAGAAGTATATACGCTCTGGACAACGATCCATGGATTCGGCATGCGAAGTCTGGATGATTCGAAAGAAGGAGTACAGCGTTTTTTACAGAGAAATCCTTCCACGAGTGTAGTTGCCGTTGTCAAAGAAGAAAATAAAGAAAAGATTGTAGGAGCGATCTTATGTGGGCACGACGGAAGACGCGGATGTTTTTATCATGTCTGCGTAGATGAGCAGTACCGCAAACGTGGGATTGGAAAGAGCATGGCGGTAACCTGTATGAAGGAACTGCAAAAAGAGCAGATCAACAAAGTCTGCCTGATCGCTTTTAAAAATAACGAAGTGGGAAATGTCTTTTGGAAGAGTGTCGGCTGGACATTCCGGGAAGATCTGAACTACTATGATTTTACATTAAATGAAGAAAATATTACCAGATTTAATTCATAGGAAAGAGGGGCGCAGAATGAAAGTAATAGACGGCGGCGTGACCGCACCAAAAGGATTTTTAGCAGCATCAACAGCAGCAGGCATCAAATATAAGGACCGCAGTGATATGGCAATGATCTACAGCACGGTTCCCTGTAAGGCGGCAGGAACTTTTACCACGAATGTCGTAAAAGCAGCTCCGGTCTTATATGATAAAAAAATCGTAACGGAGAGTAAGAGCGTACAGGCAGTGGTAGTCAATGCCGGAATTGCAAATGCATGTACCGGTGCAGAAGGATTTGGCTACTGTGAAGATACGGCAAAAAAAGCGGCGGCAGAGTTAAACATTGCAGAGGATGCCGTATTAGTGGCATCTACCGGAGTGATCGGTATGCAGCTTCCGATTCAGAAGTTAGAAGCAGGCGTTAAAGTGATGGCAAAAGAACTTTCCGATACCAGAGAGGCGGCACATCAGGCAGCGTGTGCGATCATGACAACCGATACGATCTCAAAAGAAGTGGCCGTTACTTTTGAAGCAGGCGGAAAAACCGTTACGGTAGGCGGGATGTGCAAAGGCTCCGGTATGATACATCCGAATATGTGTACGATGTTAGGATTTGTCATGACCGATGCAGCGATCAGTAAAGAACTCTTACAGGAGGCACTCAGTGCCGATGTCTGTGATACTTATAACATGATCTCCGTAGATGGAGATACCTCCACAAACGATACGGTATTGCTCTTAGCAAATGGTATGGCAGAAAACCCGAAGATTACGGAAAAAAATGAAGATTACCGGAAGTTCTGTGAAGCGCTGAATTATGTGAATACGGAAATTGCAAAAATGATGGCGGGAGACGGAGAAGGTGCCACCGCATTGTTTGAAGTCAAAGTCATTGGTGCAAAGAGTAAGGAAGAAGCAAAAATATTGAGTAAATCCGTGGTATGTTCGAGTCTGACAAAAGCAGCCATTTACGGGCATGATGCAAACTGGGGCAGGATTCTTTGCGCACTTGGTTATTCCGGTGTGGAATTCGACCCGGAAAAAGTGGATTTAGTCTTTGAAAGTGCTGCAGGAAGCATTCAGATCATCAAAAACGGAATTGCCGTAGATTACAGCGAAGAAGAGGCAACCAGGATTTTATCAGAGCCGGCAGTAACAGCAATTGCCAACATGAATCAGGGCAATGCCGAGGCAACGGCGTGGGGCTGTGACTTGACTTATGATTATGTCAAGATTAATGCAGATTACCGCTCCTAACAGGGTATAAAATCAATGCAGACAGCCTAAGCGGCTGATTTATAAAAGAATACTTTGAGAAAAAGCAGAAAAAGAAGCAGAAATAAGAAATCAGATAGAAAAACAGGAAAGAGGTTTTAGTCAGATGGAAGAAAAAAGCATGCAGGAAATTATGGATAAAGCGTCAGTCTTGATCGAAGCACTCCCATATATCCAACGTTTTAACCGTAAGATCATTGTTGTCAAATACGGCGGCAGTGCGATGGTAGATGAAGAATTGAAAAAAAGCGTGATACAGGATGTAACCCTGTTAAAATTAGTTGGTTTCAAACCGATCATTGTCCATGGCGGTGGTAAGGAGATCAGCAAGTGGGTTGGAAAAGTCGGCATGGAGCCGGAATTTATCAACGGACTCAGAAAGACCGATGCGGCAACGATGGAAATTGCAGAGATGGTATTGTCCAAGGTCAACAAATCCCTAGTACAGATGGTAGAGGCACTTGGTGTCAATGCGATCGGTATCAGCGGAAAAGATGGTGGACTGCTCAAGGTTGAGAAAAAATACTCAAATGGACAGGACATTGGATTTGTCGGAGAGATTACCGAGGTCAATCCAAAGATCTTACATGATCTGTTAGAGAAAGATTTTCTTCCAATCGTATGTCCGGTGGGTATGGACGATGAGTTTAACACCTATAATATCAATGCGGATGATGCGGCATGTGCGATCGCAAGAGCAGTCAATGCCGAAAAACTGGCGTTTTTAACAGATATTGAAGGCGTATATTTAGATCCAGACGATAAGAGTACCTTGATCTCAGAGCTGACCGTTTCAAAGGCAAAAGCATTGATCGAGGCAGGCAATATCGGTGGAGGCATGTTACCGAAGCTGAACAACTGTATTGATGCGATCGACAATGGCGTGTCCAGAGTACATATTTTAGACGGACGGATCGCACACTGTCTGCTGCTTGAAATCTTTACAAACAAAGGAATCGGTACAGCAATCTTAGGGGATAAGGAGACGAAATTCTACCATGAATAAAGAAGAATATATCAAAAGAGAAGAAGGAGCCATGCTCCATACATATAATCGTTTTCCGGTGGTCTTAGAAAAAGGCGAGGGAGTCTATCTCTATGATACGGATGGAAAAAAATATTTGGATTTTGCGGCAGGGATTGCGGTAGAAGCCTTAGGATATGGCAACCGGAAATATAACGATGCCTTAAAAGATCAGATTGATAAGCTGATGCATACTTCGAATCTCTATTACAATCTTCCGATCATGGAAGCCGCAGAAAAAATCTTAAAAGTATCTAAGATGGACAGAGTCTTTTTTACCAACAGCGGAACAGAGGCGATCGAGGGTGCGATCAAGGCGGCAAAAAAGTATGCTTATACCAGAGACGGCCATACGGATCATGAGATCATTGCTATGAACCATTCCTTCCATGGAAGAAGTCTTGGGGCATTGTCGGTAACCGGCAACAAACACTATCAGGAGCCGTTTGAACCGTTACTTGGCGGAATCCGTTTTGCAGATTTCAATGACTTAGAGAGTGTCAAAGCACAGCTTACCGATAAGACCTGTGCGATCTTATTCGAAACCGTGCAGGGTGAAGGCGGAATTTATCCGGCAACACAGGAATTTATGGATGGTATCGAAAAAATCTGTAAAGAGCGGGATATACTGTTGATCTTAGACGAGATCCAGTGTGGCATGGGACGTACCGGAGAAATGTTTGCATGGCAGGGCTACGGAGTGAAACCGGATATTATGACGAGTGCGAAAGCACTGGGCTGCGGTGTGCCGGTCGGAGCATTTTTAATGACAGAGCGGATAGCAGAAAAATCCTTAAAACCGGGTGACCATGGAACTACCTATGGCGGCAATCCGTTTGTCGGTGCAGCAGTTTCTACCGTGTTAGATATATTTGAGGAATTAAATCTGCCTGCCCATGTCAAAGAGATTTCTGCTTATTTAGAAGAAAAATTAGATGCACTCGTAGACAAATATGATTGCTTAACCCAAAGACGCGGTGTTGGTCTGATACAGGGAGTGGTAACTACAAAGCCGGTCGGTGAGATTACCTCAAAGGCATTAGAAGAAGGACTCATTATTATTTCAGCAGGAAGCGATGTCCTGCGGTTTGTACCGCCATTAGTGATCGAAAAAGAACATGTGGATGAAATGATCGAAAAATTAGATCATACGTTAGCAGCGTTATCGGAATAGAGTACAAAAGAGCCGATTAGAATAAAATTCCAATCAAAGTCCATACTAAGGATAATATATCTTTAGGAGGAGACTATGATTGGAATTTTTATTGCTCTGCTTTCCGGAGCATTGATGAGTATTCAGGGAGTATTCAATACGGAGGTAACGGAACGGACAAGCATCTGGGTCGCAGGAGCATTTGTACAGTTAACGGCATTGATCGTCTGTTTGGCAGCATGGGGGATCACGGACCGAAGCAGTTTTATGGAATTGAAAAACGTAGAACCGAAATATATGCTCTTAGGAGGAGCCATCGGAGCCTTCATCACGATCACCGTTATTAAAAGTATGGAAGCGTTAGGTCCTGCAAGGGCAGTAATGCTGATCGTAACAGCACAGTTACTGGTTGCCTATCTGATCGAGCTGTTTGGGATCTTTGGTGTGGATAAACAGCCGTTCCAGTGGTCAAAAGTAGTCGGAATGGCACTTGCCATTGCCGGAATACTGGTTTTTAAATGGGAATAAAAGTCTTTCAAAACAAATCCTTAAAAAAACGGAAATACTCTTGTAATAAATTTAAAATTTCGTTACAATAAAAAATAGCAGGCATAACGGACTCCTTTTTCAAAAAAAGGAGGACCAAAATGAAAAAAACAGTCATTTTCCTGTTTCTGATCTTATTCATGACAGCCGTAAACACCGGATGTCAGAAGAAACAGGAGACGGATTTTATATTAGAAAATCCCAAAGAGCATACGGATAACGAAAAGCAGACAGAAGGAAACAAAGATATAAAAGAAGGAAAAAGTGGCTCTGAGAAAGAAAAGAGCACGGAAAACATCTTTGTATATGTCTGTGGAGCAGTGCAAAAACCGGGAGTCTATGAGCTTTTACCGGGACAGCGGATCTGTGATGCCATAGAGGCAGCCGGAGGACTGAGCGAACAGGCAGCAGGTGACAGCCTGAATCAGGCAGAGGTCTTAAGTGACGGACAGATGTTACGGGTACTGACAACGGAGGAAGCGGCAGCGGCAACGGTGCAGCCGGGGCAGGAGACTGCAGAGAGCAGCTGGGACGGACGCGTCGATATCAACACGGCAGATGCGTCTGCCCTGATGAGTCTGCCGGGGATCGGCCAGTCGAAAGCAGATGCAATCATCGCTTACCGGAATGAGCATGGAGCGTTCAAGGCCCCTGAGGAATTGATGAATATCAGTGGGATCAAAGAAGGAGTTTATCAGAAAATAAAGGACAGTATAAAAGTTAACTGAGGTGTAAAGATGGCAAAAAAAGTTCTTGTTGTAGATGATGAAAAGTTAATCGTAAAAGGAATCCGGTTCAGTCTTGAGCAGGACGGCATGGAGGTGGATTGTGCCTATGACGGCGAAGAAGCCTATGAAAAAGCAAAAGCAAATGCATATGATATGATCCTTTTAGATATCATGCTGCCAAAGATGAATGGATTCGAGGTCTGCCAGCAGATCCGTGAATTTTCAAGTGTTCCGATCGTAATGCTGACGGCAAAAGGTGATGATATGGATAAGATTTTAGGGCTTGAGTATGGAGCAGACGATTACATAACAAAGCCTTTTAATATCCTAGAGGTCAAGGCAAGGATCAAAGCCATTATGCGAAGAACCGGAAATGCAAAACCGAAAGAAGAGGAAAATCCTAAGATCGTAGAGAGCGGTGATCTGAAGTTAGACTGTGAGAGCCGAAGACTTTTTATCCTTGGAAAAGAGGTCAATGTGACGGCAAAGGAATTTGACCTGTTAGAGCTTTTAGTTATGAATCCGAATAAAGTGTACAGCCGGGAAAATCTTTTGAATCTGGTATGGGGATATGAATATCCGGGAGATGTCCGCACGGTTGATGTACATGTCAGAAGACTTCGTGAGAAGATCGAGGCAAATCCAAGCGAGCCGAAATACGTCCACACCAAATGGGGAGTGGGATATTATTACCAGAGTTAAGGTGTAAGGTCATGAAAAAAAATAATGCATTTCAAAAATTCTTAAAAAGCATGCGATTCCGTCTGATACTGTTATGTCTGATCGTCGGAATCCTGCCGTGTCTGGTTTTGCGAGCCGGTTTTTTAAAAGCTTACGAAGACCAGGCGGCTTCTACACGCAGTATTGCGATTATCAGTCAGGCAAAGATCCTTGCAGACCAGATTGCAGCAAATGATTATATCAATAAACAGAATACGGAATCGATCACGGTACAGTTAAACCAGCTTTCGAATATCTATGACGGCAGGGTAATGCTGATCGACTCTGCATTTCGGATCGTGGCAGATACATATGGATTAGATGAGACAAAAACCATTATTTCCGAAGAAGTCGTCCAGAGTCTTTCCGGAAAAGAAATCTCAAAATATGATAAAGAGAGCCGTTATTTAGAAATGACACTGCCGATCGAAGCGGCAAACAGTACAGAAGTCATCGGTGTTATGTTAGTCAGTGTCTCTATGGACAGTGTCCTTCATGACCGTGATGCCGTGGGACGCAATGCGGCAATCCTTACGCTCATTATCGGCGTATTGATCTTAGCATTTGCCATTTTTGCATCCGGCAGACTGGTACGTCCGCTTCGCAAGATGGAGAAATCTATCCGTGATATCCAGACCGGATATGAAGAAGACGGACTGAATGTGAATACCTATACCGAGACAAAAGAGATGTCGGAGAGTTTTAACCAGTTATTCGGAAGGATGAAAACGATTGACGATTCCAGACAGGAATTCGTATCGAATGTGTCCCATGAGTTAAAGACCCCGCTGACCTCCATGAAGGTTTTAGCGGATTCCATCAATGCAATGGAGGATGCACCGGTAGAGCTTTATAAAGAGTTTATGGAAGACATTACGAATGAAATTGAGCGTGAGAACAAGATTATCACAGACTTGCTTTCCTTAGTAAAAATGGATAAGTCTGCGGCAGATTTAAATATTTCAAGCATCAACATCAATGAGATGCTAGAGCTGATATTAAAACGTCTGCGTCCGATCGCGGAAAAGCAGAATATTGAACTGGTGTTAGAGACGTTCCGTCCGGTTACGGCAGAAATCGACGAGGTTAAGCTGACGCTTGCAATTACAAATCTGGTGGAAAATGCGATAAAATATAATCGTGAAAACGGCTGGGTACATGTGACTTTGAATGCAGATTATCAGTATTTCTATGTCAAAGTAGAGGATTCGGGAATTGGAATCCCGGAGGATTCCCTAGAGCATATTTACGAGAGATTTTACCGAGTGGACAAGTCCCATTCGAGGGAGATCGGTGGAACAGGACTTGGACTTGCGATTACAAGAAATGCCGTGCTGATGCACCGTGGAGCTATTAAAGCATACAGTACGGAAGGCGAGGGAACCATCTTTACCGTGCGGATACCGCTCAATTATATTGCATAGGGGGCAGAAGATGAAGAAAAGATATTTGATATTTCTATTTGCAGCATTGCTTCTGCTGTTATGCGGCTGTGGATCGAAAAAAGAAGTAAAAACAGGATATCAGATTTATTATCTGAATTCAGAACAGACAAAACTCAATCCGAGGGAATACCATCCAAAGAGCAAGGATGCGGAAGGCATGGTCAAAGAATTTTTGCGGGAGCTTTCTTCTGCACCGGAGGACGTGGAATATCAAAAGCCGATCCCGAATGATGTGGAGATTACAAAGTATCGGATCGAAGGCGACCAGCTATCTGTCTGGATGGATTCGGATTATTATAATATGGATGCGGCAACGGAGGTGTTCTGTCGTGCAGCCGTAGTGCGTACCATGACGCAGATACCGGATATCTCCTGTGTTTCCTTTTTTGTGGGAGACAGTCCTTTAGTAGATTCCAAAAATAATGTAGTAGGACTGATGACTGCAGAAAGTTTTGTGGAAAATCCGGGAGAGCAGATCAATGCGATCCAGACGACGACACTGACACTGTATTTTTCTAACCGGGATGGAGATGCATTGGTAAAAGAGACACAGACGGTCCACTACAGCAGTAATATTTCGATAGAAAAATTAGTGATCGAGCATCTTTTAGAACAACCGAAGAATGCAAAAGGCAAATCAGCCATTCCATCAGGAACAAAACTGCTCAGTGTCACAACCGTAGATGGAGTATGTTATGTCAACTTCGATGCGGGCTTTACAAATCAGGATTATGAAATACAGGAACCGATCGTAATCTATTCCATTGTGGATTCCTTATCTGAACTTTCAACGGTCAGCAAGGTACAGATTTCTGTCAATGGAAGTACCAAGGGAGTGTATCGCGACAGTTACAAACTCGATAAGATATATGACCGGAATCTGGATTATTTAGAAGAAGGACAAAAAAAGGGGGAGAAAACAAAGCGTGAATAAAAGGCCGCTTTTTTTAGCGGCTGCATTCTTTCTGCTGGGAATCTTGTCGGCGCGTCTTTGGAATGTGTGGATATTTTTGCTATCTGCGATCTTCCTTGCGTGTCATAGTTATCTTCGCTGGAAAAAGAGGGGAAGTGTGCAGGGAATCGTATATGCTGTGACATTTTCTGTGATATTTGTATTGGGAATCTGTCATATGCAAAATGCCATAAAAAGCCATCAGGCAGTGGAATCCCTGTTAGAAGATGGAGAGAAAGCAGCCGTTTGGGGAACTGTCTCAAAAAAAGAAGAGGGTGCAAAAAGTACCAAAATCTATCTGAAACATTGTAATCTTCGTGTGGAAGAGAAGCAGCTTCCATGCAGACAAATCTTAGTATATCTGAATACCGACGTATCTGTCGGAAATATCATTTATGTCAATGGAACCGTCAAAACCTTAGAACCTGCAAGGAATGAAGGAAATTTTGACGAAAAGAACTTTTATGAAAGTCAGGGAACAGACTTTAAATTCTATGGAGAAACCGTACAGTTTATCAGCCGTGATACAGACCGGTTTGCAGAATTTCTCTATCAGAAAAAACGTGAGGTCATACAGCTTTATCAAAAAACGATGGGAGCAGAAACCGCAGGGGTGTTGAGTACCATGGTGTTAGGAGACAGACAGCTGTTAGAGCCGGAGATAAAGAGCCTTTATCAAAAGACAGGGATTTCCCATATTCTGGCGATCTCAGGTGTTAAGACACTAAAGTTGGA
>DNUZ01000032.1 GCA_003507655.1 Lachnospiraceae bacterium | reverse complement strand
CATGGACGGCAGCAAAAGTCTTAGCACCCCATGGACGGGGTGTTTAAGACGTACACGTCACTCTAGCGTAATCTAACTCAGGCAGACTTAGATTTTCTTATTTTCGTACAACGGAACAAAATAGACTCGGCTTTGTGCAAGTTGCCAATCAAAAAACTGGAAACCGCCTTTTGACACCCGAATCGTATTACGAAATAATCCCTAAAACAGTTTTCGTATATATTTCTTATATCGTTCAAATGCAGATGGAACCGGATAATTCTGAATGCAGTCCTCTGCCTCTAAAAACAGCAATCCCGAATCGTCCTCCTCTAGCTGTGCAACCTTGATCACATAACCGGCCATCTGCCATTCAATATGTGAAAAAATATGTTTTGCCTCCTCTAACTCCTGTATCCGCATCGGAAGCAGTCCCATTTCTTTTACATATTCTAATGCCTCTTCTTCACTCAGATGCCCCTCCACATTTGGAAATTCATAGAGTCCGGCTAAAAGTCCTTTCTCCGGACGTTTATTCAGGATTACACGGCTGCCGTCCCGGATTACAAAAACCGTTTTTTTCTCAATCCGTCTTTGTTTTGCTTTGGACTTCACCGGATATGCCATCTGGCTCCCTTCTTTTTTAGCCATACAGATATTTTGTACAGGGCAGTTGTCACAGTCCGGCTCCCCATTCGGGACACAGACCGTTGCTCCTAATTCCATCAATGCCTGATTGTAAGCACTCGCCGCTTCTTTTGGCATGGATTCTTTCAACTGCTGCTCCATTTGTGTACGAAACGCCTGCTTCATAATATCTGTATCATCGGCAGTGATCCTTGTGATGACCCGCAGTACATTGCCATCCACCGCCGGAACAGGTATCCCATAAGCAATCGAAGCAATTGCACCTGCCGTATAATGACCGATTCCCTTTAACGTCAGCAATTTTTCATAATCTGCCGGAAGTTTTCCCTGATACTCTTCCATCACTGTTTTTGCTGCGATCTGCATATTCCGCACGCGGTTGTAGTATCCCAGCCCTTCCCACAGCTTTAAAAGACGTTCCTCGTCACATTCTGCAAGATTGCGGACATTCGGCAGCTCTTTCGTAAAACGTTCAAAATATGGCTTTACGGCCTCTACTCTAGTCTGCTGTAACATAATTTCCGACACCCATACGCGATAAGGTGTCGGATTTTCTCTCCATGGAAGAACTCTTTTATGAGTCTCAAACCATGACAGTAACGGTTCATTTATTTTTTCTAACTGGATTTCTGATAACATTCGCTTCCTCATTCCATTTTTTCTACGATTTTTATGTATACAGTATAACATATTTAGAAAGGGCAGAAAAGTACAGGAAAGGATTGACAATTTTTTGTCAAAGTTATAGAATGAACTTACATAGCAATGTACACAAAGACATTTTATTTAGGAGGTTTTTCATGAACAATTTAAAACTTGAAGTTGCAGACGAAATTGCCGTTCTTACTATCTCCAGACCGGCTGCATTAAATGCTTTAAACAGCGAAACACTGGATGAATTAAACGAAGCATTAACAGAAATCGAAGCAAGAGATGATGTTAAGGTTGTTATCTTAACAGGTGGTCCTGACAAGAAGGGCAACGAGTTCAAATCTTTTGTTGCAGGAGCTGACATCTCTGAGATGGTTAACTTCTCTGCTGCAGAGGCAAGAGCATTTGGTATGAAAGCATCTGTTCCTTTCTTCAAATTAATGAACATGCGTCAGGTTACTATCGCTGCTGTAAACGGATTCGCTCTTGGCGGTGGATGTGAGATTTCTATGGCATGTGATATCCGCATCGCTTCTGACAATGCATCTTTCGCACAGCCTGAGACAGGTCTTGGAATCATCCCTGGATTCGGTGGAACACAGAGACTTGCTCGTTTAGTTGGAATGGGAAGAGCAAAAGAATTAATCTTCACATGTGACAACATCAACGCTGAAGAAGCTTACAGAATCGGTCTTGTAAACAAAGTAGTAGCTAAAGAAGAATTAATGAGCACTGCAAAAGACATGGCTAAGAAGATCATCTCTAAAGGAAGCTATGCTGTATCTATCGCAAAAGCTGCAATCAACAATGGTTATGACATGGATATCCAGAACGCAGTTGAGATGGAAGCAAACTTATTCGGTATTACCTGCTCTACACATGACAAGAAAGAAGGAATGACTGCTTTCTTAGAGAGAAGAGCTGCTGATTTAACAGACTTCTAAGAATTTGATTCTTACATAGACATAGAAAATGGAGCTGTCACACTTTATGTGGACAGCCCCATTTTTTATTATTTAAAATCTAAAAGACATTTTCTATTTAACTATTCAACAGTATTTTCTGCATGTAATCCCATCAGAATCGTATCTAAATCCGTCAATACAATTTTAATGCCTCGATCTTTGTACAATCTTAATACTTTTCTTATGATGCCATTCAATTCCTTAGAAAGAGCCGCATTAATTGTTACCGGTCTGGTATTATTTTCAATTCGATATTCTGATTCTATGTACTTCTCCGTAACAGGACATACATTTTGAATTAAAAACGCTCTTTCTTGTGCATTCACATATCCAAATCGTATCCCATCGAATTTTCCATTATACCGTTCCATTTTTTCATGGTACAGTTTTTTATATTTTTCAATCTGAGAAGATATTGGTACCATCCAATAAAGATCATCCTGCCTAAAGCAATAGAAACAGGGTCTTCCATGTTTTCCCTCTTCATCCTCAGCCTTATTTCCCATCAGCCCACAATTTTTAAATTTCTCATAATAATCGTCACTAATATAATAAAAATTACCGGTAATCATAACTCTCTCCTTTGTATCTTATTATAAAAATATTCTAAAATGTTTTCCCATAAAAGTAAAAAGCCCTGCATTTGCAGGGCAAATATTTGTTTCCCAACCATTTATTAATCGCCCGCTGGGTGGCGAGAAATATTTGTCTCTGTACCTTTTGTTAAGGTCGATATACAGTCCCGACCACAATATTGAAATCATCTCTGATCTCATACATATTATATGCCAAATTCAAATATTTGAAAAGTAAAAAAGCATACCATTTTTTATATGCTTTTTTGTTCAAAAACACAAAACGCGATTACACCTTATTCCCGAAACCGATATTTTCCTTTCCCCTGTCCCTTTACATTTTCGACAAGTCCTCTTTCTACCAACAGTTTTAACAGTTCTGATGCTCTCGTTGACCTCAAACCGGTCGTGCTCTCTACACCGGTTCTGCCAAAGACCTCTTCTGTTCCATATTTCTCAAATAAGATCTCGATATGCCCTACGGTCTTATCAGATATATCCGGTAACATATCTACCCGCCATTTATCAATCTCTGCTTTTTCGGTCCCAATGTCCGCTTTTTCTGCTTCAATGTCCGCTTTTCTGGTCTCAATGTCCGCTTCCCCGGTTCCGACTGTTTCACATATTCTTTAAATGGGTCCTTATTCACTACGCAAACCTCCGTCCATAGGCATAAGTAGAAAAGTAAATCACCGATGCGATCAACACGATCATCGGACCTGTCGCAACATTTGTATAGTACGACACCAGAAGTCCCAGCACTCCGGAAAAAATGGAAAATACCACAGAAAAGAAATGATATTCCCTCATATTCTGCGAAATATTCCGGCCGGATGCTGCCGGCAGGATCAACAGTGCATTGATCAAAAGAATCCCGATCCATTTGATGGAAAGCATAACGATAAGTGCAATCAATATGGAAAACAGATTCTCTATGACTTTTACCGGAATCCCCTTGCTCTTTGCAAGCGTCACATTGACACTCTCGGCACACAGTTTGTTAAATGCCAGCACCCAGAAGACTAATGTTACTGCAAAAATAGCTACTAAATAGAGAATTTCCCGTCTGGTAATGCTCAAAATATCTCCAACCAGCAATGCTGAATATTTACTGAAATTGCCTCCCTTTGACAAAATAGCAAGTCCAAGTGCCATACTTGCCGAAGAAAAAACAGAGATCAGCGTATCGGTAGATGCGGTACTCTTTTCCGCGATCTTATTTAAAAGCAGCGCAAATACGATTGCAAAAAGAATCATAGAAAGTGTCGTATCCTTCATTCCAAGCACGGCTCCGATCGCAATTCCGGTCAATGCGGAATGTCCTAATGAATCTGAGAAAAATGCCATTTTTTTATTTACGATCATCGTTCCAAGAATTCCAAATAACGGAGTAATGATCAGAACTGCCAGCAGTGCATTTTTCATAAAACCGTATTCTAACCATTCGGTAAAAACAGCCTGCATCACGCTCTTCCCTCCATTCCAAAGATACGTCCGAACTCCTCGCTCGCATAGACTTCTTTCGGTGTTCCCTGCTTTAGGATCTTTTTATCTAACAACAGGACTTTGTCTGCATATTTTGCCACATAGTCCAGATCATGGGAGATCAGGATAATTGCCAGATCAAAATTTTTCTTTAAATAATCCATCGTCCGATAGAATAATTCCATACCGTTCTGGTCAATACCGGACACCGGTTCATCTAATAATAAAAGATTCGGTTCATCCATAATTGCCATCGACAACAGCACCCTTTGAAGCTGACCGCCGGAAAGATTGCACACCTGTCTGTCAATCAGGTTTTCTACCTCAAAAATACGCAGGGCTTCCTGAATTTCTTCATAGAGCCGCTTTTTCTTATATAAAAATACCGGTGCCTTTCCCTGATAAGATGCCATCAGATCATAGACACTGAGTGGTGTCCTTTTTTCAATATTTAAAGACTGTGGCACATAACCGATCTTCATGCGCCGCATATGACCGTTTTCCGTATCACGAAAATCAATACTTCCCTCATGCGGAATATCATTTAAAATTGCCCGGATCAGGGTGGTCTTACCGGCACCGTTGCGTCCGATCACTGCATTCAGTGTCCCACAGTGAATGTGCATATTGACATCTTCTAAAATAGTCTGATTTCCAATCGTTACACCTAAGTGGTTCATCTTGATACAGTGCAGCCCACAGGGTTCGATAATTTTTTTCATCACTGCAATGCCTCCTTTAACGCCTCTAAATTGCTGCGCATCGCTTTTAAATAGGCATCCTTTTCATATTTTCCCCGTACACAGGTGTCTAAATAGACTACCGGAACATTGGTCTCTTTTTTTACACTTTCTGCTAATTCTTCGCCGTAAGTCCGTTCCGCTAAAATCATCTTTGCACCGTCTTTTTGAATCGCTGACAACACATCGGCAACTTCGCCAGCACTGACCTGACGTTCCTCGTCAAGATTCAGTGTATAGACATCATTCATATTCCACTCATTTGCCGCATATTCTAATCCCTCATGGAAAAGAACTACTTTCTGACCGTTGCCATTACAGGTATCACGATATTCTTCTGTCAGATCAGCTATCTGTTCACAATAGGCATCTGCATTTTTCTGATAGATTTTTTTATTTGTCTCATCCACTTCTGACAGACCTTTGGCAATGTTTTGCACCTGCTTTTGATATTTCTCTGTATCCATCCACAGATGTGCATTTTCACCGGACATTTCGATACCTTCTCCTGCCTCGATGATCGTCAGGTTTGGATAACGCGAAGCAACCTCCGATAAAAAGTTTTCAATACCTCCACCATTGATGATAAATACATCTGCTTTTGAAAGCAGCACCATATCTTCCGGTGTCAGCTGATAATCGTGTAAACATCCGGTCTGTGGTTCACTCAGATTTTCCAAAGTGACTGATTCACAGCTGTCTGTGACATTCATCGCAGCAACATACATCGGATAAAAAGAGGTGACTACCCGAAGCTGTTCTGTCGCCTCTTTTTTCTCCTCATGGTTAACATAAATCGAAACCGTACCAAGGGAGATCATTGCGATCACGACCAACAGGCAGAATACAAATCCATACTTTTTTCTATTCATCTTCATTCTCCGAAACTTCACTCTCTAAAATGGAATCCATCAGATTCCAGATTTCTTCTCTTCCCTGCTTGCTGGTTGCAGAAAACGGAATGACGATACTCTCTTTTTTCAATCCAAGTCCTTCTCTGACTAACTTTACATGTTTCGAGATCTGGCTTCTTTTGAGCTTATCCATCTTCGTTGCAATGATGATCGGCTCGTATCCCTGATAGACGATCCAGTCATACATCATCTTATCATTCGCAGAAGGCGCATGACGGATATCAATCAGTAAAAATACTGCCCGAAGCTGCTTTGAGTTATGCAGATAATTC
Organism: Lachnospiraceae bacterium; assembly: GCA_003507655.1. Lineage (GTDB taxonomy): Bacteria > Bacillota > Clostridia > Lachnospirales > Lachnospiraceae > Maccoyibacter > Maccoyibacter intestinihominis. The sequence goes on along the minus strand of DNUZ01000032.1, from coordinate 57,092 downwards.
TCGATCATCTGTCCCCACTTCTGTTTCTCTGATTCTGCCACCTTCGCATAACCATATCCCGGAAGGTCTACTAAATACATCACATCATTGATATTATAAAAATTAATGGTCTGTGTCTTTCCCGGTTGTGCAGATGTCCTTGCTAACGACTTTCTGTTCATCAACGCATTGATCAGAGATGATTTTCCGACATTTGATTTTCCTGCAAACGCAATTTCCGGTTTTTGGTTGTCCGGCAGTTTACTTGTATAACCGCAGACAGTCTCTAAATTTACCTCTTTGATAATCATGATTTCTCCTGCTTTCCATATCCTGATGTTTCTATGCTGTAAAAGCCTGCTCTAAAACCTCATCCATGCTTTCCACATAGACGATTTCAAGTCCTTTGGTAATCTCTGCTGAAACCTCTTCTACATCTTTTTCGTTTTTCTTCGGAACACATACGGTTTTAATTCCCGCATTTTTCGCTGCTAATAGTTTTTCTTTTAAACCTCCGATCGGAAGCACTCTTCCACGCAGTGTGATCTCTCCTGTCATTGCAATGTCAGCCCGTACTTTTTTACCTGTCGCCGCTGAAAGCATTGCTGTTGCCATCGTGATTCCGGCAGACGGTCCGTCTTTTGGCACAGCCCCTTCCGGAACATGGATGTGTATATCGTTTTCTTTAAAAAATTCTTTGTCAATGCCCCATTTTTTACTGATGGCACGGATATAACTAAGTCCGATCTGAGCGGACTCCTTCATCACATCGCCAAGCTGCCCGGTCAATTTAATATCGCCCTTGCCCGGCATAACATTGACCTCTATCTGCAGGGTATCTCCACCGACGCTTGTCCATGCCAACCCACGCACAATACCGATCTCATCCTGTTCATTCGCCTTGTCAAAGCTGTATTTTTCTTTTCCAAGATATTTTTCTAAATTACTCTCGGTGATCTTGATCTTTGTCTTATCTCCCTGATAGATCTCTCTGGCTGCTTTCCGGCAGATTTCTCCGATCTTACGCTCTAAATTACGCACTCCGGCTTCTCTGGTATATCCGGAGATCATGCGGCGCAGTGCGGAACTGCTGATTGTAAGCTCCCCGTCTTTGAGACCGTTTTTCTTCATCTGTTTCTGGATCAGATGCTCTTTGGCAATATGCTCTTTTTCATTTTCCGTATAACTGCTGACTTCGATCAGCTCCATACGGTCTAGCAGCGGTCTTGGGATATCCTGTACGGAATTTGCCGTTGCTATGAAAAGCACCTCCGATAGATCAATAGGAATCTCTACATAGTGGTCACGGAACTTGTTATTCTGTTCGGAGTCCAGCACCTCTAACAGTGCGGAAGCCGTATCTCCTTTGTAGTCACTGCTGATCTTGTCGATCTCATCTAATAAGATCAGCGGATTCTTCACGCCTGCACTGCGCAATCCGTTCACTAAACGTCCCGGCATTGCTCCGACATAAGTCTTTCTATGTCCACGGATCTCTGCTTCATCACGGACACCGCCTAAGCAGATACGGACATATTTTTTATCCAACGCCTTGGCTACCGAACGCGCAATACTGGTTTTTCCTGTTCCCGGAGGTCCTACTAAACAGATGATCGGGCTGTCTCCCTTGCTCGTCAGGTTACGGACTGCTAAAAATTCTAACATTCGCTCCTTGACCTTCTCTAAGCCATAGTGGTCCTCATCAAGAATACGCTCTGCATTCTTTAAATCCTTATTGTCTTTTGATGCCTTATTCCACGGCAGTTCTAACAATGTCTCGATATAGCCGCGTGTTACCGCACTCTCCGAAGAACTCGAAGAAATATTCTTAAAACGGTCAATCTCTTTTTGGATCCGTTCCTTTACTTCTTTCGGTGCCTTTAACTTCTTTAAGGACTCTTCGTATTGTTCTGCATCGCTCTGGGTATTGTCTTCCCCTAATTCCTCACGGATGACTTTTAACTGTTCCCTTAAAATATATTCTCTCTGATTCTTCTCTACCTTACTCTTAATCTTCATCGCAAGGTCATTACGGATCGTTGCAATGTCAATTTCCCGTAAGAGAATTGCCATCAGAACTTCATAACGCTCGGTAATGGTAACTGCTTCTAATATCCTCTGTTTCTCCTCATAGCCGATTGGAATGCTGTTTGCGATCGTATCGATCAGACGGTCTAATTCATGGATCTCCTGGATCGGTTTTGCCGCCTCTTTGCCATTCTTGGAATTGTAAGTGCAAAACTGTTCATATTTTTCTTCTAAGCAGCGGATCATTGCCTCTCTGGCATTTTCAGGGATATCCTCTAAGCCATCCTCCGTAAAACGGATCACTTCCGCTAAAAGATATTCTTCCGTCTCCGTAAAACAATTCAGCTCTGCACGCTCGATGCCCTCGACTAATACACGCACAAGATCATTTGGCATTTTAATGACCTGTTTAATCTCTGCTACCAGTCCGATGCTGTACAGATTTTCTGCCACCGGCTCTTCCTCTTCCGGATTTTTCTGAGTCAGAAGAAAAATCTCCTGCTCATCCATCATTGCCTCTTCTACTGCCTTTATTGATTTTTCCCTGCTAACGTCAAAATGGGCTACCATGCCTGGCAGTATGGTTAGCCCTCTTAACGCAACAGTTGGTAATTGTTTTATAATACTACTCATCAAATATCAACCCCTGTTTATGCGATATTTTTTTCAATCATTGGTTCCTTTTCTTCTTCTACAGAATCTTTTGTGATCGTACATGCGATTACCGATTCATCGGACGGCACACGATACATCAGATCGAGCAGAATGCCTTCGACGATCGCACGAAGTCCTCTGGCTCCGGTTTTTCTCTCGATTGCTTTTTTCGCAATTGCCTCTAATGCTTCTTCTTCAAAGTTCAGACGCACTCCGTCTAATTCAAAGAGTTTCTGATACTGTTTTACCAGTGCATTCTTTGGCTCTTTCAAAATGCGGATCATTGCCTCTTCATCTAATTCATTCAAGGATACGGTAACCGGCACACGTCCGATAAACTCCGGTATCAAGCCAAACTTAATGAAATCTTCCGGTATTGCTTTCTGGAATGCTTCGCTGATCTTCTGGTGGTTCTTATCTGCAATTTCTGCATTGAATCCCATCGAACCCTGCTCTGTTCTGGCATCCACAATTTTTTCTAATCCGTCAAACGCACCTCCGCAGATGAACAGGATATTTGTGGTGTCGATCTGGATCAGCTCCTGATGCGGATGCTTTCTTCCACCCTGTGGTGGTACACTTGCCATTGTTCCTTCTAAAATCTTTAAAAGCGCCTGCTGTACACCCTCACCGGAAACATCTCTTGTAATCGACACATTTTCGGATTTTTTCGTAATCTTATCAATTTCGTCAATATAGATGATACCGTACTGTGCACGTTCCACATCATAGTCTGCTGCCTGAATGATCTTAAGCAGGATATTTTCCACATCCTCACCTACATATCCGGCTTCTGTCAGTGTGGTTGCATCTGCAATTGCAAACGGTACATTTAAAATACGTGCTAACGTCTGTGCTAACAGTGTCTTACCGGAACCGGTCGGTCCTAACATCAGAATATTACTTTTCTGAAGCTCCACATCTAAATCCAATGGAGCAGTAATTCTCTTATAATGATTGTAAACTGCCACAGACAGCACTTTTTTTGCTTCGTCCTGTCCGATAACATATTCATCTAAAAATGCTTTCAGCTCTTCCGGCTTATAGAGATGAATCTCCTCTGCCATGCCTTCCGGCTGCACATTTTCCTCTTCTTCAAATTCTTCCTCGATAATTTCTGTGCATACCTCTACACATTCATCGCAGATAAATGCACCATTTGGTCCCGCAATCATCTTACGGACCTGTTCCTGTGACTTTCCGCAAAAAGAACATCTGATCTTGTCTTCTATATTACGTCCTGCCATATACTCTCCCTTCAATCTACAACGAGGACATCCCAAAATTGTCAAATCTTCATTTTGAGCTGCCCTCACTTTTTACTCACAATTATCTGTTTGTAATGATACTGTCAATGATACCGTATTCTTTTGCTTCTTCGGCACTCATGTAATAATCACGCTCGGTATCCTGTGCCACCTGCTCGATCGGTTTTCCTGTGTTCGCAGCGATAATCTCATTTAATTTTTTCTTTGTCTTTAAAATGTTCTCTGCTGCGATCTGGATCTCCGTTGCCTGTCCTTTTGCTCCGCCGGACGGCTGATGGATCATGATCTCAGCATTCGGCAATGCCATTCTCTTGCCCTTTGTACCACCGGCTAACAGGAATGCTCCCATACTCGCAGCCATACCGATACAAATGGTAGAAACATCACACTTAATATACTGCATTGTATCATAAATTGCAAATCCACAGGGTACAATGCCTCCCGGTGAATTAATATAGAAATTAATATCCTTCCCCGGATCTTCTGACTCTAAGAATAACATCTGTGCCACAATACTGCTTGCAGTCACTTCGTTTACTTCTTCTCCGAGAAATATAATTCTGTCTTTTAATAATCTTGAATAGATGTCGTAAGAACGTTCTCCACGGCTGTTCTGTTCAATGACATAAGGAATATAACTCATGATATAACCTCCAATTTATAAAAACTTTATAAAATAGTGCTTAAAATCTACTACAGACCGGTCCTGTGATAGAACCAGTCTGCAATTCAACGCTTACTATTTTTCTTCTTTATCTGTATCCTTGTCTTCTTCTTTTGCTTTCTTCTTTGGTTTTGCTCTCTCTTTTACGTTTTCCATAATGAGATCTGCTGCTTTCTGAAGTGCAAGGTCATCTTTAATTGCCTGAATCTCACTCTCAGCGGCATATTCTTTTAAGCTCTCTACATCTGTTCTGTAAGCTGTTGCCAGTCTCTCGAACTCTTTATCTAATTCTTCATCAGATACTTCGATGTTTTCTGCTTTTGCAATCTCCTCTAATACAAGAGAACTCTGGATACGCTCAATTGCATCCGGACGTACCTGCTCTTTTAAGCTGTCAATCGTTGCTCCTGAGAACTGCATGTACTGCTCCATGCTAAGTCCCTGCTGGGAAATTCTGGTTGCAAAATCGTTGATGATGTTCTGAACCTGCATCTCGATCATTGGTTCAGGCAGCTCCATTTTAGATTTATCAATGATCTTACGGATTGCCTCATCCTCTTTATCACGTTTTGCAGCAGCTTCTTTCTGCTCCTGAAGTTTTTTCTTAACATCCTCTTTGTATTCTGCAAGAGTATCGAACTCGGAAATATCCTGTGCAAAGTCATCATCTAATTCAGGAAGTTCTTTTCCCTTGATCTCGTTGATCTTTACTTTAAATACTGCAGGTTTTCCGGCTAAATCTTCTGCCTGATACTCTTCCGGGAAAGTAACGTTTACTTCTACTTCCTCACCTGAGTTCTTGCCGATCAGCTGATCTTCAAATGTATCAATGAAAGAATGGGAACCGATCACTAACGGATAATTCTCTCCCTTACCGCCTTCAAATGCCTCTCCATCTACAAATCCTTCAAAGTCGATGACTGTTGTATCTCCATCAGCAACCGGTCTGTCTTCGATGGTAATGCTGCGGGCATTGTTTTCTCTCTGTCTTTCTACTTCTGCATCTACTTCTTCGTCTGTAACAGTCGTATCAATCTTAGTAACTGTTACGCCCATGTACTTGCCAAGTGTTACTTCCGGTTTTACGGCAACTGCTGCTGTAAAAATGAATGGTTTTCCTTTTTCTAACTGAACGATGTCAATCTCCGGCTGGGAAACAACATCTTCACCGCTCTCTTTTACTGCTGCTCCGTATTCTTTCTGGATTAAAAGATTTGCTGCATCTTCATAAAAGATTTCCGGTCCATACATTTTCTCTACCATGTTTCTTGGCACTTTACCTTTACGGAATCCAGGAAGACTGATTCTGTTTTTCTGTCTGTTGTATGCTTCCTGTAAAGCTTCCTCTAATTTCTCGGCAGAAACTTCGATGGTAAGTTTTGCCATGCTCTTTTCGAGATTCTCTACCTGTACACTCATGATTACAATTTCCTCCTTATATATAAATACGATGTACTTCCATGCTTAGGACTGCGAAAAAGGACAGAAAGCTGTCCTTTTAGCAGTCATTTAGAAATTATAGCACAGTGTCAGGAAAAATACCAGTTTTTTTTCAAACTTTATTTACTTTTCTGCACATCACGAATCAAATCATAGTTAGAATCCTTACCTTCTACGAATCCGGTTACCGGAGTGGTCAGACCGTTGAAGTCGTGGAAGTTCACAAATGCATCTTTGATCGTCTTCATCAGTTCAGGATCTATCTTGTTCGAGAATGCAATTGCATCCTTCTGAATGTTACCGGTCTTAGAAATAATTCTAATCTTAGACATATCGGCACCATTTTTCTCTGCTTTCTCATAAGCCTCGTTGTAAGTTGCACCTGCATCGTACTCTCCGCTCAATACACCTGCGATAACCTGATCATGGCTTCCTGCAAATGTAACTTCGCCGAGGAAGTTCTCCGGATCATGACCATCCTGCTGGATACTGTATCTTGCATAAAGATATCCTGATGCACTTCCTTTATCTACATATCCGAAATGCTTTCCTTCCAGATCGCTGATGGAATTGATTCCGGAATCTGCTCTTGTAATAATATATCCGTTGTAATAATCTTTACCGTTTACTTTTGGTGTTGCTACCGGTGTAATGTCTGCAATCTCACATGCAGTTGTATATGCCATTGGTGAGAACCATCCACCATCTAAAATACCGTCTTTGATATGAACACCGAGGGAATCGTAGTCCTTAACAATCATAACTTTTGCTTTCTTGCCAATGGATTTAAAGATCCTCTCTAAGATCGGAGCATACATCTGCTTAATGTCTTCCGGTGAAGTAAACGGATTGATTCCGATCGTGATCTCATCTTTATCCTTGATCTCACACATCAGATACTGCAGTTTCTCGCACTTGTTGTTCAAGTTATCACAGCCTTCTAATAAGGAATCATTCTTTGCCTGATGGCTCTCGATCATCGCAATGGATTCTCTTGTCTCATTATCACTGGATGAAATGTGATCCACTAAATCATTCAGTGCATTTTCCATATCTGCGGACACACTTACGTTTCTGTTAGAAACATTGGTAAGCTGTGCCATGCTCTCTTTCATATTATCAACAGAGCCCTGTGTCTGGTTTAAAACCTCTACGGTCTTGCTCATCATATCATTCAGACGATTGATGGAATCTCCGGAATGTTCGATGGACTGATGTGCACTGCTGACATTTTCTTCTAATTTCTTGACGATCTGCTCGATCTCTCCGATAAAGCTGTCTGTCTCATTTGCAAGTTTTCCTACCTCACCTGCTACAATGGCAAATCCTTTTCCATGCTCACCTGCGCGGGCTGCTTCAATGCTTGCATTTAAGGATAACAGGTTGGTCTGCTCTGAAATATTTTTTATGTACTCTACGATCTTCTGGATGCTCTTAGAGGATTCTAACAGATTTTCATTGGTCTCCTGTGTTACCTTAAAAGTATTATCTAATTCTTTTAAGATCTCATAAGTCTCCATGACGGTATTACGTCCGTCATTTACCTGATCCAGTGTCTTGTCAGCCTCTGCCTCAACCTTGGTAATACTGCTGTTGATCTCTTCACTGCTGCTGCTAACCTGACGGATGCCGTTCTCTACTTCTTCTACTTTCGTCAGATTCTCATTTGAAAATTCTGCAATCTTATGGTTTTTCGTTACGAGTGTTGCAAAGGCTTCTTTGTTCTTCTTTGCAAGCCAGGAGAGCTGCTGGGTATCAAAACCAATTGTCTCCATCATATGTCCCATTTCACCATAGATCTTTTGGTACTTTTCTAACGCTTCCCCTGTATTTCCAGAACCCGTATGCGCTTTTGAACCGGCATTTTTATTTCCAAACATACTAATTCCTCCTTTATGCGTACACTTTCTCTTATATATATTGCCTTTATTATAATACATATTTGTGATTTTTCCAAGATAATTTAGCTTTTTTTTGTATATTCTTGTCAATAAAATATCTATTTTTGATAAATCCACGCTTCATCATGCGTTTTTCTTTTATAAACACAGAACAAAATTATTTTCTTTCAAACAAAGAAGTCCGAAATATGGGTTTCCACATTTCGGACTTCTCATCACTCCTCTATCTTCCGGACATCTGCTCTTCCTGCTTCATGATCATTTTCTTGACCATCTCGCCTCCGATAGAACCAGCCTGTCTGCTGGTTAAATCTCCGTTGTAACCCTCTTTTAACGGTACTCCGATTTCGGATGCAACTTCCTCTTTAAAACGTTTCATTGCTTCTTTTGCTTCTGGCACTGCCATGCTGCTTGTGTTAGAACCTGAACTTGTATTTGAGCTCATAGGTTTCACCTCCATAATTTTTACTGTAATCTATTCTAAGACTGCGTTGCCGCTTGTCTTGATACTAGTATGGTTGTTTACAATAAAAATATGTTGGTAAGTTTTTACAAATTCAATTAATAGATCATATGTGTTCTGACATCTGCAACAACTTCGTCATCCATGAAGTAGCTGACAATGGCAAGTCCGAAGTCAAATGCCGTTCCCATGCCGCGGCTGGTAATGATATTTTCATCCACTGCCACATTTTCATAAATGACGTTGGCACCTTTCAATTCGCTTTCAAATCCCGGATGGCAGACAGCAGTCTTTCCCTCTAAGATCCCTGCTGCTCCTAAGACACTCGGTGCGGCACAGATTGCAGCCACCAGTTTTTTCTGCTCTGCAAATTCCCGGATGATCCCGTTCACTCTTTCGTGATCCCCTAACTGCAATGTTCCCGGCATTCCGCCCGGCAGGATCACTCCATCTAATGTATCAAAATCCACATCTTCAAATACCGCATCTGTCTGGAATTTGATCCGATGGGAACCAGCCACAATATCTCTTCCCATAATGGAAATGGTCTCTATTTCTAATCCTGCTCTCCGGCAAATATCCACAACAGCAAGTCCTTCAATTTCTTCACAACCGTCCGCAAAAAAGATTCCTACTTTTGCCATGCTCTTTCCTCCTGTACTGACTTTTTTATTTTCTTCATTATAGACTGTCCCCTTTTGTTTGTCCAGTTATGCTTCTTTGATTTTACAGTTGTTTCTTTGATGCAAATTCATTATAATAGAGTCGTAGCATCAGACAGATAATTCAGAGAAATGGAAAGGTGATTTATGGGTACGTTTATCATATGGCTGGTTATCGTAGCTTTGATTCTTTTAAGATCAGCTCGCCAGAATAAACAGGAAAAAGCAAAAAATGCCAAAAATACGAAAGGCTATATTTATCCAAAAACACATCCAACCGAAAGTTACCCGAAATCTTCCCCTGTATCCAGAAAACATTCTAAACCGCAGGAATCAAAGGAAAATGTCTTTACGAGAGCAAAACGAAATGTCTCTGAAGATTTTTCAAAAGACAAACTTTCAGATCCGACAGAATTTTCAAAAGATGTCCCGCAGAATATGGATACTAAGGTTACGAAGACCGTTACAGTTCCGGTCGCTGACTCTTCCGGGAATCCGGCCATGAACTCCGTACTTCCTGACTCCACAACTTCTGATGAGACCTCTGAAGACCTGATGCGTACTTTAGATGATCTGATGGTCAAAGGCTATGAACCGCATCTTACGTTTGAGCGGGATTTTGTAGCAGAGGGCATGGAACTTCTAAACAGATATTAATTATTAGAAAAGCAGGCATGATTTATGGAAAAACAATTACCACAGCCCGGTTGGAGATACCGGCATTTTAAAGGCGGACTTTACCAGATTGTCACACTCGCGCTGAACACGGAAACAGGCGAGGATATGGTAGTCTATCAGGCACTTTATGATGATTTTAAGGTCTACGTCAGACCACTTTCGATGTTTCTGAGCGAGACAGATTTTGTAAAATATCCGGACAGTACACAGCCGATGCGTTTTGAGCGGATAGATGCAGAGGATGACCGGAACGTTCCAAAGCCTTTGGAAACCACCTCTTGTGAACCTTCCTTTGAAGAAACTACAGAAGAGCTTCCGGATGGCATTTCTCCAAAACTGATAGCTTTCTTAGATGCAGATTCTGACGAAGAACGTTATACTATTCTAAATGAAATGGAAGACATTGTAGATGACCACATGATTGATACGATGGCGGTTGTATCGGACCTTGTCATTGAAGACGGTCCGATCAGTCAGCGTTTTCAGGAACTAAAACGCTGCATCCGCACCAGAATCCAATATGAATCAAAAAGATTCCCACGTCACATTTCCTGACATGGGAATCTTTTTTTATTCTTTTGCGATATGTCTCCGGCTCAAAGAACTGTTCTGGTATTGACCGGAAAATGTCACATCCTCACCGAACCAATCCGGTGCCTCAAATGCTTCCGCCTCTTCCTTGGATGGGAACTCCACTTCTGCAAGCTGCAAAGGTGCTAATTCTCCTTCAAAAATATCCAGTTCGATCATATAGTTCTGATAGGGCATCTTATAGCGTTTCTTTGTGATGAGAATACCGTCTGCCTTTGGCTTTAGATGTTCATATGCCTCTTTGGTCAGTGGCAGATTGTACTCCTCTCGTACTAACAGACCTTTTCCTTTATAGGTCAGTGTATAGGTGTCATCAGAACGTCGGATACGCACCACCGGCTCTATACACAGATAACCCTGTTCTAACTGCCGACATTCATATTGTTTTAAATCTTCCGGCAGTTTTTTTACTAAAAACTTTCGCTCAATTTCTAATGCTTCCATTTTTATTTCCTACAGATATCAATATAAGATTTTACTACTTCCACCAGCTTTTCGTAACTCATGGAGGTTGTGTTCAGGCAGAAATCATAGTTTCTCGCATCATTCCACTCTTTGCCTGTATAGTATTTGTAATACTCCGCACGATATTTGTCGGTCTTTTCGATTTTTTTGATAATCTCTTTTTCCGGCTCACTGGAAATCTCCTGTACACGTCTGATACAGTCTTCGCGCGGTGCATAGAAAAACAGACTGATGACATGGTCAAATTCTTTCAGTACATAATCCGCACATCTTCCTATAATAACGCAGGACTCTTCTTCTGCAAGCTGTCTGATGACCTTTGCCTGATAGTTAAAGAGGTTGTCATCGGATACAAACTCACCGCTTTCCGGTGGAATGATTTCCCCCCGGTATGTTTTTTTGACGATTCTGAAAAGCGGAGATTTTTTTAATTTTTCATCCACCTCACCAAATAAGGCTTCATTGATTCCACTCTCGTCAGATGCCATACGAATCAGCTCTCTGTCATAGTAGTTGATCCCCAACTCTTTTGCGAGAAGTTTTCCTAACGTTCTTCCGCCACTTCCGTAACTTCTTGCAATTGTAATTACCGTATTGCCCATACAAACACCTACTCTCCTAAATATGCTTTTTTAATGGATTCATCATTCAAAAGATCTTTTGCATCTCCCTCAAGTACGATCTTTCCTGTCTCAAGTACATATGCACGGTCTGCAATGGAAAGTGCTTTTTTTGCATTCTGCTCTACCAGTAAGACGGTTGTACCCTCTGCTGAAATCTCTTTGATGATGTTAAAAATCTCTTCTACAAAAATCGGTGACAATCCCATGGACGGTTCATCCATCAACACAATTCTCGGTTTGCTCATTAACGCACGTCCCATGGCAAGCATCTGCTGCTCACCACCGGAAAGCGTTCCGGCTAACTGGTTTTTTCTTTCCTCTAAACGAGGGAAACTCTTATATACCCGCTTTAAGCTCTCTTCAATCTCTGTCTTGTCTTTTCTGGTATATGCTCCCAGTTTTAAGTTTTCCAATACGGATAACTGTGCGAATACACGACGTCCCTCCGGAACGTGTGCCATTCCCATGGATACGATTTTATGTCCCGGAATCTTGGTAAGCTCCGTTCCTTCAAACTGAATACTTCCTGCTTTTGCATTCAGCATTCCTGTAATGGTCTGCAATGTCGTCGTCTTTCCGGCTCCGTTTGCTCCGATCAGTGCAATGACTTCCCCCTCTTCTACATGGAAGGAAATTCCCTTGATTGCCTGAATCACTCCATAATATACTTCTAAATTTTTTACTTCAAGCATTGACATTTCAAATTTCCTCCTATTCTCCCAGATATGCCTTGATAACTTCCGGGTTATTCAGTACATCACTGGTTTTTCCCTGTGCAAGCACCTGTCCGAAGTTGAGTACCGTCAGTTCCTCACAGATACCGGAAACCAGCTTCATGTCATGCTCGATCAAAAGTACGGTCATATCGAACTTATCTCTCACAAAACGAATCGTTTCCATCAATTCTTTTGTCTCATTCGGATTCATTCCGGCTGCCGGTTCATCTAACAATAATAGTTTCGGGTCTGTGGCTAATGCTCTTGCAATCTCTAATTTTCGCTGTTTTCCATAAGGCAGGTTGGAAGCAAGGATATCTGCTTCATCCTGAAGGTCAAAAACCTCTAGCAGCTCCATTGCCTTCTCATTCATTATTTTTTCCGTCTTACGATAGGACGGCAGACGCAGGATTCCGCTGAGTGTGGAATAAGTATGCTCATTGTGAAGTCCGATTTTTACATTATCAATGACGCTCTGCTGATGGAACAGACGGATATTCTGGAACGTTCTTGCGATTCCATGTTTGTTGATATCGATCGTCTTTTTACCTGTGATATTTTCTCCATCTAGGAAAATACTTCCATCGGTTGGTTTGTATACACCGGTCAGCATATTGAATACCGTGGTCTTGCCGGCACCGTTTGGTCCGATCAAACCGTACAACTGACCTTTTTCTATTTTCAGATTAAAATCATCTACTGCCCGAAGTCCTCCAAAGGAGATTCCAAGACTTTTTACTTCTAATAATGCCATCTTATGCTTCCTCCTTTGTCTTTTTTAATTTGCTCTTCATGCGTTCTCTGAACACTCTTGCTCCCGGTGCCCAGTTAAAAAGCATCATTGCGATCAACAGAACAGAGTAGATCAACATACGGTAATCGCTCAGTCCTCTCAATAACTCCGGTAATAAGGTTAAGATCACTGCTGCAATGATAGAACCTCTGATGTTTCCGATTCCTCCAAGTACCACGAATACCAGGATCATAATGGACATATTGTATCCGAAGTTTGCCGGAAGCGCTGTCAGTGTTGACAGGTTATGTGCATAGAGCACACCGCCGGCTCCTGCAATGGCTGCTGAAATTGTAAAACTCATCAGTTTAAATTTGGTTACATTGATTCCAACGGATTCTGCTGCAATACGGTTATCACGGATTGCCATGATCGCACGTCCGCTTCTGGAATTTACCAGATTGTATACAACGATCAAAGAGAGAATGATCAAGATCACACCGATGGTAAATGTGGACTGGTGTGGTGTTCCGGTAATTCCTTTTGCACCATTAACGATCAGTTCACCGTCTGTATCCATGTTTAATGCTGTTGCATCCTTAATGGAAAAATGAAATCCTTTTGAATCACGTCCTACATAAAGTACGTTCATAACGTTTTTAATAATTTCGCCAAACGCCAGTGTTACGATTGCTAAATAGTCACCACGCAGACGCAACACCGGAATTCCGATCAGGAATCCGAAAAATGCCGCAAACACGATTCCGATCAATAATGCAATGATAAAACGAACGGTCGGGTTCATGGATGAATCCTCCATACATTTTGTGAAAAATGCACTGGAAAATGCTCCGACACACATAAATCCTGCATGACCCAGACTCAATTCTCCTAAGTAGCCGACACAGAGATTCAATCCGATCGCTACGATAGAATAGGTACAAAGCGGTACTAACATTCCCTGCATCAGACTGGACATGGAACCGCTCATAACCATTGCCTGAATGATCAGATAGACAATTACTACCATTGCATATGTAATAAATGCATCTTTTGAAGATTTCTTCATTGTCTTAAAATTCATTTTACTTTTCATCCTGCCCACCTACACTTTCTCATTTACTGCCTTACCTAAAATACCGGTAGGTTTTACAAGCAGAACAATAATCAATACGGCAAACACGATCGCATCGGAAAGCTGGGAAGATACATAGGCTCTTCCAAGGATTTCAATGACACCTAACAGGATTCCTCCGATAAATGCTCCCGGAATAGAACCGATTCCTCCGAATACTGCTGCGGTAAATGCTTTAATACCAGGCATTGCTCCTGTATATGGAGTCAGTGTCGGATATGCAGAGCAGAGCAGTACACCTGCAATGGCTGCTAAACCGGAACCGATCGCAAATGTTAAAGAAATTGTTCCATTGACATTTACTCCCATCAACTGTGCTGCATCTTTATCCTCTGATACGGCTAACATTGCCTGACCTGCTTTGGATTTTTTGATAAAAAGCATCAATGCGATCATAATAATGATGCAGGCTGCAACTGCTACAACTGTTACTCCTGAAATTACCAGACTTCCACCGGCTAATTTCAGTGCCGGAAGTGATACTACAGAAGTAAAGGATTTTGTATCTGCACCGAATATCAGCAATGCGATATTCTGAAGCAGATAGCTGACACCGATTGCTGTGATCAGAACCGCTAACGGTGTTGCTTTTCGCAACGGTTTATATGCGATCTTCTCAATCACGACACCTAATACCGTACAGATTGCTGTCGCTGCGATCACGCTCGGCAATGCCGGCATTCCCATACCACTCATCATGGTAAATACTACATAACATCCAATCATGATGACATCACCATGGGCAAAGTTCAACATTTTTGCAATTCCATACACCATCGTATAACCAAGTGCGATAATTGCATAAATACTGCCCAAACTGATGCCGTTAATCAAATACGATATAAAACTCATATGGACACCTCTTGCTTTCTTATTTTTTTCTTGCGTTTTCCATAACTAACTCTTTGATAAAAGTAATGATACAAAGCAGACGGTTCTATCTTGTATCATTACTTTTATGTGGTAACGTCTTATTATAACACAGTCTTTTCAGAAAAAGCAACAAAGGGGGTGCCTTACGGCATCCCCCACCATTGGTCTTTTTTGAAATCCGGAATTTACATTCCTACATATTCACCGTTCTCAATTACGACTGCTTTTGGATCTTTGTTTACTTCACCGCTGTCAGACCATGACATCTTATCACCTGTTAATCCATCGATGGTAACTTTTGTCATTGCACTCTTTAATGCATCTCCCATATCGGTTACGCTCATATCAGGTGTTACTTTTGCTTCTTCCATAGCTGCTTTGATCGCATAGATTGCATCGTAAGCGTCTGCTGCGAACTGGTTTGGTACTTCGTCATATTTGTCTTTGTACTCTTTTACGAATTTCTTTGTTAAATCATCTGTTGCATCTGCTGCGAATGGTGTTAAGAGCATTACGCCTTCTGCAAGTTTTGTATCAAAGTTCTTAACTGCTAACAGTCCGTCTAAACCATCACATCCGAAGAATTTTGGCTGATAACCCATCTGATCTGCCTGCGTTAAAATGATAGATGCTTCTGTGTAGTAGATCGGAAGGAATACTAATTCTGCTCCTCCATCCTGAGCTTTCTTTAACTGTGTGGAGAAGTCTGTCTTAGAATCTGCTGTAAATGCTTCTTCTGCTACTACCTCAAGTCCCTGATTCTTTGCTTCTTCAATGAATTTTGCTTCAATACCTGATGAATATACATCAGAACTGTTGTAGATGACTGCAACTTTCTTTGCCAGTTTGTTCTCACCGATATACTGTGCAGATTTTGTTCCCTGGTTCGGGTCTGTAAAGCATACCTGGAATACATTATCACCGGCAATAACATCTGTAGAAGATGCGGAAGGTGTAACCTCAAACATGTTATCCTGTGCTGTCTTATCTGCTACTGCAACACATGGTGTTGTTGTAACGGTTCCCATAAGTACCTGCATACCCCAGTCTTTTAAGGTATTGTATGCATTAACGGATTTCTCTGCATCACTCTGGTCATCCTGGAAGTTGAACTCGATCTGCTTTCCATTGACACCGCCTGCTTTATTAATCTCATCAACAGCGATCTGTGCTCCGTTCATAACTGCTGTTCCGTAAATTGCTGCATCACCGGTAGTAGGTCCGATACCTCCGATATAGAATTTGTCTGCATCTTTCTTCGCTTCTTTAGAACCGCATCCGGCAAAACATCCAACTGCCATAGCGAGTACCAAAAAGATACTTACTGCCTTTTTCATAATAAATTCCTCCTTGTTCTCTTGACATTTCTTAACAAGAATCTTATGCCATCTAAACGATTCTGTCAATACACTTTTTCACGAAAATTCAAGGAAATTCGTGCAATTTTCCGCATTTTTTCACAGTCCATAACTCCCTGGTATGGTACCCATAACCAATGTTTATATCCGTTTTATATTTGACTAATTTTAATCCCCATTCACACTGTAAATGAATTGCCCAAATGAATATGGAAGATTTCCTTTTGTGCAATGGAGATGAAACTCAAGAAATCGTGAAGCCCACTGGCGAACACGATTTCTGCATTCAGCGGTTCATCGGAATGTCCTGCACAAGGAAACCTGAAATATTCATTTGGGCAATTCCCCACAATGATTCAGCTATTCTTCCAACACCCTATCCCATACAAAAAGGACTTCGGGAATTCTCCCAAAGTCCTTTTCCTTATCGTCACACGACTACTATTATTTCTTTGTTGTGTACATGAAGTACTTCATACCAAAGAGGTTTGCATAATCGCCGGATACGTTAGATTTTTCCATGTACATATCGTTGTATTCATAAAGTGGTACAACTGCCCATGTATCCATTAACATATCCTCTGCCTGATGCATCAGATCGATACGTTTTTCACTATCTGTCTCTACACGGATTTCTTTGATTAACTCATCATATTTATCCCAGTTCTGTGGAGCCCAAGCTTTTACATCTCTACCAAACTGTGGGTCATTGTTTCCGGAATCTGATGTGAAGATCTCAAGCATGTTAATCGGGTCATCATAATCTAATAACCATCCCTCACGGGCAACGTCATATTTACCCTGCTTACGATCCTCTAAGAATACGTTCCAGTCCTCAGAAGAAATCTTCATGTCAATACCGATTACTGCTAAATCCTGCTGAATTGCCTCAGCGATTTTCTGATGGCTGTCCATTGTGTTCAGGATGTAGTTTACGGTAAGTGCAGGAGAAATCTTGTAAGATCCGTCTCCGTTGTCTTTAAATGTATATCCGCAGTCCTCTAAAAGCTTCATAGCTTCTTTTGCATTGTCTGCGCCTGTCTTCTCTGCATCGAAATATCCGTCTTTCTTGAATTTTCCGCCGTTTCCGTCAGATACAAGTGCCGGGATGAAAGAGTTAGCCAGTTTCTGGTCTGTCTGAGCTACAGTCTCAACGATGTATTTACGATCGATCATAAGACTCATTGCTTCACGCATCTTAGCTGCCTGCTCCGGAGTCTTGTCTTTGAACATCTCACTGTTTACGTTGAATGCTACATAGTATGTTCCAAGAGTATCGATTACATGGAACTCATCGCTCTCTTTTGCTTTTGCGATTTCATCAGTAGGAACTTCATCGATGAAGTCTAAGTCACCGCTGTTGTATGCAGCATATACTGCTGTCATATCATCACTTAACATGAAGTGAAGCTCTTTCATGCTTACATTCTTTGCATCGTAGTAGTTATCGTTCTTAACATATACCATGCTCTCGTTGTGGCTCCATTTGTCTAAGGTGTATGCACCGTTGCAGACAAATCCTGCTTCCTGAGCCCATGCTCCAGGGTTAGAACCATCTTTATCAGCTGCCTCTACTGATGCCTGTGGTACCGGCATGAATGTAGGGAATGCACATAAATCCAAGAAGTATGCACATGGGCTTGCAAGCTGTACGGTTAATGTATAATCGTCATCAGCTGTTACCTTTAATGTACCATCATCATTTTTGTCAATTACATCGAACAGATAAGAATAATCTGATGCTGTTGCTTCTGCTGCTGCACGATTCCAGCTATATGCGAAATCTTTTGCTGTCAGCTCGCTTCCGTCACTCCATTTAGACTCGATCAGCTTAAATGTATAAGTTGTCTTGTCTTCGGAAATCTCCGGCTCTCCATCTGATAATGCCGGTACTAATTTTCCGTCCTTGTCATAGGTATAAAGACCTACGAAAGAGTTTACTGCTAAACATCCGCCATCTACAGAACTGTTTAATGCCGGGTCAAGGTACGCTGGTTCAGAAGCTACGTTGATGTTTAATACATCTGTATTTGTGCTTTTTTTAGATTCTGAATCAGATTTCTTGGCTGCATCCTTTTTGTCACCGCCGCCGCATGCTACGAGGCTGACTGCCATGGCTGCCACCAATAAGGTAGAAATAAGTCTTTTCTTCATTTCTAATTTTTCCCTCCTGTTTTCTTTTTATGTTTCACTCCACTGTGGAGATAGAAACCCTGCTCAGATTATTTATTCCAGCATGCTACAAAATGCTCTCCGCCTCGGTCTGTTAACGGTGGCATCTCCTTTGCACACTGCTCTGTTGCATACGCACATCTGGTACGGAACGGACATCCGCTTGGCATATTCAACGGACTTGGAACGTCACCCTCTAATACGATACGATGGCTTTTTCTTGCAGTTTCCGGATCCGGAATCGGAACTGCGGAAAGCAGGCTCAGTGTATACGGATGAATCGGATGGTTATTCAGCTCATCGGAAGGAGCAATCTCCATCATTTTTCCAAGATACATTACTGCAATTCTATCAGAAATATGCTGAACAATCAACAAGTCATGTGCAATAAACAGGTATGCCATGCCAAATTTTTTCTGTAAATCTTCAAACATGTTGACAACCTGTGCCTGAATGGATACATCCAATGCAGATACCGGCTCATCACAGACGATAAATTTCGGTCTTACTGCTAATGCTCTTGCGATTCCGATACGCTGCCTCTGTCCACCGGAAAACTCATGTGCATAACGTGTTGCATGTTCTGCATTCAATCCTACATATCCCATCAATTCCAAAATTCTGTCTCTTCGCTCTGCACGGCTGCTATACAGTTTATGTACATCCAGCGGTTCTCCGATAATGTCCTCTACGGTCATTCGCGGATTCAGGGAAGAATATGGGTCCTGAAATACCATCTGCATTTTCTTTCGGTATGGAAGCATATCTACATCAATGCTCTTATTTTTTACCGGATTT
The DNA here is from genome assembly GCA_003507655.1 of Lachnospiraceae bacterium. GTDB lineage: Bacteria > Bacillota > Clostridia > Lachnospirales > Lachnospiraceae > Maccoyibacter > Maccoyibacter intestinihominis. Next base: position 37,891 of record DNUZ01000032.1, on the reverse strand, counting down.
CCATTTGCATCAACAATGATCTTTCCTTCTTCATCGTACTGCTCTCCGCTGTCGAACAGAACATCTCCATCAAAAACGATACGTCCTGCTGTCGGCTGATACAGACGGAGCAGTGTACGTCCTACTGTGGTTTTTCCACATCCTGACTCACCGACTAATCCAAGAGTCTCTCCCGGCTTGATGGCAAATGAAATATCATCCACTGCCTTTAACGGAATGGTGTGAAATCCTTTACGCACCGGAAAATACTGTTTTAAGTGGCTGACTTCCAGCAGATTCTTTTCCTCACTCATTCTTATTTTCCTCCTGTGCTTCATACATTTTCTTTACATTCATCCAGCAGCTCGCCAAATGTGTGTCACTCATGCGAATCTCCTGTGGTACTTCATCTAAACAGATCTTCATTGCTGCCTCACAACGCGGGCAGAATGCACAGCCTTTCGGCATATTTAAAAGGTTGATCGGCGTACCGCCAATCGGAACCAATCGTTCATTCATGTTGTCTTTTCTCGGAATGGAACGTAACAGTCCCTTGGTGTACTCATGACATGGACGATAGAAAATATCATCTGCCGTTCCACGTTCACAGACACGACCACCATACATAACGATGATCTCATCACACATACTTGCGATGACACCGAGGTCATGTGTTACCATGATGATCGCCATTCCAAGTTTTTTCTGTAAATCCTGCATCAGTTCTAATATCTGTGCCTGAATGGTTACGTCAAGTGCTGTGGTCGGTTCATCTGCGATCAGAATATCCGGCTCACAGGCTAATGCCATTGCGATCATCACACGCTGACGCATACCACCGGATAACTCATGCGGATATTGTTTCATACGGCTTTCCGGCTCATTCACTCCTACGAGTGTGAGCATTTCGATCGCTCTTTCTTTTGCTTCTTTTTTATTTTTATCCGTATGAAGCAGAATTGCCTCACACAACTGATTTCCTACAGTAAATACAGGGTTCAGACTGGTCATCGGGTCCTGGAAAATAATAGAACACTTAGAACCGCGGAAATTATGCAGTTCTCTTTCACTCCACTTTGTAATATCCTCACCCTTATATTTCACGGAACCCTCCGTAATCTCTCCTGTATCTGCTAAAATCTGCATGATAGAATATGCGGTTACGGATTTTCCTGAACCGGACTCTCCAACGATTCCTAACGTCTTTCCTGCTTCTAAGGTCATGGACAATCCGTTTACGGCATTGACATCTCCTGACTCTGTATGGAAACATGTATGGAGATTTTCGACTTCCAGCACATAATCTGTATTCTTTACTTCTTCGCTCATCTCTGCATCTCCTTACTTTAATTTTGAATCAAACGCATCTCTTAATCCATCACCTAAAAGGTTAAATGCCAGTACGATCAGACAGATCGTGACTGCCGGGATAACCAGTTTGGACGGATAGGACTGCATTCCTGCTCTGGCTGTATTTGCAAGACTTCCTAACGATGTCAGCGGAGCTGCAACACCCAGTCCTAAGAAACTCAGATAACTCTCTGTAAAGATTGCAGATGGGATCTGAAGTGCCGTTGTAATAATGATAACAGACAGACAGTTCGGAATGATATGTATGCTTAAGATTTTACTTCCTTTTGTTCCGATACATCTTGCTGCTAATACATACTCACTGCTTTTTATGGAAAGCACCTGTCCTCTGACAAGACGTGCCATACCTACCCAGTAGAGCAGTCCGAATACGATAAATATGGAGATCATATTCGTTCCCAGTTTTGAAAGTGCCGTACCTTCAATTGCCGGTGCCAGCGTTACGTTCAATACAACGGAAAGTAAGATGATCATCAACATATCCGGCAGGGAATAGATGACATCGACGATACGCATCATTACCATATCGACTTTTCCACCACAGTATCCTGCGATCGCACCATATAGCAGTCCGATGATCAATACCATGATCGATGCTACCAGACCTACTGCAAGGCTGACTCTTGTTCCGTAAATAACACGGATAAAGTAATCACGGCACAGACTGTCTGTACCAAAGATATGCGGGAATAATTTTTCACCGGTTTCTTCCATATACTGGAGTTCTCTTGGGGAGTATTCCATCATACCAAGATTCTTCGCACTCTTATCACGGACACCGTTTACCGTTATGATCTGATCATAGCTGTAAGGCACAATGTGTGGTGCTATGATAATAATTAACAATATTAAGATCAGCACTACCAGACTTCCCATTGCCAACGGGTTCTTTTTTAAACGTCTGATACCATCTTTAAAGAATGTTGTGGATTCACTCATAACATCCTGTTGCTTTTTTTCCTCTTCCGTAGCCGCTCTGAAATAGGAACTGTCAAATTTTGATAAATCGACCTGAGCGGACAACAGACTCTTTTTCGGACTTCCATTTTCGTTCTGCATAAATCTCTATCCTCTCTTATTCAAATGTGATACGCGGGTCGATAATCTTATAAGCAATATCCGTAAGCAGGTTTGCAATTACCATGAGAACCGCTAAGAAAATTGTCGTTGCCATGATCATCGTATAGTCACGGTTTGTAATACTTGTTACAAACGCTGTTCCAAGACCACCGATGGTAAAGATATTCTCTACTACCATGGAACCTACTAAGATATAGGCTACCATTGGTCCTACATATGTAACGACCGGGATCAATGCATTACGAAGTGCATGTTTGAAGATCACTCTTCTTGTACTTACACCTTTCGCTCTTGCTGTACGCACATAATCCTGATTCAATGCATCTAACATACTTGTTTTTGTCAATCTTGTGATATATGCCATTGGATAAAGGCTCAACGCTATGACAGGCAGCACATAATTCGGATCACTGGATGACCAGACCGGAACCCATTCTAATTGTAAACAGAATACTAACAGCAGCAGGGTTGCCAGTACGAAGGACGGCATTGCCGTTGCCAGTGTCGTAAAGAAAATAATGACACGGTCGGGCCATTTATTTCGGTTCAGTGCCGCAACACTTCCTAACACAATTCCCACGATGATTGCGACAATCGCTGCCATACCTCCTAATTTTGCTGATATCTGGAACTTTGCCCACATATCTGTCCAGATGTCACGTCCGCTCTTTAAGCTTACGCCCCAGTCACCATGCATCAGATTTTTCAGATACATACCGAACTGAACATATACCGGTTTGTCCAGATTGTAACGTTCTTCTAAAGTTTTTTGAACTGCCGGGCTTAATGCTTTTTCCGTATTGAACGGTCCACCCGGTATCAAGTTCATCGCAAAAAACGTAATCGCACTGATTACGAATATCGTCACGACGGCAAGAAACACTCGTTTGACAATATATTCTTTCATTGGTTTCACTCCTTGTTTCCAGATTATATTTTATATGAGCATTTCCTCTCACTTTTGTACGACAGGATTTTTATTTCCTGACAGGTATGTACTTTTCCATTTTACTATGGCAAAGTGTTATCCTGAAATAAAAAAAGGGCGAGATTTTTCCCGCTTCATCGCACCCCAAAATATAATCTATTTTTTAACTCATAGCTTTGTTGTATTTTATCATTTTGACCGCCAGTTTGTCAATAAATTTGGGCATATTCCATAAAATTCATATTCATGCATGATTTTTGGTTTTTTATACACAAAGAGGGCTTCCTGAAATACTTCAGGAAACCCTCTTTTGTCATCATTGAATACGGGCAACAGGACTTGAACCTGCACGGTCTCCCACTAGAACCTAAATCTAGCGCGTCTGCCAATTCCGCCATGCCCGCTTAACATATCCGTTTTCCTATTCTAATGGATTCTGAACTCCTTGTCAATTCTTTTCGTAATTCTAAACCAACTCTGTAAATGTCAATATTAAATGCGAAAGTTTTTTTAAAAAAATTTTTCCTATTCCAATGCCTCTAATTCCTGTTCAAACATCTGCCTTGCAGTCTTATATCCAAAAATTCTTCTAGGATAATCATTTATCCAATTTTCTATATCTTTGATCTCCTTTTGAGTTTTAGCATCAAAATTTTCTCCCTTAGGTATCTTTCGACGTATCATTTTATTAGCCACTTCATTTGAACCACGTTCCCAACTACTATACGGATGGCAATAATAAATTTTCGTTCTGTTTCCATTCTTAATAACAGAATGTTCCATCCCTTCACAATCTGAAAATTCTGCTCCATTATCTACAGTAATTGTTTTAAACACATCTTGAAATTTTTTACCCCATTTTCTTTCCAAACGGTTCAGGACTCTTATCACAGATTCTGTCTTTCCATCCGGCATCTTATAGATCAATTCATTTCTAGTCTTTCTTTCCGTTAAAACCAGCATTACATTTTTAGACTTTCCACGTTTCCCCTTTACTGTATCCATCTCCCAATGTCCAAAATCCTCCCTATTATCAATCTTTTCTGGACGCTTTTCAATACTTTCACCTATTCCGGCTCTCTTTTGATATCGCTTTACCCTATTATACTCCCTTTTCCGCTTTCCTTTTACTGAAAGAGATTTATTAGTAACTTTCAAAAAAATCCCTTTATCTATATAACTATATAATGTAGTCACACAAATTTCTGTTTTAAATTCTTTCCCGGTTTCCTTTATCTCTCCTATAACCGCCTCAGGACTATAGCCATCTCTAACAATCTTATTTTCTATGTATGATGCCAGTTCTAAATCTTTTCCAATTTTCAGTTCTGGTCCTTTGGCTTTTAAGTTCTCTCGATATTTCTTTTCTGCCATATCACAGCTATAACGCTTTTCCTTTTCCAAAGTTGTGTTTAATGCTTCAAATTCTCCTCTTTTTATTTCTCTATATATCGTACTAATATGAACATGAAGAATATTCGCTATTTCTTTTTTACTATGCCCTGCATTTAATAAGGTTTCAATTTTTATTCTGTCTGCTTTGGTCAAATGTTTAAACGTTCTCATACTCATCTCTCCCCAAGTTTTATCGTAATTGTTACTTTATTTTTCTAATCTATCTCTTTATTATTTACGATTATACACTTTCAAAGATTTTTACTCAAACATAACTTTATTATATATTAAAAAAGAAGCACCATAGACAATTTCTATTATTATCAGATGTCTACAATGCCTCTTTTCGTTTTTAAATAATTATAAACTTTAACGTCTGCAGTATTCTCCATTTCCCGTTACTCTATGATATCCCTATACCTATCGAGAATTTCTATGATATCATCTCCAAACTTTTCTCTTGTATATTTTCCACTATTATGTATCTTCTTTTGCAGCTCCCATACATCTGTTGGCATTATTTCAATGATCTGCCCGATCATCTCCTCATTCAAAAAATTTTCTCTATACTCCAAACGCACTCCTGCTCTATTTAATATTTTCTTTACACTATCACTATTTCTATAATGTTCTAATTCTCTTTTTAAAAGTTCCTGTGGATCAACATCCTCCAACTCTCTCAAAACCGTTTTTAATGCCCTATGCCTATTAAGATTTTGATATTTTTCTTCATTTTCCATATGTATATCATAAAAAATTTCTGATATTCGTTTAACTTCCTTCTCACTCTTTTCCGGTAAAGAAGATTCATAATAAATATGATTCATAAATGTAACTAATCTCTCTAAGTATACAAATTGTTCCTTTAATTCAGCCTTTACATCTTCAGATGCCTCCCGCTCATCAATTTTACTGCTATTATTTACCCATACTAAAATTGGCACAAAATATTCATTTGGAACCTTACGCTGCAATATTCTATATGATTCCTTTAAATTTCTTTTATATATATTTTTTACCAACTGCACATGCTCATTATTTTGTTCTACCGGAGATACTATTTTCTCTGATTTCCATTCTCCATTTCTATAAGTACCTATTGAAAAACGACCGTCTTTCAATATCTTCACCTTACCTGATCTGTTTTTACATTCAATTATAAAACACATTTTTTTCGTAATAACAAGAAAATCTATCTGATTTTCCAAATCCCCATCACTCAATTTTATATCATGTAAAATATTACAATAAAAATCGCAGTATCCTAACTTTCTTTTTGTCTGCCTTTCTCCTTCTATACCTTTTAAAACATTCCTTTTTACATTTTCGATTTTCTTCTTTTCGTTCTCTCCACAAAGTTCCTCTATTCTTTCAATTTCCTGCAAATAGACTTCATTACCCGTCTGCTTATCTTTATCCCAAAAAATAACTTTATCTATAACTTCCTGATCATACTTTCCTGATATACAATTACCAATTCCTTTTACAATTTCTCTAAAACCCACTTTTGCTCTCCTTTGCTTTATCATTCTTATAATAACAAAATTGTATCACATTTCTATTTACTTTTATATATCTTCTTATCAATAAAAATAAGCCTGCTTCTAAGCATAATAATGCTCAAAAGCAGACCTATAAATTACTTTTACTAAAAAATCTTTTTGTTTATCCTTTTATTACAACAGTTCATAGCCAACAATTTCAAAGTCATCTCCTCTTTGTTCATAAATCGGACGGACACTCAAACCACCTTGAAGAAGTTTAAACCAACGTCCTCCAATTTCTTCCGCCACTTCAAAACAGTCTAAATATTCTTCCCCATTCCAACCATATAATGCTATAGGTCTCCCTTCTATCTGATAAACTTCTATATCATCATTATTCCACCACGTTCCTAATCTACGCATCAATCGCCTCTCCTTTTTATATTATTTTACGATCTTCCAGTTTCCTTCCTTTTTCAATTTCAAATCATATTGTGAAATCTGCATAGCCTTTGTCTGTTGATCTAAATATGTAACATTAACTTGCACATAAGTAATCTTTTTTTCTTTTACGGCACTTACAATTTCCACTTCCGACAATACATACACATCGTTCTTTTCTTGAATCGGCTTTAAAACATTCTTTTCTGCATAATAAGAAAGTTCTTTTTCATCAGCAGTCGGATATAATCTGAAGAATGTAACTAAAAACTCTTCAATTTCTAATTGTTCATTATTATCAACACTACCATCATTCACAGTTACTTTCTTCTCATAATTTGACTTTGAATATCCCCCACAGACAGTAGGATTTTGTGTAACGACCATTGCACCATTCGCATCCTTATGTACATTGGTAATATAAAATGACTCATACTTTTCTTTCTTATCCCCTTCCTGAATCTTCTGCTTTACGGAAAATTCCACACGGTAATCTTTTTTGGAGCTCTTTTCAATGCTCCATATCTTCGCCTCTTCGACCCATGATGTAGTTGGAATATCTTCCCGGATGCTCTCTTCATTTATTTTCCGTAAATCTGCACTCGTATAATTTTCTAATTTCTTTAATCTTTCATCTAAAACCGCTGCATCCGGTTTCCATTCAAAGTAAACTTTTGCATAGGACAACACAAAATTTTCTACGGCATTCGTATCTGTCATTTTTTCCTGAATAACTTTCTTTTCATGTACGGTATGTTTATCTATTGCAGTGAAATTTTTATAAATTCCGAATACAACCGACAGAATCAATATGCACCACAAAATAATAACCATTTTCTTATTTGTCCCCACCTGTATCACAGGTTCTTTTTGATACAATACTTTTTTGATCTTATTCTCTTTATGTTCTTTTTTTGATAATGTTTTCACTTATTCTCCTCCTGCTTCTTTTATTCTTCCGGCACATACAATATGTTTCTGCCAGTATTCTGTTGTTAAATCTGCATATCCAATTGGATTTCCTGCATGATACATCCGGTTATCTCCCACATAGATTCCGACATGCGTAATATATGTTCCCGAATCATACGTTCCTGTAAAGAAAACTAAATCTCCCGGACTTGCCTCACTAAATGCTATATGCTGCATTGAATCATACTGCTGTTGTGCTGTCCTTGGAAGCATAATACCTGCCTTGCCAAAGCACCACTGCACTAATCCACTGCAATCAAAAGATGTATCCGGATTACTTCCTCCAAAAACATACTTCCATCCTTGATACTTTAATGCTTCTGTCATGATTGCCGTGACGGTCTCATCTGTAAATTCTGGAACATATAAATACTGTGACACCAGATATACATAAAACATATTTCCATAATGATAACGCCACCCTCCATTTGTCTGTACCGCAATAGCAGCATTATATGGAACCTTTTTGCCTTTTGACTTTTCTTTTGCAAAGTTCTCTGCCAATTCAAACGTATGTACTTTTCCATTTGCTGCTACATATTCCACATATTTTCCACCATAGTTATATGCCTGTACTGCCGTATTTACATCACATTCTGCATCTAAAGCTGCTTTCAGCAATTTTGCAAAATATGCACATCCCTGCTTAATGCTCTCTTCCGGGAGCAGACTATCCTTTTTCATTCCCAATGATTCTGAACATTGCATAACGTCATTCCCTTTTCCTCCTGATTCTACCTGCATAATGGCAAGCAGATATTGTATATATTCAGAGAGACCATTTTCCTCGGCATATTGAGCAACAATCCCCTGATATGCTAAAACTTCCTCTGACAAATTTAATCCCACAATTCCAACCTGATCAGGAGTAGGTCTTTCATCTTCATCAGCAGTTATGATAAAAAAAGCCATCAAAAGCAGAAATAATAAAAGCATGACCACTATGGTAATCCTTTTAATTTTTCTCATCCGCTTTCTTTCTGACCCTTTCCTTTCTGATACTATCAGGTGTTGCTTTCACAGTTGGTGATTTCCTGCTGACTCTCATATTTACATTATTTCTGATTACTGTACCGTGAAGGTTTCCCTTCTGATTACTGTTTGAAACCACAGTGACATTTTTTCTTACATCCGTAGAAGGCTTTCTTTCTACAATCACGCCACTGGCATGAGTATTCTCCTTAGAATTTTTAGATACTTTTTTATTTACATCCGATTCATCTAAAATCTGCCTGTTTAAAGTTTGCCCTCTTAGACCTTGTCTATCTCCCCCTCCTTTAACCGATGCCTGCCGGTCCCAAACTTGTCTTTCCGGATTTTGACGATTTAAATTTTGTCTGTCCAAACTTTTTTTATTAACCGGTACTGGCATATATTCTGCACCTGGTTTCATTTTTAAAGACTCTACTTCCTGAACACCTTTCTTTTGACCATTGTTTTCATTTGACAAAGCATCTCTCTCCATATTTTGTCTTAGATTTGCTTTATCTGGTACTGATCGCTGTTGCTGCTGTTCTCTATTAATATTCATCCTTTTTGGAGCTTCTTTGGTTTCTCTTAAGACAGGATCAGACTGTTTTATCTTCTTCATTTTTTCTTCCTGCTTATGAACCATAATATAATTTGGGCGTACGAAATCTTTTTTTACATTCTTGTTTCCTGCCGGAATCTCTGTGTCTTTTTTCTCCACAATAACTTGCTCCGCATTGTTTTGAATCGACTGTACAGGTCTTTCTTTTTGTTCCCTTTTTATTTTTTCCGGTTGCTTATGTACCCTGTATTGTTTTTGCGTGGTATGCGATTGTCTTTGAACTACGCCCTGTTCATTTTCAAGTTCTTCCTCTCTCACAGGGATTACCTCACCATTCTTTGCAGAAACATTTTTTCTGATTTCTTTTTTACTCGTTGATGATGCACTATTTATTTCCTGCTTCGGAACACTTGTATTATCCCTTGCATCCTTATTTGTACTTTCTACCGTACTTTGCGGAACATGTCTTTGAGAACTTTGCGAGACAACTTTTCTTACCATTTTTCTACCCATTCGTTTTCCCGTTCGTATCTGACGGTACGATTTATTCAGTATTTTTCTGCCTAACTGTCCCGAATCATTTGCACTAAGATTCATGACTCCCAATATATCATTCATTTTCATAAAGATTCCTGCAAACGTAACAATCTGCAAAAACATCATCAATACAAATGGATATGATCCAGACATACTGTAAAACATATTAGAAATACAAAATGCCAATGTTATGATCAGAGTAATACCAACCCGTGCCATAAGTGTGTTAAACAGATTAACAACCGCTTTTTTCCAATTATTTTCCTGTCCCGGCATCATAGATATTAAAAAACTGATGACAAGCACTAATGAGAATATTAAAAACAGTATCTGTGATAACACCATGATTCCAGTCAATAAGAGCACAAATATAGAAATGATGATGTTTAACAAAAATATAAATAACACCATTCCTAACCGTGGTGCTACTTCTGTGATTGTAAGATTCATGTTGTTCTGTTCCTCTATTTCTGACTTCACAACATTTTCTCTGTCCTCACCGCCATTTAAAGACGGACTGACCGACAATAATCTTTCTACCCTGTCAACCCCAATGGCTTCTTTATCAGTTGTTCCATATTGTAATAGAAGCCATGGTTTTTCGATCTGCATCGCAAATAATGAATCCCTTATCAGTACTACACTATCTTTTTCATCCTTTTCTACACTTAATACTTTTGTTCCGGTATCCAAGATTGCTGCTGATAAATCTGCTGAAAACTCATTTAACATGCCCATATATTTAGGAGCATAGGCAATAAACGCGGCTGAAAATACAAATACTAACACGAAATTCAAAAAAGTATGCATAGCTTTGCTTGTTTCCTTTTTTATTAACCCCGTATACACCATGTAAATTCCAACAATAATAATGATAATGAACACCAACTTTACATACAAACCATTTGCTGATATTCCATTCTTTGTAATTCCAGCAAGTTCCTGTATGTTTTTTCCTATTTTTGAAATCATATCATCAATGAAATCCAGCTTATATGCCTCCTGAACCACATATCCTGTAGCACTTGAAATATACATAGACACGATCCACAAAAAGTCAGACAGACAGTACAAACCATACATAACACTTTTTCCAATACTATCTCCCCAATTCCACGGAAGCCAGCCTCCCGACAAATTGACATAAAAATCCAGCCTATAGTTTTTTAGCGGATATTTTGAAAAAAGATGTGCTGCATCCACTGTATCATCTACAAGTCCTGAAGCCTGTGCTACCGTCCCCCACAATAAAACACCCGTAAAAATAATGGCAGCTATGGCAAAACACACTCCTACACTCCGAATTATCTTTTTCATCAAACCACCTCTTCTTCTGATTCAACTGGTGGACGAGTATCAAATGCATCAAAAATATCTTCAAATACCGGATGTATCTGCACTACACCAACACGACCATATAAATCCTGCATAAGACATTGTCCATTTTCAAGATTCCTAAGCCTTTTTTGATTTTCTTCGTCATTTTTGTCTATTCCAAAAAATTCTAACGTTTTTCTGATTTCCTGGATATCCGTACTACGAAAAGCAAATTTTAATCCGATATTGTTTTTCATTTTTTCATCTTGCAAATCATCCGTATTCTGTGTCACAAAATAGACACCTGCATTCATACTCCGTCCTGCCCTTACAAGCTTATTGGATAATGTTTTTCCTGATGCAACCTGTAAAAATGCCCATGCCTCATCTTCATCAACAATTTTGAACTGTCCTCTATCACTGTGAATAAAATCCAAAGCAAATGTACTAATGATAATCAGCATGGAGATCGATAACAGTTCCAACGTTGTGTACTCTTCAAAAGATGTTTCTGCATCCGGCAGTACCAGATCTGCAACCTGTAAAATATTGATCTGTTTATCCAGACTGATAGACTGTTTTACTGTTCCATCCGAAAACAAAAGCCGTGCAAAATCATAATCTGTAAAAGACTCTATATGTTCTGCTATCTCTCGTGACAACTCTGTATCCATACGTTTTAGTTCTTTTATAACCAACAGTAACCCTCTTTTTTCCTGCTGCGTTACAGTCCGAACAGCATTTCTTAAAATCGGAAATTTTTTTCCATCACGCCCTGAAATTCCTGTTAAGAATGTTAAAATATCTATTGCAAGACTTTCAGCATCCTTTGTATTTTTCATGATCACATATGGATCTAACAATCCCTGATTTTTCTCTTCACTGGTAAGATTCACTATATTAATCTCTTCTGAAATATCCGGTAGTTTTTCTTTCCATGCTCCACGCTCTGATTTTGGATCTATAATAAGTGCTTTTGCTCCAAACAATGCCGCATAATAGCAGATCAGATTATTTGCAAAAGATTTTCCTCCTCCAAGAGATCCAAGAAATGCCATTGCTAATGCATTTGTCACAGATCCCTTTACGCCTTGTGCCGCCAGTGCCGGTTGTATATATACATTTTTGTTTGTGTCTACGTTATAACCAATATAAATTCCACAAGTTTCTCCTAAAACCTGCGATGCACCAAACCCAAGTCCTGCCAGAAAATCACTTTTTACATACTGTATATAATCATTCATATAACGTTTTGATGCCGGATAAAATTCACTATGCAACCCACGCATGTCCCCAAAAGGACGAACCAGTTTTATATGGACATCATCATAAAAATCCTTTACAGCATTGATCCTGCGTTTCAGTTCTTCTATATCATCCGCCCAAACTCGTACAACATAACTTAATTTATGCATAGGTTCTTTTGTTTTATCTAAGACTGCTTCTAATTCATCTGATGCATACAATGCCTCTTCAACCTGATTACTGCTTTCTGTATTAGATTCCCATGCATGGTTATCTAAATCCTTTAATTCCTTTTTCTTATTACGCACTTTTGTCAATGCTTTCTTATTTGAAACGATTTCAATATTAATACTTGTATCAATCGGAAAATCAAACTGTTGTTGTTGATAATAGAAAATCTCACTGGATGGGAAGTCCAGTTCCCCTACAATATCACTAATAGACAAGTACGCCACATATACGGCACGTTCTTCCCTGTCAAGTTTTAAATATTTAGGATGCTCTTCTATCAGGCACCTTGTCGGCTTAATAATGTCATATTGCTTTACAATACTTTCTGTATCGGTTTTTATTATCTCCATAGGATAATGGTAATCTTCATAAGAAACACCACTTTTTCCATTCAAATGTTCAATAAGATAACCAAAATCCTTTGCCTCAAGCTGTCTGACCTTAAAACGCCTGCTCAACTTATCCTTTAATAATTTTTCCATTTTCTTAAAACGTTCTATTTCATCATTACTTACAACAGTAAAATCCCCCATTAACGTATGGTTGACTTCATGTATGAATTCTGAAAAAGAATCAAAGACGGTTTTCTTTAAAGCCTGCACACTAAATTCCTCTGTTGCCGGTACCAGTTTAAACCCAATAAAAAAGCGATAGTCAATCTGATTTTCTCCTATCATCTCAACTAACGCTTCCGTCTGCTCATCCACAATTCTTATAGCAGTTTCCTTTAATTTCCCTTTGATCTTCTTTTTAGATGCCTCCTGAATGCTTCTCAATGAACTTTCCGTTGCAATCTGCAAAGCATGAATCTTTCCCTCACGATTCTGTGCTACCAACTGAAACAATGCATCATGTATCTGCATCTTCTGTTCCGGTGACAAAAAAGAATAGTTATATGGTATCAATTCATAATAAGCAAACCACTCTCCCTCCTGATTTAATACTAAATTATTTTCGATATATTTTATTGGATATTTACTTTTCAAGCTCTACACCTTCTTTCCTCTTTTCTTCAGGATAAACTCTGAAACTTTTTACAACAGTAATTACTCCTTCTGTCTGTTCATTTTCCATCTTAATAGTCTTTCCTGCATAAGTTACTTTGGGATTTATATAATAAGCAATCACTGATCTCAAAAATGAATATGGCTTCTTTCCGTCAAATGTTTTCTGCGACATAAGCCATGTAAGTCCTGCTGGGATTGCAATATACTTCAGCAGCACATTATCCGTCCATGCTAACGGTGGTATATTTCTAAAAATAATATCCGCAAACAATACTCCCATAAACCACGCAATCTGTGTAAAAGTCAATGGGATCGGAAGATTGATATTCATAAGGCTGTATATGATTTTTTCCACATTCCAGATACTAGTATAACTTTTAATTTCTTTCATCTGCCTGCATCCTTTCTTTTCTTATTTTATTGCGATATCGCAATTTTAGAAAAAGCAGCCTGCATCTATGACACAGACTGCCTTACTCTAAGAAGGAATTCCAAATATTCCTTTTCCAGTATCATAAATTTCTCTGCTTAACTCAAGATCTCTTCCCAATGCTTCATAATCAATATACATTTTAACATTATCTGCCACCTCTCCAAAGTATCCACATTCATTTACAAAATAATATGCTACATCCGAAGCTGATTCACACCCAAAATAATATATTATGTCATCCTTTTTCTCATAAAGACTCTCCAGATCACCATAACATTTTATCAGTTCTTTTAACGCCTTTTTTACCGGTTCCTCAAATTCCTCCACCATCCTACATAAACGATTTAATTCTCCAATTCCTATGTATTCGTCTATTTCAAATGGTAAATCATAATCATGGATTGCATACTCTTCATGTCCCGAATCAAGTTCTAATGTTTCTTTGACCTTTTCATAGTCAACTGGGCATTGAAACCATGCCCCTGTATCTTTTCCTTCGACATATTTTCCAAGATTAACAATGTATACTATCATTTCATCCATAAAATGCCCTCCTATTTAGCACCGAAGATTTTATTACCTACCTTGAGCAATACATCTTTCATTCCTCCCGGATTATATACAAGCACCACTGCAATAACTGCAATAATGGCAAACTGCACTAATTTTGTATACTCTTTCTTCGCCAGTAACACTACTCCAATAACTGCAAGTGCTGCTAAAACGATCGGCTGTGCCTGTGCTAAAAGCCAAGTCTGTAAATTTGTTCCAATATTCATATTACATTTCCTCCTGCTTCTTATATGATTAATTCTTCTACTTTTTTAGATTGCTGCTCTATCAATTTTTCGTGATGATCTTTTAATTTTACACGATTCATAATATCTGCCATAACATTTGTATCGTTATTCTTATCCACTTCCATTACCACTGTCAATGTCGGAGCGACCTGCTTTTCTAACCAACGTAATGTCCGTTCAAAAGTATATGGTTCAGGTTCCATTGTCAAATGCAAAACCCTGTCCTGCATACCAAGAAAACGCTGCCATTTCTCATTTAATTCCCACTCACCTCTTTTCCTACCTTTTTTCTTATCCACAAACCGGACATAACGATTAATGATTCCAAATGCCGTAAACCCTGCATCCTGCTTACCAAGCAAATCATCTACTGCCAGTTCTGCACGTTCATCCTTAAGTCTTATTTCAAAACGATTCTTCACTTTTGATTCTTCTAAAGGAATTCCATTTTTCACATACTGTTCATAATCTTTTTCATAAACACAAAAATATATTTCACTTTTCATGGAACCCAGATATAATGTGTTTCCCATTTCTTTTTTATATTGATCTCTTGTTCTCAACATTTCCCCGGATTCATAATTACGAAAACTACGAAACACGGAAATACATTCTCCGTTCTTCACTTTTTTTGCCAACATTGGAACATCTAAAAGTCCGATACAATCATTAATTGCCAGATCTATCCGCTTCATAACTGCACCTATGGATCTTGATTCCATTAAAAAATCATACCATGTTCGCTTCTGTGCTTTTAGATAACGTTCATACTGCCTGCATCCTTTTCCTTTCAGTTCTAATAAAATACCTTTTTTCTTATCCGGTGATACCATAACCGTAATATCTCCTAAGACATACTGCTCTGCATAACCATAAAAGGCATAATCCTGATGTAAAAAATATTCAAGTCTTAGATGCATGATCTTCTCTACTACTTTTTTAATTTCATCTGTAGGGAATCGAATCCTAACATAGTCAAAGAGTATTTCTAATGGATTATCCGGATCATATTCTTCCAAACATTTTTCCATTGCTTCTAAAAGCTGTTCTGATGCTTTTCTGTTTCCATTTTCAATCTTTGAAATATATGTCTTTTCTACTCCTAACTGATGTGCTAATACATCCTGTGTTACATGAAATTCACAACGTTTTTTCTTTAATTCTTTTACTCTCTTTTGATAGTCCATAAGCACTCCAACTTTTTGTAAAAAAGAAAGTTGCACATCAAAGAGCAGCTTTCTTTTAACACATTTTCTTTTTGTTTTGATACTAAAAGATAATACTCCTTACGGCTTTATGATTTATTCCATATTCCAGATAATTTTCCCTTTTAATATCCATATTTTCTACATCGCATGAATGGAATCACGCGATGTCCAACTCGTTTTTTGCAAAGTCCAACTCACTTCAAATTCTTCTACTCCCCATATTTAATGGGGATTTTGTAATTATCAGATAGTAGATAGTAGATTTTGTACCCCCCTGTTAGATACAGGGGGATTGACTTTATCCGCCCCGTATCAGGCGGCTGCGGCTTTTCGCTTCGCCGCCGCCTCCGCCTGAACGGAACGGATGATTACTAAGTATACACAGCGTGGATTTATGGATAACTCACATTCCGTCATTGACAGCTTATGGGTAAGGCATTGAAAACCTATGGAAAAGAAAAACGGCTTTCCCACAAGGTTTCCAACACCTTCCCCACAAACCTGCCAACAACTCCATAACCATGTGAGTTACCCACAAGCTCCACCCTACGATGACGAAGTCGGATTATCAGCTTACTTACATGATTTATGACATCCCAAGATATCTGATATGCCACTCTTCAAACTCTGTCTCTTCCGACTTTTCTGCAATAAAATTAAACTCTACTACCTCTTTATTTTTGGTATCTAATGCTACAATATCAAAATGAACCGGCTCTCCTTGTCCTTTCAAATCTCTGTCAACTTTTGCTTCTGCAATAAGAAGAATTTCTTCTTCAGGAACCGGCTTATCTTTAGACACCGATTGAAATGCTGATTTGAACTCATCATAATTTGTCATCATATACATATTTCCACCACCTTGTTTTAAATTAAAACAGCGGACTATATCTTTGTATAATCCGCTGCCCTACTGATCTTCATGTAATTATTTTGATCTCTTTCCTTTCTTCTCATTGTCATTATTTTTCTCGCCGTAAAATACCTTTAATTCACGCCCATAATACCACACCTTTACTTTCTCATCCGGATGATGATAATCTTCTTTCATGCACCAATTCCATATAATGGCATCCTCATAGCCCAGTGGAACAGTATCCTGTGTACCTTTCCATTCCGGATTTTCTTTCAAACGGTTAATCAGGAAACGAACACTTGCATTAATCTGCTCTTCGATCTTAGCTGACCTTGCCTCTGATTCTCCTATAATATAGTTAAACTGTGCGACACTTACTTTTGATTCCGGATGATCTACAAATTTTAATTCCTTAGTCGTTTCAACACCAAAACGTTCTAACACATCCTCTTCATTATACGGAAACACCACCATACCGGTCTGATTCTCATCTTTTCCTACAGTAACTAAACATCTTTCAACCATTTCTTTCATGTAATTATCCTCCTTCAACAACCTTATATATCCAACGCTACCCTATCTTATGTCATAAACAGGATAAACCGGATTTCATATTGATCATCTTCTGTTTTCTTTAAGTCGTAATATTCTTTGACATCGTCATTCCATGTGTTTATTGTTATAGATCCTCCTACCTGCAGCTCATGCCGGATTCCTGCACCATACAGAACTTCTTCTTTGATATCCTCTTCCGATTTTGGAATAACTCCATGATGTTCACAGGCATTTTCATATTCATCATAGTTAACAATACTGACATCCATCTGTATCCTCTCCTTTTTCTGCTAATTAATCTTTCTCCTTTATGAGTCCTCCAATAGTATTTAAAAAATCATGTCCCTTTGGTACCAGTGGCGTATAAAACTCACTGATAACACTTGTTCCGGCATCCACATATCCTCTGCCTTTTAGCCGCTTCAGGAAAAAATCTTTATTGGTTTCTCCAAACATCATTCCATAACCAAGTTCTGACATCCTTCCAAGTGCTACCCTAAAATTAAACTGATCACGGATTCCATCTCCTAAATACTTCGCATCTGGTCTTTGGCATGCCAGGATCAGGAAATATCCCGCCTGCCGTCCTAGCATAACAATCTGTTTCAGCTTATTTAAGACTTCCTGATTTTCCCTGCTCCCTAACATTTCCATGAAAGCAACGTATTCATCAAAAATCAAGAACTGTGCCGGCAATCCCAGATATGCATAATTCTCTCCCGTCTTATAATTCGGCAGCTGCTTCATTGTTTCCGAACGTTCCATCATCTCTTCATAAAACTCATTGATGCAGTCGATCATATCATCTTTTCGATAATATACATTCGGCATAACACTTGCTAAATCCGCCAGATCTGCATTTTTCGGATCTAAAATACGGATTCCTGCGTCTGTCCGAAGCAATGCCTCAATAATGGTCAGGATAAAGTATGTCTTTCCTCCTCCGGTTCCTCCTGCGATCAGCATATGCGGCAGGGAATCATATTCCCACCATAAATTTTTCATAAGCCGTAACTTTCCGTTCCCGGCTTTTACTTCATCTATGCTGATACGATTCGCAATCATATCATACAAAAGTGTATATTCCACATAGGAATCCGTTAAGACCCGGTCTGTAAGTTCACAATACAATCCTGTTTCCAGTTTCTTTTCTAAATGAAGGTACTGCTCCTGATACTTTCCCATCGTGATCTTAACACGCACTATGACTTCCCCATTTTCCATTTTGTAATACATTCTAGGAAACCATGTAATGACTTCCTTAGAACTCCCGGAAGGAGCGTCTTTAAACCAGCCGCTGTTCTGACCTGTTTTTGATTCATACCATCCGTTTTCCAAGATCATCCGTGCCAGTGCCTGTCTGTGTACAAGCTGCTTCCATACATCCCTTTTATAATTGTAAAACCAACATATTACCAGAATGCATAAAATAGCTGCTATGGAAATTGCGGTAAAAAAATAAGGAGTCAGTCGCATACTCCCTATCTTTTTCAGATTAACCTCTGACCAGTTTATCTGTGATAACCGCTTTCCATAAAAACAAAATAAAACAACTATAAAAATTCCCAGACAGGAAGAAAGTATTGTATGAAAAACCAGATTTTCATCTGTTTTGCGGATACGTCGCCCTGACGTTCTTATTACCTTCTTCATCATCCGACACCTTTATCCTACTTTATGATTTTCCTCCGGCTTCTTTACTGCATCCTTAGCTGTTCCTGTGCTGCTTCCCTTTCTGGCGATAATGTCATCTGCTTTAATATACCAGTTGACATCTGCTCCACGGTATGTTGCATTTGCCACCGTGTCAACGATCGGGTTTACAAGTTCCACCTCTGCATCATAATCAAATTTCTTTTCTTCCACGCTTGCCGGAATACTTACCTGGATCATCATTCCTGCCGTTTTAGATTTTAAGTCATAAGTACGTTCTTTCAAAGTAGTGGTCGGATTTCCTTCCTCATCACGTTCAAAGACTTCTCTTCTCATTGAAGAAAAATATAATGTTCCAAATGTTTTTTCCTTATCAATCACAATTCCTTCTGCTAATCTCATGTTTTTTCCTCCTTTAATCTATACCTTTCTGTGATTATTTCTGTCCTTTCTTTTTAATATCATCTGCGATCAACTGATAATCCGTATAACCAAATCCGTTGATATTCTTTCCGGTTGCCACAATTTTCGGATTTACCAGCTCTACCTCTTCCATAAACTCAAAGGCATGCTGCCCTACATTTCCCGTGATCTTTACGGAAATATCATCTGCTCTCTGCACATCCGAAAAAAGATTATACGTTCTTGAAAGCGGTCTTGAATTTCTGCCACGGGTTACTTCTGCCTCTCCTTCTCCTCCAAAGGTCAGCCTTCCAAATGTTTTCTCCATATCTGGTACTACATGTTTTAAATCCATAAATGTTTCCTCCTAAAATTTGTTTTTGTCTTAATTGTTACTTGCTTTGCGTGGACAGCTCTGTTTCCCTCCTTCTTGTCCGGGATTGCAAAAGCAAAAAAAATAACAGAGTACATGACCCTGTAATCTATCATTGCACCATATCCTGTAACCGCAACTGTTGATATTTCTCCTTTTTTATAGGCGGCTGGATTGGTTCAACTTCTCCCATTTCTTCTAATTCTGCTAACAATGCCTCTATTCTTTTTTCAGATGCTTGCAGCATTTCTATATACGGTTTGCTATCATCGTATTTTTTCAATCTGACATAGCTCCGGTACTTTATACTTTTTTGTATCTGCCTGATTTTGTCCAAAATTCCTTCTGCAATATGCCTTTCCTCATACTGCACCGGGATTCGTTTATAATTACATATAATGTAATGATATGATTTACTTTCAACACACTGCTTCCATGTAACCTCTGCCTGTTCCAGAATCTTTTCCGGTGCAACCATAAAATACACTGGCATGACAGGCGGCAGCTCTTTTCTACAGATTTCAATAAATTCTCCTGTATTCTGACTATACACTTCTAACTGCCTTTTTCCCTGTTCTATCTTCCTTCTTATAAAGTTTAACTCTTCCCCATCTGTCCATCGCGGACTGGTCGTTCCTTCTTCTCTGCAATATGACCATTCAAGATATAATGCTTCTAACCGTAAAACCAGCTTACTGATCTCTTGTTCTCTCTCTTCTAAAAATTCATCTTCTGTTAAAATCCTGTCGGTTGGCACTTCTCTTCTTTGACATTGAGATACATACTCAGCGTAATCAATAATAATAACCTCCATCTGCATCCCTCCTTTTTACATAGTAAAAGCCAAGGAAACATTTCTGGTTAACAACATTTCCCTGGCTTTCTTATGTTATATCATTTTTATTTTACTTTTACGGATTTCATCTTGCTCCATCCGCTGTAGTATTTCTTTCCATCTATCTTTTTATAAGAACGGGTTCTTACACGATAGGTCTTTCCCTTTTTCAGCTTTTTTACGGTTGCCTTTGTGTTTTTCTTTGATACATTCACACTCTTTACGTTCTTTTTGAACTTTTTATCCGTGGAATACTGCACCTGATAACCGTCAGCCTTTTTGTCTTTCTTCCACTGTACCGTAATTTTCTTCTTTCCGGCGGTCAGTTTTTTCATTTCCGGTTTCTTCGGTACACCGTAAACCGTGATCTTTTTCACACACTTGCTGTATGTGGAAGTTACCTTTGCTGTTACCGTGATAGTTGCCTTTCCGGTTCCCTTTACGGTTACTTTTCCTTTGCTGTTGACCGTTGCGATTTTTTTATTACTGGTCTTATAAGTGATCTTGCCCTTGGCTTTTGGTTTTAATGTAAAGCTCTGTCCGACTGGTTTCTTATATGCGGAAGATACCTTTGTGATCTTCTGCTTTTTCAGTTTGCTCGAAGTGGAAGGATTCTGTGGTATCTGCTGGTCAGTCGGTTTGAGATTGCTGTTTGAATTCGGCGGTGTAGGCTGTTGTGAACGCAGCTTATCAGAAATGATACGGAACCATTCCCCAATGACCGGATTTCCATAGTATGCACCACTTGGATGAATGATCACTTGTCCCCACCATCCATCTTCGCCTTGTGGCAGGAAGTTTTCACAATAGCTTAATGTATAATCTGTTCCTGCCTTTAAAACAGTGTCACCGTCTTTTACAACGACTTTTGGCTCTACCGGCGTAGAATCCTTAACCCATACAGTTTCATCATCATTTACGATAACATACCAGTCCTCGGTACTTTTATCACCGATCACCTGAAAAGATTTTTGGATTGCATTTCCATTCTCATCCTTCATGGTTGCCGTTACAGTAACATCTCCTGCTGCTTTCCGGTACAAAGTTGCCTTTTCATGGTAAGTACCTTCTGCTGTTATGGACACTTTAGACGGATCTGATACACTCCATGTCACACCGTTTGTTAATGCAGTTGTTAAACCCGGTACGGTCTGTAAGCTGACAGTATCACTTTTTCCCGTATGGATGCACAGGCTGTTTTCTAATACCTGCTGCTTTCCGTCTGCCTGACGATAAATTTCCGTACTTGTAGTCGGAACCACGTTTACAACCGTGAAGCTGAAAGATTCTTTTCCATCTTCCCTTGTAACGGTAATGGTTGCTGTTCCCGGTTTGGTGCCGCCTTTGACATAGCCACCGGAGCAAGATGTTTCCGCTTCATTATAACGGATACGGTCTTTTATATCATTTCCCATATAAACCTCCGGTACGACAATGGCTGCAACAGATGGATCACTGCTTTTCCATGTCACGCAGTCGGTAGCTACATCCTGATGTACTCCGAAAAGGTGGATCGTACCAGATGTAATCTGTTTTGATTTATCAGCATATCCATATTTCATGGCATTGTAATTGTCATAGTTGTTGTCCTGCTGATAGAGTTCTACTGTAGTTGCATCATCCTCTAATGTGGAATTTTTTAACTTATCCATTAATTCAGTGGTTTTCACTTTTACTTTTGAACCAGATAGCAGGCTGCTAAATGTACCCTTATTCATTGTACAATTTCCTTTTGTGGAAACCCAAAAAGTCATCGGATTTGTCATTTTATGCTTCTGATTTGCAAAAGAATCACCACCAGTTTTAACTACCGTTTCTGGAATGTATACGGTTGTTAAATATTTAGGATTTGTAAACGACCAGCTTTTTACAATCTGTGTACCATACGGAATCACATAAGATGTATCTGTTTTGCTCTGTGGATAACAAATGAGTGTTGAACCATTGAACAATACTCCATTTTCTGTATGGTAGGTTGTCTGTGAACTTGGACTGTTAATATAGAATCCCTCACAGGAATTCATGAATTGAAAAGCATTTGTTCCAATAGCAATAATAGTATCTGGTAAATGAACTTCTTTAATGCTTTCACATCCTTGTAAAGCACATCCCTTAATAACCGTTACACTTTCAGGAATATCGATATCCGTAGCCTGAACCATATTATAAAAAGCATCTGTTCCGATGCTGGTAATTCCATTTCCAACTACAATCTTCTTTATATCTTTTTTTAGGGAATACCATGGTGCATATTCACTATCTGGCAGATCATACATTTCTCCATTTCCATATAATGTCAAAGTTCCTGTTTTTTCATCGAAGGTCCATTTAATGTTATCTCCCATGTTAACACCGTAATTTCCACTGGTTGCTGTCCCCTGCTCCGGTACATCTTCCGGTGTTTCCACAGTGATGTTTTCCGTGCTTTCGGATGTGGTAGTAGCAATGCTCTCTTCTGTTTTTTCTACCATATCAGTGTTTGTAACCGCTACGGTTTCATTTTCTGCCGAAGCATCTTCTGCAACCTCTTCCAGTTCTTCCTCTTCTGTATCTTCTTCAGCTTTTGGCTGTGTGTTTTCTCCTACGGCTTCTTCCATAGCCATTATATCTATTGTACCTTCAACATGTTCTTCTGCTGCAAATGTAATCATTCCATTTGTCAGGCTGACTGTCACTGTCAGCAGTAACGCTATAACTCTCTTTTTCATCTATGCCCCTCCACAGGATTCCCTGCTATATACGGTTTTCTTGCTGCTTCTGTTCTTCCATCTGATCTTCTAAATCTAAAATGCGGTTTATCATATATACGATAGCTTCCTATGGTTCATTCTGGTTCTGTTCCCAGCGTTGCAGTGTCCGCATGGATAGATGAAAACGTTCTGCAAATTTACTTTGTGACAAACCGGTACGCTTTCTCAATTCTTTAATCGTCATTCTCTTACACCTCACTTGTATATTTTTATTATACTCAAAATGGGTGCTTTTATCAAGGTTATATCATAAGATCACACCTGCAATCATAAGAAGCAGCACCCTGAAAGAGATAACAAAACCGGCAGATGCCAGAATGATCTTTGAAGAACGCAATCCCCTGACAGCAAAACAGATAGAAACAATGCAAAATGGAAATACCACAACATACATTGCCCCGGCTGCCGCTAAAAATTCTGTAACGACACCGAGAAAAAATGCTATCCATGCCTGATCTGTTCTATCCTTTTCCGCTTCGGGAAAATGTAAACATTCAAAATCCGTATATCCTGTGACTTCTTCCTCAAAGACCCGTTCCTCGCCCTCCACATCCGAAAATAATCTCATAAATTCTGACAGATTTTCTCTCAGAACATCATGCTTTTTCCTTTTTGTAATGCGTTCCTTTTTTCCTGATGGAATCCAGCACTCAATCCTTAACATTCCATTCTTAAAAAAAATCTGAAAATAACGGTGCGGTATTTTACCGTTATAACAAAACAGGATGCTCTCATTTCCTTTCTTTCTAACATATTTCTTTTCTGTCAGATACTGTTCCAGTCTTTCTCTGACTTCTTCCTTCTCTAACGGCATTTCTTTCTCCCAGATCTGTCTCATATTCTCCTCCTGTTATTTAATGCACTCTTTGTATTGCTCACGGAATTTCTTTAATCCGTCTTTTTCCTTATAGTTCATATAACCATGCTCATCTACAAAGTCATCCACGGATTTTACCTGTTCATGTGTGAACTCCCATGTTTCTTCCACATGTTCCCATGTTCCGCTTCCCGGATCATCTGCTTCAAACTTCACGCCGAATACACGGACACTCTTTTTCTGTATGCCGTGTTTTTCATTGCTCATGGCTTTGTCTAACAATGCTGCATACTCCGGGTCTGTTTTCCAGATGGAGTTTTCTTCCAGTCCTCCGTTCTCCTTAGAAACATATGCACCGTTCTTTTTGTAGTATTTCGGACTGATGAAACGTACATAGGTGTCATACTCTTTCGGGATGTCTGAAGTATCCACGATCTGACACTCTACCTCTTTGGTCGTGATGTTTCCTGCGGAATCCGTTAAGGTGTAGCGGATGGTGTTCTTTCCGGTTTCCTTAAGGCTGTCCATGTCTGTTTCCGCACGGAGCTTTAAGGTGGCACCGTCTTTTCCTTTGATGATCAGGCAGTTTTCCTTTTTGTTGTACTCGTAATCCTTAGAATACAGGTACTTACCGTCTGTATCCTCTTCGTCCTTAAAACGCAGGGTTGTCAGCAGTGCCTCCGTTGTGATCTCTCCGTTTTCTGCCTGTTTTAACGTAAAGTAACGGTTGTAGGCATCCAGCTGCGGGAACTTGTCCCATACGGCATACATGTTTAACCATGTACCACTGGTCATTTTACCATGGGAAGCACCATAAACGGCAGCATCCTGTTTCTTTACGCCAAGTGTCAGCTTATCTGCCGGTTTTGTTTCCCTTCCCTTTTTCACCATGTCATCCGGTGCGTCATAAGTAATGCAGAGATTTTCACCTTTATCATTGGTAGACTGCAATGCAATATCATATACTTCTCCTGTGATTCGTTCTTTGTTAAGAGCAAAGGTACTTCTATTATTATCTTGTTCAGCAATCCTTGCAGACGTTCCCCATTCCTTCACACTGTACTGTTCCTCACACGGTTCTTCCTCTCCGGTGTCCGGGTTTAAGCTTGTCAGTTTCGCCGCATGTTTTTCATCGGTTACGGTTTTATTGTTCTCATTCAGAAGGTTTCCGTTTTCATCCTTTTTGTATGTTTCCGTCCTCTGGAACGTATCTTCCCCAACCAGTCCCTTGTATGATTTTCCGTCAAACTTGTACATTTCCGTATTTGAGATGATCAGGCTCTTATCCTTTTCCTGTGTGTAGTCATCCCCTACGGTCTGACCATTTCCATGGTAGGCGATGTTACAGGAGATTTCCCATTTTGCCGTCAACACAAGGTTTCTGTCCACACAGATCTTGTCCCCTTCCTGGTATTCCTTTCCATCCCCATCATACCATCCAAGGAACTGATGGACATAACGTTTGGCTTTATCACTGATCTGTGGCTTTTCCCCTATGATTGTATCCTCACACCAGTATAGTTCCCTGTTTTCCGGCATTGTACAGTTGATCTCATCCGGAAGACCACTGTTATAGGTAACATTGTACTTTTTACTTAAGATGACATCATTTCCTCCTAATGCTGCACCGTTCAGTCCTCCCCGTACTTTTTTGTTAGCTTCCGCAAGGTTGATCTTACTGCATCCGCAAAGAACGAATCCGGTGGAGGTATCTTTTAATCCCAGGCTGTTTTCTGCTACGGTATGGCTGTTCTCCCCATATGTCACTTCTGCAACTTTCCGTCCGGGTTCATATTCGCTTGGTGCAAGGATGTTTCTTGTATGTAGTGTCCCATAAATGGTTACATACTGCTGTTTTTTTAAAAAGATATCATGTACCGCATCCTGTACGGAGTTCTCTGCAATGAGAAGATTTCCCGATTCATGACGGACTGCCGTATCATTAGCTAAAGCTGCTGTTCCATAACGGATCTTAGAATTATTTTTTAAAGTACCTCTGTTTAATACAGGCTTTTTCCCGGAAATTTGAGGCTGTCCGCTGACTTCTAACATACCTTGTTCCCTGTTAAAAACGCTCCATGTGGCATCGCTTTTTATTTCCGGCTTTCCGCTGACTCTTATTTTTCCTTTATTATCTATCGCATTAGAACCGCTGCTTTTGATGCTTCCTGCCACACTGCGAAGATACACCGTCCCACTGTTGCTCAGTCCGGTTTTAGCACCTTTGACTGTTAGATTTCCTGATACGTCTGTGGTCCCCATATTAGAAATCCCGGATGTACCGTTATCACTGATCTCTGCACTTCCCGTAATGTTCAATGTTCCTTCATTGGATATCCCTGATGCAGCGTTGTTACGGATTCCTGTACTTCCTGCAATATTTACAATGCCTTCTTTGTTATTACAAATACCATTTTTCGTATTATCATAGATATTTCCACTATACCCGGAAATTACATTTATGGTACCGCTGTTTACCAATCCATGACCTGTATTAGCATATACCGATGCATAACCTAAGTTCAATGTACCTCCTGAACTGTTACGCACTCCCCCGGTATTTTCTGCTTTTGATGTATTATTACCACAGATCTGTGTACACTGTTCACCAGAACTGGTCAGATTCACCGTTCCATTGTTAGAGATACCAATACGGTTATTCTCATGGATATTTCCTCCGGCAATAACCATATCCCCGTTATTCGTAACTGCCGCTTTCCCAGAATTACCGGATATATTTCCATAAATATTTACGCTGTTCATATCCATGCTGCCCTGTGCTTTTTGTACCCCATTTATCTTATTTTGAACGTTACTGTTTATTGCTCCATTCCATACGGCTGCATGTTCCGGTGCCGTATTCTCACAAATTACAGAATCATAAAGACTGCACAGACCATTGTTATATACACCTGCAGCAAAACTTGATGAACTGTTCCCGTGAATCTTCGTTGTCCCGGATGCAGTCAAAACACCACAGTTTTTACTTTTATCTGTCTTTGATGCTACGGCAATACCACCACCACGGGCACAATTCTTTTTCCCATAATCAGAAACCGTATTTCCCGTAATGTCTGAATCTTTAATAACGGTATAGGCATAACTCCCATTTTCGGAACCGGAAGTATAAATACCACCACCACAGGTTGCCTGATTTCCTTTAATGATACAATTTACAACAGTCATTACCCCGGCGTTTTTCAAGCCTCCTCCCACGCAATATTTTATATCATCAAAATCATTGGTACATGGCGTAAAATACTGCGATTCCGTATTGAAACGGTTATTTAAAACCTGTACGGATTCCAAATATGCTGTTCCGTTATTTAAAAGACCGCTTCCATAACCATTCTGGTTTTTATTATTCATAAGTTTCGTTCCATACAGAAACAACTCACAGCCCTCATTTACATTTATAAGACATCCTCCATGCGGTACGTTCTGATCCCCTTGTCCGCCATCAAGCTGTATTACACCTCCGTTATTATTTCCAAATGTCAGGGTGCATCCATCCTTTACTTTAAACATATCCGCATCCGCTTTGTTCCGCATAGCTTCTCCAAAATAGATCCTGCGGTTTGTTCCTGCTTCATTAGAACAGATCGTAACCTGTTTTGTTTTCCCCTTATCACTTTTCTGTATAATAACAGACTTATTAACTTCTATTTTATTTTTTAGGTAAATCGTAATACCGCCGTTATGTCTGTCAATCACATTTTGAAGTTCTGTTGCATTTCCTACTGTAACTACGGTAGCTCCATAGTTTTCTGCCTCCTCCGGGATTTCTGCCTCGATTACTTTCCATTCTCTGCTTGCGGCTTCACTCTTTGGTTCTTCCTTGAAACCCTCTGATGATTCCTCATTATTTTTAACATCTGTTATATCCGGATCTTCTATAGCATCTTCTTTTATTTGTTCAGTGATGCTATTATGATCTGTTGTTTTTATATTTTGCTTATCCGGCGAAAGATTCTCTCCTACATCCACAGTCATATCTTCCGTATCTGTTTTTATTTCGCCCTCTGTCTGACTGTCTTTCTCAGCATATACAACAGCTTTATTCGGCAAAATGCTTCCTGTCAGAGTAGCAACACATACGGTTCCGGCTAATAATCTTACAACCGCTTTTCGTTTCATGGATTCCTCTCTCCTTTCCCTATAGGTTCTTTTTGTTCTTCTCTACCAGAATGGTTCTGGTCTGCGTAACATCCTTTTCATCTCCGCGGGGAGTCTTATAATGCTGTGCGACCTCTGCCTGTATCAGTCCCTTTTTATAGTCTGACATTAAGATCTTTACTTTAACATCAGAAGCAGAGTCTAACTGAAGCATCAGGTTCTGCACAAAGGCTGTCCGGAACTCTTCATTTCCAATATACACCTCTTCATCCTCCGTCATCTTTGCTGCCGCATTCTCCATTGCCTGTGTAATAGAATTAGATGTCTCTCTTTTTCTTGTTAAATCTCCCTGTATGGTATATAAACAAAATAATAAGAGCACCAGTATAATTGCCGATGCAATACCTATTACAATATTTTTCATCTATACTGCCACTCCTTCCTAACGATTATCTGTTTTTTGAATTTCCCATTGTGTTTCCACCGGAACTAAAAACTCTGTTTCCGCCCGATTATTATATTCATCCTTTCCTGTAACCGTCACCAGATAGACTCCACTTTTGATAAAAGTAATGGTATGTTTCTCTTCATCATAAAAAGCATCCGATGTTTCTTCTCTGTCTGGTGTCTTTACTGTAACCTCGATGTTTTGGATACGATTTTCTTTTACTGCTTCTGCAAGAGTTTTCTCATAATCATCCACAGCATCTGTAATCTGAATATCAGATAAGACATCATAAATGGTTCCGGTACTCTTTTTTTCATTTGTGTCATCATATGCCGTGTCAGTCAGTTCAGGACCAGTTCCTATATAAGTAAGCTGCGGTCTGTAAGACAACGCCTTTTTAAAAGCTGCCGTGTCCATAGAACCAACATAACTGTTCGTTTCTTTTTTTCCAGCTTCTTTTAACGCCGGAATGATATTTCCACTATAAATATGTATGACAATAAGCACCATAACAGCAGCAATGACTCCTCCACCAAATAACTGTAATAATTTTCTCATGCTTTCCTCCTCTAAAAATCAACTTATCCATACAGCCAGTTTGAAAAAAGTCTGATTCCTGCTGATAAACCACCACCTAATGTCATAACTGCAAGAAATCCAATAATAACTACAGCTCCTGCCGCTTCTGCAATACCTTTTCCGTACAAAGATATAAATTCCTTCATGTATCGTTCTCCTTACTAAGTTTCTGTATTTTATTAAAGAATACTGAATGCCTTTAAGGCTTCTGCAAGCATACTGATCACAAAAAAATACAGTCCAATACTTGCAACTGCACCACCAAGTTCTTTGATATATACGTCCATTAATTTACATATCCCCTTTCCACATGTTCATTGGATATTCCCAAAATAGGAATCTTATATTTATAGGTCATCACTAATTCAATACTTTCCGCCTTAGATGTATTACCAATACTTTCGCTTTCATTCGTATAATCAGCCGTTGTATTTTCTTCACTGCCATAAACAGTAATCTTCATCTGATATCCATCATGTACAGCCTGTTTTCCAACTGCATCAATAACAGATGCTGCCATATTTGCTTCTGCAATCTCCTTTTTTGCATCATCCATATAACTTCTTGCAGCAGAGGAATCTATTTCTGCAGAAATTGTCCCCACTGCCAAATACATTATCATTGCAAAAATGAACACTCCTAAAAATCCTTTTATGATCGTATCCATGACTTTTTTATCTCCTCTCTCTACTACAGTTAAAAGACATTTCCCATACTTTTATATACCATCATTAATATCAATACCAGATCAGCCACCATCTTAAATCCGGTTGGAAATATCGGATAAAACAAATATCCCATCATTCCTGCAATTCTATTATCATTTTTAATCTCTTCACTTCGTATTGTCATAGCATTGTTCTTATCTATGATCTGATACATCTGTTTTTCCTGATCACCTCCAAGTCCTTTGGAAATGGAATAAAGTATTTTCATGCTTTCATGTACTTTAGGCACATCATAATCCATCAAGAACTGAAAGTAAGCATCTGACTCTCCTGGCTTTTCCTGAATGGTTTTCCTAAACTGTTCTAATGGATAAGCCAAAACATTTGGTGCATCTTCTATAGATTTTAAAATTGCTCCCTGTACACTCTCCTTTTGCATGAACAATATGACACTTAAAAGCCACTTAGGATAATCCCTTTCAATTTCCCTTTTCAATCTTTTTTTCAGAAGATAACGGTTTAAAATATGCTGATTTAAGAACAAAAACACGATCGGAAAACCAACAGCAAAACATACAAAAGAGTTTGTCAAAAAATATGCAATAACCATAACTGCCATTGGGAATACTGACCATTTCAAACTGGTTATCCGTTCTTTTTTTATATCCCATTGTTCGAGTTCCATGTAATCTCTATTAATTTTATTTTTATCACGCTGCGAACTAGACACCAGCCAATCCGTTGCATTCTTTTTTAGGACACCCCTTGCTAATAGTAATAAAAATAATACATTTAAAACAACCAGTCCACGTTCAACCGGGAGCATCATAATATTCATTTCTTCTGGAAGAAATAATACCATTGCCTCAGATACGGCAAACAGGGTAACAAATGAAATAACAACGGAAAACAACATACTCTTTTTTTTACTTCTGCATTGTTCCGTTGCACTCACCCAAGCGTTTCTTCTTTTTTCGATCAGCTCTATTGGTTCTTCACAATCTCCTCCCTGAGCCGTATTTTTCAAAAGAAAATCATGGAAAAGTTCCATCTGTTCACATCCATAAGACTTTTCAATAATATGTAATGCATTCTTCGCTGTATCTGCTCCGGTATTTTCTTCAATAAATTCTGCCACTGCCTGTTTTAAGGCTTCCTTCATATCTCCCTGTTTAAAAAGTTCCTCTGTGTCCACTAACGCTTCACGAATATTTTTCTTCTGACGATAAGAACCTTCCATCTGTTCCATATAGATACATGCATCTGTAAAACGCTGATAATATTCTTTTTCTTGTCTGATGTATTTAATAAATCCTGGAACCATAAGAAAGATTACAATGGCTGTTATCACTCCAAAAATAATTCCCAACCTGCATACACCTGCTAAAAAAAGTCCACTAAATATAGATATACACAGATTTTTAAATGTAAACAAATCTTTCAAACTTTTCTCCTTCCATTTTATGATCTTTTAGAATGGTTTTTCTTTGTCGTGACATAAGATATCATACACATCCTTATTAAAAAACGGATTTTCAATACCTGCTTTATGCATCTTTTCCCGTATATATTCAGGTATCATATCTTCCATCAATTTTCCCTGATATACTGCCATAACACATCCATTTTTATTATGTTTTATATCTCTATCAAAAAAACCTACCTGTCGGATATACCTTTCCTGCTTTCCTGAAACTTCGTTTAAACGCATGTCTAATAGAATTCCAACATTTAATCCTGTATAGACATCATTTTCCAGTCGATCAGCATCTTCTCTCGTTGGCATCATACTTAAAATTCGATCCGGAATCTTTCTTATATCATCTGTATGAAGTGTTGCAAATCCTGTGATTCCTGCTATCCAACATTCCACTAATTGTTCTGATTCTACAGAACGTGCTTCCGAAAGCATGACACGGTTCGGCATCATACGCAACACCGTACACATTGCTTTTTTATAGGAAAAATATTCATTAACGTGTAACTCTACGCAATCTTTTCCGGGATTAATTTCTCTATAATGAATTTCACTGGTATCTTCCACCGTTACTACTTTCTCTTCTTTAGGTATAAATGATGTTAAAAATTTAGCACATTCCGTTTTTCCAACTCCCGGTTCCCCACAAAATACCATATTTAATTTTGCCCTGACACAATTTGCCAACAAATATAATACTTTTTCTTCACAATAATGATTTTCAATTGCAGATTCTACGGTAATCCTTTGTACCGGTGGTGTTTTTCGAATGCAGATACAAGTTCCTGTCATTGCTATGGAACTATGAATAATTGTAATACGAAGAGTACCTGTCTCTGCTTCAATCACATTATTATCTGTAGGCGTAAAATTCTTTCCTATCAAAGTTGCCACATTAATCGAAAAATCCTCAATAAATTTTTCGGTGATCTGATTGGTTATGTTTGAATTCACTACTTTACATCTGGCATTATTCGTATCTCTGACCCACAATTCTTTTCCATTGTAATCAACATCTGTAATAAGATCATCTTTTATAAACTCTAAAAAAGGACCATACTGCAGATCTGATAATTCTTTTTGCTTTCTTTCCATTACATTTTCAGAACAAAACTATGTCCTGCCTCCTTTCTACTATTTAAAAAGCAGGACTCCTATGGAATCCTGCCACAATTTGATGTTAATCCCCAAAACCGGCTGCTGCCGTAGCCGATGCTGCGAATTTGTCCATTAATCCGGTAAACATCGTCTGACCTGCATCTGTTTTTCCCCATGCAGTAACAGCTACAATAAGAACTATCACAAATGCACCAGTAATAATGGCTCCACCATGTTCTTCAATCCAAACTCTCACACTTATTTCTCCTATCCTGCTATTTACAAAGTCATATGATTTCTGTTACGTTTATGGACTATCACGACTATGGTTCTGTATACTGCCACCATTCATATACTCCTCCTTTATGTACTGCTAATTTTCAGGGTAACAATTTTCATAATGCAGCATAATATCAAATGGAATTGTTTCTTTAAGATTACAGTATTCCGAAAAACTTTCTCTTGCTTCTACAAATCCACACTCAATAAAACAAACGGTTTTTTCGGCATTTACTTTTTCCATTTTGCTACGCCACTCATTATATTCTTTCTGCAGATTCCCATATTGAGAATCAAATCTTTCAAAATTATTTATTCAATTATCCCTCCTTTTTCCTTTATTGGCGTTTCATCCGTTCCAGTTCCTATGCATCATCCCTTTATTCGGTCTGCATGTTGTTCTCACATATTTCCTTGACAGCTCCCCTGTCCGTTATCTGGGAAATACCCGTATCTCTCCGGCACGCTCATTTAATTTCCAAGGTTCAATTTGTTCGGGAATATTGAAATTCGATTGAATTTCTATCAGAAATGCTTTAAACTAAATATGTTTCAATATTCAATGGGAGCATTTCTGATGTTTCCCAAAGCCGGTACGGTGCCAGCCGTGCCGGTTTTATTATGGCTATTCAGCCAAATACCTGTCCTGCTTTGATGCTACGGTCTCACTCCTACCGGAACAGGTAATGTATCATTTCTGATACTCTTTTAAATACTGTATCATCATGCTTCGATTTGTCTTTGCTTCTGTTGCAGTCTTATCTCCTTCAAAAATATAATACTCTTCTGAGCCAAAGCTACGTTCTTTTGCATACCCTTGCTTATATCCCATATATTCAAACCGCAGAGTTGCTTTTACTACCAATCCTACACCATTTGCTAATTGATATTTCCAATATCTTTCTCCCGTTTGTGGTATATCAATCCAGATATTCCATTGCGGATACTGTGCAATAAAGTCTTTTCGTTCATTATCATTCTTTAATATTGGAAGTTCCTGCTCACATTTATCAGTAGGTTCTAATTCCAGATATTCTATATCTTCAACTACTTCAACATTTTCCTGCTCATATCCTAGCTGCCCAATTCTATTTTTTATACTACGAATTGCAGTTCCACATGCATGTACACACTTTTTAACATTCATACATACTGCACAACACCCTGCACATCCTATTATATTTCCCCCTTTTATAAAATGTTTTTTCATAACATTCTCTATATTGCAGAGTACCTCTGGTTCTTTATCACAAAATCCATCCTTTTTCATGGCTGACTTTTGTTGTGATGTCGCAACAGGTCTTTTATCAAATTTCCATTCTTTTTTCTTTTCACGGATTGCTGCTATTGTCATTTCCGGTTTTATCTGTTTGATCTGCTCTTCATCCATAGGAAGCATTTCACACAGTTGTGAATAACTATATTTTGAATACGAATCATCTACAAACATTTGCGGCAAATCATTCTCTGTTCTTCGTGAAAATTTTAAAAAGACATTTATACACCGAGATACTGCGGACTTATCCATATGAAAATTTGCATCTACAAAATCATAAAAATTATCATAGCCAAAATCCTCATAATATTTCATGCTCTGACACTCCCAAAGATGAAATCCGAACCGTATATAATTATTTTTAATGTCTTTAATATCTTTTAAGATATACTCATAAGAACTAGTTGCTAATTCTCTCTCCGCTCTTAAATTTAACATGCCATACACTGGTTGCACTTTTATATTTTCCATTACTATCATCCTCTTTTTAGTTCATGCTGTGCCTTTTCTGCCGAATATCCACCTAATTCGTTTCCTCTTTTTAACTCTCTATAAACAGTGGCTATATGCACTCCTGTCGCTTTCGCTATATCTTTTACATCTCTTCCATCCAATAGCATCTTTTCTATTATTTTTCTATCTTCAATCTTCAATCTCTTGTATCGTCTCAACTAATCTCCTCCTACAAAATTTCTTCTTTTAGGGTAAAAAAATAAATGCGAAAGAGCTTGATATATCTCTTTTCGCATTTAATTATAAAACTTACCATTCTAAACCAACTCTAAACTTCCTTAAAAGTTTCTTATAACTGTTGCAAAGCAGTTGAAAAATGTCAGAAAATGCCATACACTAGGAACGTCAATATGTAGTTTATGGGGGAACAAATAATGAACGTATTAATGTTATTAAAAAATAAATCAGAAGTTGCTTTTGTCTATGACACCAACACGCTCCGTCAGGGCATTGAAAAAATGCATGCCCACGGCTATTCTGCCATTCCAGTGCTTTCGAAAGACGGCACCTATGTCGGAAGTGTCAGCGAAGGCGATTTCCTCTGGCATATCTTAGAATACCGCAACAACGACTTACGGGTACAGGAAAATTATCAGGTCAGCGACATTCTACGCAAGGACTTTAACCCTGCCGTTAAAATCGATGTTTCCATGGATGAGTTATTAGAGCGCTCCATGAACCAGAACTTTATCCCTGTCGTGGATGACCGTAACTTTTTTATCGGCATTGTAACCAGACAGGATATCATCCGAAGCATTTTAAAGGAACTTTAATCCTCCTTTTTTAACTCCATTCTTTTATACCGGAAAGTTCCCCATGGTTTGATGCTGTCATGTTCACAGACCACCTGATAGCCTGCTTTTTCATAACACTTCACGGCTCTTTGATTAAATAGGCGAACTTCCAGATAGACAAGGCTTTCCGGATACTGTTTTTTTACATAATCCGTAATGGTTTTTACAAAGTCTGCCCCTTTGCCCTGACCACACTCTTCCGGCCGCATTCCCAGTCCTATCTCAACCTCGCCGTTTTCATCCTGATGCATCTTAAAATAGCCTGTCAGTTCTCCTGCTTTATTTAGCACTCCGCGGTACTCCTGCCCGCGTACTTTCGCATCCGCGATCTCCCAGTGATTTCTGATCGCCATTTCCCAGGAAGAATAACTGTACACGGAATATTCTCCTTCATATTTCCAACCGCAGATGTCTTTTGCATATACTTCTTTTAATGGTACGATCCGATACAGACCACTGTTTTCCAGACTCCGGATGACACGCGCCGGATTTCCCACTGCGACCACATTCGATGGAATATCTTTCGTCACGATACTTCCCGCACCGATCACTACATTATCTCCGATCGTAACGCCCGGCAGGACCGTAACACCTGCACCAAACCACACACTGTTGCCCACCTGTATCGGTCTGGCTGTCTCCAGTCCACGGTTACGCTCTGTTTCATCCAACGGATGCTCTGCCGTTGCAAAGCAGCAATTCGGCCCTACAAATACATTGTCACCGAATGTTACTTTTGCACAATCTAAGATGACACAGTTGTGATTGCTGTAAAAATTTTTTCCAATTTCAATATTATATCCGTAATCGCACCAGAACGGTGTGGTAATATAAAAGCCCTCTCCCGCCTTTGCAAAAAGTGACACAAAGATCTCACTCTGCTCTTTGATCTTAGATGGTGGAAGCTGGTTCGCTGCAAAGCACAGATCCTTACACTTTAACCGGTCCTCTTTTAAATCTTCATCCAAAACGGCTTCATAGACCATGCCCGCTAACATTTTCTCTTTTTCTGTCATAGCTGCTCTCCTGTCTTTGTTTTGGATGCATTTTACCATATTATCGATTCAAATTCTATAGAGGTTTTCTTCCTAACATCGGAAAAGCTGAAGTTTTCCATCTTCCGTAAAAACTGCCACTCCGCTGAAACTGGAAGGTAATGAATCCAAGCACAAACATCAGCGCGATCAGAAAATAGGCACCGATGCAGACAGAGATCAGTTTTTCCGATTCATATTTCCGTGCTGATTTTCCAAACAGGCTAGAACACGGAAATGCAACCACCTGTGTCAAGAGCAGCGCGAGCAGCATACTGCTGTCGCTGATGCCCACATCTTTTCCATATGCGGTTGAATTTGCTGCGGAGATTCCACTTGCCGTTGCCATATTTTTAAAATAAATCGGTATGATCGTGGATACCAGCATCACAAATGCTGAATTACCCACATCATATAATACCCATTGTTTTTCTAATTTTGTCATTTTCCCTTTTTCCATCGTATACTCCTAATCCACGCCAAAGGTATACTGATATACCTCATCACACGGTCCCTTATCCCGATATTCACAGATCAACTGTACTGCTAACGGAATTGCATCCTGATACAGCCTGCTGCACCTCCTGCTTTGTTACTTCCGGAAAAAATTCCGCAATGACACCGGCACAGGTTGCATCTGTCGGGATATGGTTTGTCAGGTGCGAAGTGATGGGATTGTGTCCGTGTTTTTCCAATAACATCCGGTCGAATTCTACTTCGATCTCCGCATGCGTCACCCCGCTCTTTTGGATCTTTTCCTCAATATATCCATGACAGCTGTGGTCTAACGCAAAATGACAGATGAACCCATACAGATAGGCAAATCCGCCACGGTTTGCCGACAGCTCCTTTCCCTTCTTCCATGCCTGTTCAAAAAATTCTGCCGCCGGTCTGGCATGTAAAGCGGACCATATGCTTTGATCTCTTTTTGTATCTCTTTTGGTAACTGCTTGTAAACTGCTTTTCCAAAGCAATAATGTGCATAAGTAGATGGCACGTTTCTTCCTCTCTTTCCTCATTTTCTTTTCACATCTCAGTATAGTATGCCCGAAAAAACGTTACTATCATGCTTTGGAAAAAACTCGGTAAAATAAATGTAAAAAGACTTACCACAAAACTGTAGTAAGTCCATGTTACTGAGGCATCGGGGATTCGAACCCCGGACAACTTGATTAAAAGTCAAGTGCTCTGCCAACTGAGCTAATACCCCATATTTAATTTGTAAGACCTGGGCTAGCTGGATTCGAACCAGCGAATGCAGGAGTCAAAGTCCTGTGCCTTACCGCTTGGCGATAGCCCATCATTTCTTCAGATGCTGAACTTATCGCATCAAGGGTGGATACAGGGATTCGAACCCTGGGCCTCCAGAGCCACAATCTGGCGCGCTAACCAACTGCGCTATACCCACC
>DNUZ01000040.1 GCA_003507655.1 Lachnospiraceae bacterium | reverse complement strand
GAAAAAATTAAGCAGACCATAAGAGAAGAGTTGAGAAAGCAAAATGCCTGTCATGAATGATTTATGAAGCAACTGCAGTCTGTGGCTGCGTTGGCTTTTATAGCCGTGCTGATTGCTCTGCTTCTTATCCTGACTGTAATAGTACATATGAGGAACAGAAAACTGAAACGTACGCTGGAAGAACAGATGGCAGAAAGGCGGATTCTGGACAAGATATGTGCAGATTTTACGGCTGTCTATTATGTTGAATTAAATACCGGTTCCTTTGAATATATGCGTAAACATATAGAGCAGATGAAAGAAGCAATTCATGATGGTGTGGAATTGATTGGTTATACCTGTTGGGGGTGCACGGATCTTGTCAGTTCATCAACCGGAGAATTCAAAAAAAGATATGGATTGATTTATGTAAATAAAAATGATGATGGAACAGGAGATTTTTCCAGAATTCGAAAAGATTCTTTTTATTGGTACAAAAAAGTCATTGAATCTTGCGGAGAAAAATTATAAAAAGATTCAGACAGAAAGCCCTTTTGGAGAATAATATTTCTTCAAAAGGATTTTTGATATATATGGATAATTCCTGATGAAAATCTTTGTTAAACCATGTATAATAGGATTTGTGGATAATAAAAAATAAAAATGGATGAGGAATGAAAATGGAGGGAAATTTAACAAAAGATCCTATTCTAAAAACGCTGACGAAACTTGCGGTTCCGATCATGGCGTCATCGTTTCTGGGGACTTTGTACAACATCACGGACATGGCCTGGATTGGTCTGCTTGGTTCGAAGGCAGTTGCAGGTGTAGGTGTTGGAGGTATGTTTACCTGGCTTTCGCAGGGACTTGCAGCTATGGCTAGAATGGGTGGACAGGTGCATGTGGCACAGTGTATCGGACGTGGAGACAGAGAAAAGGCACACGGATTTGCACAGGCGGCAGTACAGCTTGCTGCATTTATGGGAATGGCATATGGAATTCTTTCGCTGCTTTTTACCAGACAGATGATAGGATTTTTTCAGCTTGCAGATGCACAGGCTCATGCGGCGGCAATGTCATATACGAAGATTGCCTGTGGGCTGATCGTATTTTCTTTTATGACGCTGACATTGACTGGACTTTATACGGCACAGGGAGATTCAAAGACACCTTTTATAGCGAATCTTGTCGGTCTGGCCACAAATATGGTTCTGGATCCTGTGTTGATTCTTGGAGTGGGGATGTTTCCGAAGCTTGGTGTTGTCGGAGCTGCAATTGCGACAGTGACAGCACAGGCGATCGTTATGAGTATCATGATAGTCGGAATTGTCATACAAAAGAAAGAAAATGTACTAAAAGGAACTAGGCTTTTGGCAAAAATCCCGCGGAAATATCTGCAGGGAATCTGTAAGATCGGAATTCCGACAGCAATACAGGGAATGGCATATTGTGCAATCTCCATGGTGCTGACACGTATGATCTCCGGGTATGGTGCAGAAGCTGTTGCAACGCAGAGAGTCGGAGGTCAGATTGAATCGATATCATGGAATACTGCAGACGGTTTTGCAGCGGCATTAAATGCCTTTATCGCACAGAACTATGGTGCGGGCAAAAATGACCGTGTCAAAAAAGGATATAAGGCTTCTTTGTGGACGGTTGGTATCTGGGGATTGTTGATCTCAGCTGTATTTATATGTATTCCGGAACCGATTGCCAGAATCTTTTTTCATGAACCCAAAGCAATCGCAACATCAGTTGAATATCTGATCATCATAGGTTTCAGTGAAGCTTTTATGTGTGTGGAACTGACGACAGTCGGTGCATTATCAGGGCTCGGCAGAACCCGACTTTGCAGTATCATCAGTATAGCTTTTACCAGTGCAAGAATTCCGCTGTCGATCATTCTTGGAGGTATTATGGGTCTGGATGGAATATGGTGGGCTATTTCTTCAACCTCCATTGTAAAGGGAATTATTTTTACCTGTACATTTTTATGGATCACAAGAAAACGACGGTAAACTTTCAAAAACAATGTGTGTAATACAGAACAGCAGAAAGAAAAGATTGCGGAATGGATGTTTCAGGCAATCAGAGAGTATTATATGAAAAAATGCACTTTTCCGAATGACAAACTGCATCATCCGGAACTTGCCGGAAAGCCAATGGCAGTCGGTGGTGATCCGGAGGCAAGACATGGAATTGTGCTGACTGCGAATTATATTGCAAAGCGAGCCGGAGTAAAAACAGGTATGGCATTGTGGCAGGCAAGGCAAGTTTGCCCGGAAATAATTTTTGTACCGCCTCGCATGGATCTTTATTTGAGGTTTTCCAGAATGGCACAGGAGCTTTTGGCAATGTGCAAACGAACGGTATCTTTTTTTGCAGTATTGATGCCGTCGTTAAATCCATCGGCAACACCAGACTCATATTCTGCTTTTCTGAGTTTTCGTTCT
The DNA here is from genome assembly GCA_003507655.1 of Lachnospiraceae bacterium. Lineage (GTDB taxonomy): Bacteria > Bacillota > Clostridia > Lachnospirales > Lachnospiraceae > Maccoyibacter > Maccoyibacter intestinihominis. The sequence continues at coordinate 25,104 of DNUZ01000040.1, read as the reverse complement.
TCCTCTTCTTTGTCGTATTCGAATATACTCATCGAGATCACCTCCGATTTATTTGCACGAAGAAATTCAGAAAGATATGCTTGAAAATAATATTAACGCATAGCTCTCATTATTTTAATATATTTTTAAAATACAATTAAAGTCAACATAAACAATAAGAACCTGGACAAATCTTCCAAATGGTACATTGTATCCGGCTCCGCTTCGTGGTAGACTGTTTTCATAGTGATTTTTATGAAAAAAGGGAAGGAGTGTTTTTATGGGAAGTAAGATAAAAGCAATACAGATTCTTCAGGCAGCAGGCTATATCCTTCTGGGACTGTTTCTGGTGCTGAATCCTGATACCAGTGTGCGGGCGATCTGTTATGGCTGCGGCGTGATTGCGGCGGCATACGGACTTCTGCATGTGCTCCAGTGCCGGAAAGGTAAGGCAAAGGGCGAACTGATCCTCGGTGTAATCTTTATTGCACTTGGCGTGTTCTGTCTGATCACGCCGCAGACGGTGGTATCGTTTTTGCCGTTTTTGCTTGGCGTGGTACTGATGCTGGACGGTATCAGCAAAATCCAGAGAGCACTGGATCTGCGTGTGTTGGATGCAATCGGCTGGGGCAAGCTTCTGACGATCGGGATTCTTTTGATGATCGTTGGTGTGGCTTTGCTTTTCAACCCATTCGGGGCTGTGAAGATGACGATGGTATTCTTCGGAGCCTGCCTGCTGATCGACGGGGCACTGGATTTGTTATTTTTGCTTATCGTTTTGTAAGATGTCAGGGTAAAAAGGTTCAAAAGTCGGTTTTTTCTTGTAAGAAAAGACATTTAACTTTGACATTTTTGAAATTCCAGGAGTGTGATCTATGAAACCGGAACTTGACAATCAGTCTGTTCACCGCTATATGCGGGTATATAATTATTACAAACAGCTTATTCTGTCGCAACAGCTTGCACCTGGAAGCAGGCTGCCGTCGATCCGGCGGTGTGCGGTAGAATTGCAGATGAGCCGGACAACGGTGGAGACGGCATACATGGTGCTTGCGGCAGATGGCTATATTATTTCCAGGCCGCAGAGCGGATTTTATGTGACGGACATCGGCAGGACGCGAAAAACGGCAGAATTTCAGAAAAGTGCCGCTCAAAAAGAAAAGAAGCCGGTGCTTTACAATTTTGCGTCTGCAAGTGTTGACAGAGAAACCTTCCGGTTTGAACTGTGGAGGCGGTATATCAAAAGTGCACTGCGGCAGGATGAGCGTCTGCTCTCTTATGGAGAACCGCAGGGAGAATACGATCTGCGGGAGGTTCTGTGCAGATATTTGCAAAACAACCGAAATGTGGTTTGTACGCCGGAACATATTGTGATCGGAGCGGGTGTTCAGAGCCTGCTTCATATTCTGTGTCCGTTGATTGAGGGACGTAAAAAAATTGCGTTTTATAATCCGGGATTTCGGCAGGGGCGTGCCGTTTTTGAGGATCATGGTTTTGAACTGTGCGATCGAAAACAGGAGCAGCCGGATGTCTGCTATGTGTCACCTTCGCAGGCGACTGCCTGGGGCGATGTTCTTTCGGTCGGAGAGCGGATGAAGATACTGCGTGAAGCATCTGAAAAAAATATTTTGCTGATCGAGGATGACTACAACAGTGAATTCTGTTATTATCATCATCCATCGCCGTCCATTCAGGGTCTGGCGGGCGGAAACGGAGTCATTTATCTTGGAACATTTTCCAGGCTTTTGCTGCCGTCGATCCGCTTAAGTTTTATGGTGCTTCCGCCGGATCTTCTGGAAAAATATCAGAGACGCAGAGATTTTTATAATCAGACGGCATCCAAAACGGAACAGATCGCATTGTGTCAGTTTATCCGGGATGGTCATCTGGAAAGTCAGATTCGCAAATCCAGGAAACACTATTTGGCGAAAACAAAAATTTTGTGCAGTGAAGCGAAAAGGATTTTTGTAGAAGAGGCAAAAGTTACGGCCGGGGAGACCGGATTTGTAAGCCTTCTGGAAATTTTCGGAGCAGGAAATCTGCGGGAAGTTCTGTACAGAGCAGAAGAAAAAGGTTTTGCTTTTTTATCTGCGGATGAAAGTGAGCAAGGGATCCGTCTTGCTCTTTCCTGTGCAGCAGTTCCGGTGGAGAAGTTTTCAGAGGCGTTACAGCTGCTGAAGCAGTGTTTCTGAATTTTGCAATGAGATTTAAAAATGCTTTCGATGGAAATACCGTTTCGCATGCAGATGTGGTGATGCGAAAACATTATGAAAGGAAAAGAAAATGGCAAGACAAAAGAATAAAATATTGATGTTTTTGTTTTCTCTGATCCCGGGAGCAGGACAGATGTATATGGGATTTATGAAGCAGGGATTGTCTTTAATGACAATCTTTGCAACGTTATGTGCAGTGGGTATCTGGCTGGATATCAAGCCGCTGCTTTTCTTTGCACCGATCATTCTGCTGTACAGCTTTTTCGATGCAACCAACAAGAATTCAATGGACGCAGAAGCGTTTAAAAAATTGGAGGATCATTATCTCTGGGGCGATGACTGGATGGACTGGAGCGAAGGCTTAAAGGACAGCATCAGCAGACGGGATGGTAAAAAGGCCATGGGAACGGTTCTGTATATCGTGGCGGCGTGCATGATCTGGAGTGTTGTCAAATATTTTGCGGACATCATCTACGGGCCGACCAGTCTGCCGGGTGCTGTGATCGCAAAGATTCCGGTTGCTGTTGTTGCTGTATTTGTTTTATGGGCAGGCCGCAAACTGATGAAGAGTGCTTCTGATGAAGAAAAAAGATTCTATCGTGGAATGCCGTATCCGTATGCACAGAGCATGGGGATCCATATGAACGGTGAGCGTATGCCAAATCCATGGGAGCGTGTGTGGAGTGATCCGCAGAGAATGCAGCATCCGGAGCAGGAGCTGGTCAGAGAAACGGTTGTGGAAGAAGCTGCAGCTGCACAGGAAACCGCAGAAAAAGCAAAAGTAGAACTTCGCAAAGAAAACGAAACAAAAGAGGTTGTGAAACCACAGGAAGAAAAAGCGGAGACTGCACAGGAAAATGAGACACAGACAGGCACAGAGGAAACCGATGTGGTCGAAGAAGTGACAGAAGCTGAAAAAGAAAGAGAAATCAAAGAAACGCTTGAAACCATGGAAGCGGAAGCAGCTGTGGAAAAATCCTGAAGCATGTTTTTGTGTTTCTGGCAGCAGAGCTGAGCAAGTAGCGAAGCGGATTGTGAATGTCCGCTTTACCTGAATAGTTACAAAAATCCCTTCATAAGATACAGTAAACGGACGGACTTATGGAGGGATTTTTCTGTCATTTCTGCTCTTTTTGTCGATGTATATGATACCGTTTGTTCTGCTTTACGTTGTCGGTTATGCCTTTCTGAAAAAGAGAGATGCATACGGTGATTTTGTGCGTGGTGCCGGGGAAGGAATCCACACGGCATTTGCGATCCTGCCGACACTTGTCGGGCTGATGACAGCCGTAGGGATCCTGCGGGCATCGGGGTTCCTTAAATGGCTCTCGGATATCCTTGGCAGGCTTTTTGCCGGAATCGGATTTCCGGTGCAGCTTGTGCCGCTTGCAGTGGTGCGTCTGTTTTCCGCCAGTGCGGCGACCGGATTTCTTCTGGATATTTTTAAAGAATTCGGGCCGGATTCCAAGATCGGAATCATCGCATCACTGATGCTCAGCTGCACGGAAACGGTATTTTATACGATGAGCGTTTATTTTATGGCAGCAAAAGTGACAAAAACACGGTATACGCTGGCAGGTGCACTGCTTTCTGTTTTTGCCGGGATTGCCGCCAGCTTTTTCCTTGGAAATTTTCTACAGCTTTAAGGACCATTCCTGGCAGTTCCAGACGGTTGTCACGATATCCTGATAGAATTCCGGCTCATGGCAGATCAGCAGAATACTTCCCTTATATTCCTGAAGAGCTTTTTTCAGTTCTGCTTTTGCGTCAACATCGAGGTGGTTGGTCGGCTCGTCCAGCAGCAGAATATTGCTCTCACGGTTCAAAATTTTGCAGAGACGTACTTTTGCCTGCTCGCCGCCGCTCAGTACACGCACCTGACTCTCGATGTGTTTGGTGGTCAGACCGCATTTTGCCAGCATGGAACGGATCTCGTACTGTGTCATTGCCGGAAATTCGCTCCAGATCTCTTCGATACAGGTCGAAGTGTTCTGCGTATCGGACTCCTGCTCAAAATAACCGATATGCTGATAATCGCCAAGATGCACTTCGCCGGAATACGGTTTGATCAGCTGCAGAATGCTTTTCAGAAGCGTGGTCTTACCGATACCGTTTGCACCGGTCAGGGCAATGCGTTCGCCGCGTTCCATGCGGATATTTAACGGTTTTGTCAGCGGTTCGTCGTAACCGATCACCAGATCGTTTGTCTCGAAGATCATCTTTCCGGAAGTACGGGCCGTTTTAAAGTGAAACTCCGGCTTTGGTTTTTCACGATCCAGTTCGATGATGTCCATTTTGTCCAGTTTTTTCTGGCGTGCCATCGCCATATTCCTTGTAGCGACGCGGGCTTTGTTGCGGGCAACGAAATCCTTAAGGTCGCTGATCTCCTGCTGCTGGCGGTTGTAGGCAGCCTCAAGCTGGGCTTTCTTCATGGCGTAGACTTCCTGGAATTTATCGTAATCGCCCGGATAGCGGTCAAGTCTGCAGTTTTCCATATGATAGATCAGGTTGATGACGCTGTTCAGAAACGGAATATCATGGGAGATCAGAATAAAGGCATTTTCATAATCCTGGAGATAGCGTTTCAGCCATTCAATGTGCTGCTCATCCAGATAGTTGGTCGGCTCGTCCAGAAGCAGGATGTCTGGTTTTTCCAGCAGAAGCTTTGCCATCAGTACACGGGTACGCTGTCCGCCGGAGAGGTCGGTTACATCACGGTCAAGCCCAAGCTCTTCCAGACCGAGTGCACGGGCAATCTCGTCTACTTTTGTGTCGATCATATAGAAATCGTGCTGCTCTAAAAGCTCCTGATATGTGCCGGTCTCGGCGAGCAGACGTTCCATTTCTTCCGGTGTGGCATCGCCCATCTGTTCATACATACGGTTCATTTCCGCTTCCATTGCAAATAAAAACTGAAAAGCAGAACGCAGGACATCACCGATCGTCATGCCCTTTTCCAGGACAGAATGCTGATCCAGATAGCCGACACGGACATTTTTTGCCCATTCGACCGTTCCCTCATCCGGTGTCAGTTTTCCGGTGATGATATTCATAAACGTGGACTTGCCTTCTCCGTTTGCACCGATCAGGCCGATATGTTCGCCTTTGAGGAGACGAAAAGAAACATTGTCGAAAATCGCACGGTCACCAAAACCATGCGTCAGATTTTTTACATTTAAGATCATAATTACTCCTGTCAAATTTTGTGAAGTTATGAAAGTTATGAGATGCCATATGAATTGTTTCGTACTTCGTACTTTCACAATTCTTTCTACGCTCCGCTTCGGTCGGGGCGGGTTTCAAGGTCTTTCATCCACTTATGAGCAAGCTCATGTGGATTTAGATCTTTTGATCCTGGCATCTTATTATCTTACCATAAAAGAAAGGGGTTGCACAATCGAAAAAAAAGGAATATCCTTACTGCGATTCTTGTGATAAAATAACGGGTACAAAAAGATTTTTGAAAATATATAAGGAGGAGCATATGACAAAAAAACAGCTTGCACTGGAAGTGATCGAGCGTTTAAAGAAGGAATATCCTCTGGCAGACTGTACGCTTGATTATGATGCGGCATGGAAACTGTTGGTCAGTGTCCGGCTTGCGGCACAGTGTACGGATGCCAGGGTAAATGTTGTGGTTCAGGATCTCTATGCGAAATATCCGGATGTAGATGCTCTTGCGGAAGCGACACCGGAAGAGATCGAGGCGATCGTAAGGCCATGCGGTCTTGGAAAAAGCAAGGCACGTGATATCAGTGCATGCATGAAAATGCTGCGTGATGAGTACGACGGCAAAGTGCCGTGTGATTTTGATGCGATTTTAAAGCTTCCGGGCGTGGGAAGAAAGAGTGCAAACCTGATCATGGGCGATGTTTTCAAAAAGCCTGCGATCGTCACGGATACGCACTGCATTCGTCTGACAAACCGTATCGGTCTGGTAGATGGGATCAAAGATCCGAAAAAAGTCGAAATGGCACTTTGGAAGATCATTCCACCGGAAGAAGGTAGTGATTTCTGCCACAGACTCGTTTATCATGGCAGAGAGGTCTGTACAGCGAGAACAAAGCCTTACTGTGACAGATGCTGCCTGGCGGATATCTGTGCAAAAAATGGAATTTAAAATATGGAGGTAGTAAGGAAATGAGAAACGCAGCAACAGATCTGACAGAAGGTACACCTTGGAAGATTATCATGCGATTTTCGATTCCATTGTTTTTTACGTTTTTACTGCAGCAGTTTTATAACATGGTAGATACGATCGTTGTAGGCCAGTTCCTTGGAAAAGATGCACTGGCGGGCGTTGGTTCTACCGGGGCGATCAATTTTATGATCATCGGATTCTGTATGGGACTTGCCAATGGTTTTGTCATTCCGGTCGCACAGCGTTACGGGGCAAAAGATTATAAAGATATGAGAAGGTTTGTGGCAAACAGCATCTGGCTGACTGTTTTTTTTGCGGCGATCATGAGCATCACAGTCTGTATTTTATGCCGCAGCGTGCTGATTGCCATGAAAACACCAGCAGATATCCTGGATCTTGCATATGATTATATTTTTATTATTTTTGCAGGGATACCGATCACACTTGCCTACAATCTCCTGACCGGGATCATCCGTTCTCTTGGGGATTCCAAATCGCCGCTGATCTTTCTGCTGATGGCAGCAGTGGCAAATATCGGATTTGATATCCTGTCAGTAACGGTTTTGAAACTCGGCGTTCGTGGACCGGCTTTTGCGACACTGCTTGCACAGGCATTTTCCGTGGTACTGTCTCTGTGGTGTATAAAGACAAAGTTCCCGATCCTGAAAATGGAGCCGGGAGAATGGAAATTGCATGGCAAACACATCGGTATCCTCTGTAAAATGGGTATTCCGATGGGACTTCAGTATTCGATCACAGCGATCGGCAGTGTCGTGCTTCAGACCGGTATCAATACACTTGGTTCGGCAGCCGTTGCCTCGGTTTCGGCGGCATCGAAGCTTTCGATGTTCCTGGCGTGTCCGTTTGATGCGATCGGTTCGGCCATGGCAACTTACACCGGACAGAATGTCGGGGCAGGCAAGATCGAGCGTATCGGTCAGGGATTAAAGGCGTCCGTTCTGATCGGTATCACATACTCGATCCTGATTTTCCTAGTCATGCTTTTTTCTGCAAAATACTGGATGCTTCTGTTCATAAATGCATCCGAAACGGAGATCATACATAATGCAGTGCTGTTTATTCTTGCAAACAGCGGATTTTACATGGCACTTGTTTTTGTCAATGCGGTTCGCTTTACCATTCAGGGAGCGGGATTCAGCGGTCTGGCAATCCTTGCAGGTGTCATGGAAATGATCGCAAGAGCCATTATCGGCGTGATTATGGTTCCGTATCTGGGATTCGCAAGCGTATGTTTTGCCAGTCCTCTGGCATGGATCATGGCAGACTGTTTCCTGATTCCGGCGTACTGTCATGTGATCCGAAAGCTGAAACAGAGAAGGGCACAGGGTGTTCCAAATATGTAGATTTTGTTAAGAAGTGTTAAGAAAAGTTGACATTAACCGCATCTTCATTGTACAATGAAAAAGGGAGTGGACTTGAAACACACTGAAAATCAGAGAGAAAAGGGGGATTTTTCATGTATAATAAAAAGAAAATTGCGACATTACTGGTAATCGGAATGGCCGCAATGTTTATGATGAACGGCTGCCAGAAAAAGGCATCTGAGACGGAGACGACGAAACAGACGACAGCTCAGAGAGAAAGTACTGCACAGACCGAAGCAGCCACAACATATACCTCAGAGAGCAATTCATTTTCTTTTGATCTTCCGGATTCTGCATGGGTGGCGACAAAGGAAGGCATTGAGAATAAATGGGCATTTATGAAAGAAGGCGTCGGCACGATCCGGATCACGCACAAAAAGTCAAAGATCAAGGAGAAGAATCTGCCGCAGTCTCAGGAAGATGCGATTGCTCTTTTAAACGATATCCAGGAGAATGCATTTTCTCAGGTAGAATATAAAAAAGACAGCACCAATGGTACAGAGCTTTATTATTATGCTGCATCCACGCAGGACGCAGATCTTGGTTACGTTTATCTGATCAAGTATCTGATCAATACGGACACCGAGAGTTATACGATCACGGCAAAACTGACATCCAGTGACAGTACGGTGCAGCAGGCAGTGAAAAGTGCCGTTACCAGCTTCAAAGTTTTAAATGATGACAGTAAAAAGACAGATTCTGATGCAAACTCCGGATCTTCGGCAGACGGCAGTACATCTTCGGATAATGCCGGTAACAGTTCTGATCCGAAAAATACAGGTGATACTGCTTCAGACAATACTTCCGGTGAAAGTACAGGCGATTCTTCCGGTGCATCGACCGATGAGGAATACCGCTATTTCTTTGATGCAAACGGAAATACGATCTACGCTTATCCGTCTGAGGACGGCACCTGGCGTGATGATAACGGAACTTCTTATATTTTCCTGGAAAACGGCGTAGAAGATTCCAACGGCACACAGTATTATTATGATCCACCTCAGGGAACAACAGGTTCCGGATCAGAGTCGGATTCTTTGACAGGTTCCGGCAATTCTTCAGATAATGGCATGGTCATTGGTTTCTATGATATCAATGGAAACTATCAGACAGCGACACAGGATGCAAACGGAAACTGGATCGGCAGTGATGGAAAAACCTACACTTTCGATGAAAAAGGGGCAACAGACAGCGACGGTAATTTCAGCAAATGGTAAAACAGGATATAAAGGAGTGTAAATATTATTATGAAAAATAAGGCATTACATTTTATGGCAGCAGCAGTCCTCTCATCGGCTCTTCTGATGACAGGATGCGGCAGCCACAGTGGGGATACGAACAGCAGCACAAAACAGACCCAGGATCAGACACAGCGGGGAGCAGGTCAGGATTCTGCCCAGACTTCAGCCGCAGAGGATCAGAATCAGGCAGCGGATGACCAGAATCAGAGCCAAGATACGCAGACACCGGAAACACATCCGGATCTGGAGACAAGAGTGGAAACAGAGGTAGTGCAGCAGCCGGAAACACAGGCACCGGATACCGAGAATAACGTCGATAATCCGGCAGCCGATAATGGTGAAGGCGATACCAATGGCTTCTATGATGATGGCGGAACCTGGATCACCGTTCACAAAAACAGCCAGGGACAGTGGGTTGATGAAAGCGGTATGACCTACCAGTTTGGCGATGATGGCGTAACCGATCAGAATGGCGTTTTCTATCCATATTAAACCGGTTTTTGATTGACATTATATCTGCGAAAGCGTAGAATATGGAAGTCAAAGAAGGTAACAACCAGAATGGAGGAGTATAGATGAAAATGAGATCAAAAATCGTAACTTGTCTGGTACTCGCTCTGTCCATTTCCTGTCTGGCTACCGGCTGTAAAAAGAAAGCACAGGAAACTGAGACGAGCAGCGAAACGATTCGTGTTACAGAGAAACAGACAGAGAGCGAAACAGCAAAGAAAGCTACAAATACATCCACAACATTTAAATCAAAAGATGGCAGTATTTCTATCAAACTTCCGGATGACACCTGGACAATGAAAAAAGAAGGCACAAAAGAATGGACCTTTGAGTCACCGAACCAGGGAACGATCACGATCGTACATTATTCCGGAGATGAGACGAACGGACTTGTTTTCCCGTCCTCTGAAGAAGAAGTACTGAATAATCTGGAGAAAGCCGGAAAATCCAAAACCGATTATGCAGTTGTAGAATACAAGAAAAATACCATGGGTTCTTACGAGGCATATCACACAACCATCAAATGTAAGAGTACAAATAGTAAGTATGCGTACTCGGTAGCATATAACCTGGTAGGAGATGAGGATATTTATTCGGTCAATGGTCAGGTTATGCAGGATGATGCAACGGCAATGGAAGCGATCCGTACTTCTGTGGAGAGTCTGAAACTGCTGAAAACATCGAGCACAACAACATCTGAGACTAAAAAGAATAATATAACATCTTCCGAGTCGAACAGTACAACACAGTCCGAGTCCGGAAGCACAGCTTCTAACGATGGCAATTCTGATTCCAACCAGAACGGTCAGTATGTTTATGACAGCAACGGCAACGCAGTTTATATCTATCAGGACAGCGACGGAAACTGGGTAGACAGCAGCGGAGCGATTTATTATTTTAATGCAAACGGTATCACAAACAGCAACGGTGCAAGCTTTACCTACAATCCGCAGGGTGGAAACAGCGACAATAATAACAACAACGGCGGAAATAACAATAACGGCGGTGATAACAACAATAACAACGGCGGAGCTACTCAGACCAGCAGTTTCTATGACAATCAGGGAAATCTGATCACAGTTTATAAAAACAGCAACGGAAACTGGGTAGATGGAAACGGCATTGTTTACACCTTTGGTCAGTATGGTGTAACCGATAATTACGGCAATTATTATCCATATGACAACAGCGGAAATAATAACGGCAACAACGGAAATAATGGCAACAACGGAAATAATGGCAACAATGGAAACAATGGCAATACCGGTGGAAACACAGGAGGTAATACCGGCGGCAGCACCAACGGTTTTTATGATGACCAGGGCAATTATATTTCCGTGACACAGGATGCAAACGGAAACTGGGTAGACAGCGGCGGAATGCAGTATACATTCGGTAACGATGGCGTAACCGATGCAAACGGAAACTTCTATCCATACTAAAAACAAAAAAGTGCAGAGACGCACATCATGTAATCATGCAGGATGTAAAAAGGACAGCAGAGAAAATCTGTTGTCCTTTTTACGTTAATTGGAAAAGATTCAAACTTTTATAAGTGGTGGGCAACAGATTTGTCTGAGTGGGGTTTCATTTTCGAATAGTAAGATTCTTTACATGGATTTTACATGGCATTGCAGAGGATTTGATCTTGTGGCAGTAAAATAAATTTATGGTTAAAGGTAGAATGCCATTTTTATGGGATTTAGCCCAGGTCTCACGTGTGTCTGGCTTAAATGCACGCAACGAAAAAGCTGTTAAGGGCATCACATTTTATTGAGGAGGAGAGAATAATAAATGAGAAAATATATGAACCGGGAACTGTCGTGGCTGAAATTTAATGAACGTGTTTTGGAAGAGGCGGAAAATAAAAAAGTGCCGCTCTGTGAAAGACTGAATTTTGCAGCAATCTATCAGAGCAATCTGGATGAATTTTTTATGGTGCGTGTGGGATCGCTCGTAGATCAGATGCTTTTGAAGAAAGATATCCGTGATAATAAAACAAATCTTACACCGGAGGAGCAGATCAAAAAGATCCTTGCGGAAGTCGGAAAACTGAACCGTCGCAGAAATGTCGTTTACGATGAAATCATGGAAGAACTGGAAGAATATGATATCTGCATCACGGATTTCAAGAAGATGAATGAAAAAGAAAGCGAATACGTTAAACGCTATTTTCAGGGTGAAATCGCACCGATCATTTTCCCGACGATCGTGGCAAAAAGACAGCCGTTTCCATTTTTGCGAAATAAAGAAATCTATGCAGTCGTAGTGCTGGAGACAAAGAGCGGAAAAGAGAAGCTGGGTATCATTCCATGCAGCAGTGGTATGTTCAAACGTCTGATAGAACTTCCCGGCAAACGCGGCACTTATATTCTGGCAGAAGAAGTGATTCTCCATTATATGCCGGAAATTTTTAAGGGTTATCGTGTAAAAGCAAAATCACTGATCCGCATCACCAGAAATGCAGATATTGACGCAGATGCACTGTATGACGAAGATCTGGATTATCGTGATTTTATGGTGGAAGTGATCAAACAGAGGAAAAAACTGGCTCCGATCCGTCTGGAATTGTCACGGGAAATGGATGGTGAAGTGATCAGTACTCTGTGTCATTATCTGGATCTTGACCGTGACTATGTTTTCTATAATGAGGGACCGCTGGATCTGTCATTTGTCTATGAAATCCAGGATAAACTGCGTTACGTGCCGGAACTGTTCTATCAAAAACGGATTCCGCAGAAATCTGTGCAGTTTGAAGAAGGCAGACCGATTCTGGATCAGATTCTGGAGGGGGACAAATTTTTATCTTATCCGTATGACAGCATGAAACCGTTTCTTACGATGCTGCATGAAGCTGCAAACGACAAAGATGTCCTTTCCGTAAAAATGACGCTCTACCGTGTGGCAAAACAGAGTAAAGTGGTGGAAGCTCTGATCGAGGCAGCGGAAAATGGCAAGGAAGTGCTGGCACTTGTAGAATTAAAGGCAAGATTTGACGAGGAAAATAACATCGAGTGGTCAAGAAGGCTGGAGCGTGCCGGATGTCATGTGATCTATGGGCTGGATGGATTTAAAGTACATTCCAAACTGTGCCAGATCACCAGAAAAGCCGGCGATGAAGTGCAGTATATCACGCAGATCGGAACAGGAAATTATAACGAAAAAACGGCGTGTCTTTACACAGACCTTTCCCTGATGACAGCCGATACAGAGATCGCAAAAGAGGCGAGAAGAGTTTTCCAGGCACTGGCGATGGGAGAAGTCGTAGAACACACAGACAAATTGCTGGTAGCACCGCTCTGTCTGCAAAATAAAGTGCTGGCGATGATCGATGATGAGATTGCAGCTGCACTTGCCGGAAAAGATGCTTATATCGGGCTGAAAATGAACGCTCTTACTGACAAAAAGATCATAGACAGGCTGATCGAAGCTTCCTGTGCCGGAGTAAAGATTGATCTGATCATCCGCGGCATCTGCTGTCTGATCCCGGGCGTAAAAGATGCAACGGAAAATATTCGTGTGATCAGCATTGTAGGAAGATTTCTGGAACATTCGAGAATTTATATTTTCGGAAGTAAGGGAAGAGAGAAAGTTTATATTGCGTCAGCCGATTATATGACGCGAAACACCTTAAGACGTGTGGAAGTCGCAGCTCCTGTCTGCGATCCGGTAATCAGAGAACGTCTGCTTGAGATGTTCCGGATCATGTTAAATGATAATCAGAAGGCCCGTCATGAGGATTCGGAAGGAAATTACAGAATCCCGATGACGATCGAGCGTCCGGTGGATGCTCAGGAAACCTTCTATCAGCAGGCGTATGAAGCAGCAGCGTCAAAAAACGTGTGACGGCGACTGTTTTGTGTTTATAATAGTCTTATTTTCAGGTATGATAAATGTAAAATGTATCTGCTCACGACAAATTCCCCGCCGCAGGGCAATGGGCGCAATGTGCTCCATCTGGACTGCCATGCGGAGGCATTTCGGCATAAAAAAGGACACCGCAATTTTGCGGTGTCCTTTTGTATAAGCTTTTGAAAAGTTTGATTTCGGCAGTCTTATTCTTATTTCTGAGGACCAGCGGAAACCAGAGCTTTACCGGCAGCATTTCCTTCGTATTTAGCAAAGTTCTTGATGAATCTGTCAGCCAGATCTTTTGCTTTTGTTTCCCATTCGGAAGCATCAGCGTATGTGTCACGTGGGTCCAGAATAGCTGGATCAACGCCTGGCAGTTCTGTAGGAACTTCGAAGTTGAAGTATGGAATGGTCTTTGTAGGAGCATTCTTGATATCTCCGTTCAGGATAGCATCGATGATACCACGAGTATCTTTGATGGAGATACGTTTGCCTGTTCCGTTCCATCCTGTATTTACCAGGTATGCTTTTGCACCGCTCTTCTCCATCTTCTTAACCAGTTCTTCTGCATATTTTGTAGGATGCAGCTCCAGGAATGCCTGGCCGAAGCAAGCTGAGAATGTCGGAGTCGGTTCTGTGATACCACGTTCTGTACCAGCCAGTTTAGCTGTGAAACCAGACAGGAAGTAGTACTGTGTCTGAGCTTCTGTCAGGATAGATACTGGAGGCAGTACGCCGAATGCATCTGCGGACAGGAAGATTACGTTTTTAGCAGCCGGTGCAGAAGAGATTGGGCGAACGATGTTCTGGATATGGTTGATCGGGTAAGATACACGAGTATTTTCTGTTACGCTCTTGTCAGCGAAGTCGATCTTGCCGTTTTCGTCCAGAGTAACGTTCTCAAGCAGAGCGTTACGTTTGATTGCATTGTAGATATCCGGTTCGGATTCTTTGTCCAGGTTGATAACTTTTGCGTAGCATCCGCCTTCGAAGTTGAATACGCCGTTGTCATCCCAGCCGTGCTCGTCATCACCGATCAGCAGACGTTTCGGGTCTGTAGAAAGAGTTGTTTTACCTGTTCCGGACAGACCGAAGAAGATTGCTGTGTTTTCACCGTTCATGTCAGTGTTTGCAGAGCAGTGCATGGAAGCCATGCCTTTCAGCGGCAGGAAGTAGTTCATCATAGAGAACATACCTTTTTTCATCTCTCCGCCGTACCATGTGTTGATGATAACCTGCTCTTTTGTTGTAATGTTGAACATTACTGCTGTCTCAGAATTAAGACCTAACTCTTTATAGTTCTCAACTTTTGCTTTAGATGCGTTGTAAACAACGAAATCAGGCTCGAAGTTCTCAAGCTCTTCAGCAGTTGGTTTGATAAACATGTTTGTTACGAAATGTGCCTGCCAAGCAACTTCTACGATGAAACGGATTGCCATACGGGTATCTTTGTTTGCTCCGCAGAATGCATCTACTACGAAAAGTTTCTTGTTAGAAAGCTCTTTCTTAGCAAGCTCTTTTACTGCATCCCATGCTTCCTGAGTTGCAGGATGGTTGTCGTTCTTATACTCATCAGAAGTCCACCATACAGTGTCCTTGGAGTTCTCATCCATTACGATATATTTGTCTTTTGGGGAACGGCCTGTATAAATACCAGTCATTACGTTAACAGCACCAAGCTCACTAACCTGACCTTTTTCAAAGCCTTCCAGTTCCGGTTTTGTCTCTTCCTCAAATAACGTATCGTAAGAAGGATTGTAGACAATTTCTGTAGTTCCGGTAATACCATACTTACTTAAATCAATGTTTGCCATCTTCCATTTACCTCTCTTCTTTTTTTAGTAATAGGCGTCTACATTACGGTATCTCAATGAGACATCTTTATGTAATGTATTAAAAAAAATACACTACAGTACACTATACACTATGTTAAGTTTTTGTCAATATCTTTTGACGAAATTTCTTTAATTTTTACCGTCAGATGCTGCGGATAAATCACTCTTCGAAAATGATGCCGGTAACAGTTCTGCTAAGGTCATTTTCCTGTATTCACCGCTCTTTGCTGCCATCAGCACGACGAACTTCTCAGGCTCTGTAAATTCTAACAATACCTGACGGCATACTCCACAGGGTGCAAGATATTCTTCCGCGTCCCCGCAGACTGCGATCGCCCTAAATTCCCGCTCGCCTTCGGACACTGCTTTAAAGACTGCTGTCCGCTCTGCACAGTTCGTTGGCGTATATGCAGCATTTTCTATATTACAGCCGGTATAGATCCTGCCACTCTTTGTAAGGAGTGCCGCTCCGACCCGGAAGCCTGAATATGGAGAATAGGAATATTCTTTGGCTTCTCCTGCTTTTTTTACTAACAGTTCTTCTGTTTTTTTATCTAAATGCTTTAAATCCAAATGATCTGAATTTAAGTTTTGATCCTGCACTTCACTCATGTACTACCCTCCTCACTTTGCATTTCTGCCCGTAAAATACAGACACGCTTTTCCCTCTGAGTATACCATAATTTTATCAGATACTGTCTGCATATTTATAAAATAATCGTAAATTTTTCTTAAAAAAAGTTTGAAATCGTGGAATTTTTCTTGTGTCGGTATTCATAGAATGTTATGATATATCAGAAACATAAAGGAGGGAAACTATGACTACAAATAATTTTTACGAATTAACTCCTGAAATTATGGAGCTCTCAAAAAAGTGTTCTGAGGCTGCTACGATCGACCCTGAGTTATATGGTAAATATGATGTAAAACGCGGTCTGCGTGATCTGAATGGTAAGGGTGTTCTTGTTGGTCTGACAGAAATTTCTGATGTCTGCTCCACTAAGATTGTAGACGGAAAATCAGTTCCTGCCGATGGAAGTCTCTACTACCGGGGCTACAATGTAGAGGATATCATCAAAGGAATTGACAAAAGCAGCCATTTCGGTTTTGAAGAGTGTACTTATCTGTTGCTCTTTGGAAAACTGCCTACAAAGGAAGAATTACAGAGCTTTTGTGCACTGTTGAGTGAATACCGTACCCTGCCGACGAGTTTTGTGCGTGATATCATTATGAAAGCGCCGAGCAAGGATATGATGAATACTCTCGCCAGAAGCGTTCTGACTCTGTATTCTTATGATGACCGTGCAGACGATATCACACTGCCGAATGTTCTTCGTCAGTGTCTTCAGCTCATCAGTCTGTTTCCGCTGTTATCGGTTTATGGCTATCAGGCTTACAACCACTATCATGATGGTGCCAGCCTTTTTATCCATGCTCCACAGCCGGAACAGTCTACTGCCGAGACGATCCTGCATGTACTGCGTCCTGACAGCAAATACACACCATTAGAAGCAAAGCTGTTAGACATTGCTCTGATCCTTCATATGGAACACGGCGGTGGTAACAACTCTACTTTTACCACACATCTCGTCTCCTCTTCAGGAACCGATACTTATTCTGCGATCGCAGCAGCCATCGGCTCTTTAAAAGGTCCAAGACACGGTGGTGCGAATATCAAAGTTGTAAAAATGTTTGATGATATGAAAAAACATTTACACGACTGGACCGATGAAGCTGAGGTAGAAGCATACCTGCGGGCACTTTTGAACAAAGAGGCCTTTGACCATGCCGGACTGATCTATGGTATGGGCCACGCAGTATACTCACTTTCCGATCCCCGTGCAAGGATCTTCCGCTCTTTCGTAGAAGAATTGTCACAGGAAAAAGGACTCAATGAGGAATTTGCACTCTACACTTTAGTAGAACGCCTTGCACCAAAAGTCATTGCCGAAGAGAGAAAAATTTACAAAGGTGTCAGTCCAAATGTGGATTTCTTCTCAGGATTTGCTTACAGCATGTTAGATCTTCCGTTAGAGCTTTACACTCCTATTTTTGCGATCGCCCGTATTGCCGGATGGAGTGCTCACCGTTTAGAAGAATTATCTTACAATGGCAAGATCATGCGTCCTGCCTATAAAAATGTCTGTGACCACAGGGAGTTCATTCCTATGGATCAGCGTTAACAAGATTGTTTTCACGATCAGACATCTTATGCCCTAATGAAAACAGAAAGAGAATTCCCAAAGTCACTACCGACTTTCAGGAATTCCCTCTTTCCTTTTTCTTTCTGCTTCTTTTTAATTTTTATCTTTTTGATCTCCACATTTTATTTCAGATATTTTTCTCTGGCACTTCTCATTTCCTTACAGAACCATAATACCGCTATGATAAAAACAGTCAATGCAATGATATTCAATAATTTAATGGAGCCAAGACCATACTCATTGATCGTGCAGACCGCTCCATAGACAATACAAAGGATTCCAAATACCAGAGTCTTTTGATACATCGCCTCACAAAATCCTACCGGATCTTTGCAGCCGGTCAACTCTTCTGCCGGGATCAACATACTTGCCGGCACATTGGTCTTATGCATCTGTAACGCTCCCCGTACAATTAAAAATCCATATCCTAAAATTACAATATCAAAAATCATCAGAAAATTAATTGATTCCATGTTTTCCTCTCTTTTCTCCTGTTATTTTGCAAATGTCCATCATGCAAGCATGTTGACTCGCTTGCACTCATTATATCATTCTTATCCTGTTTTGCAATTTACTTTCTTGTTATTTTCGGTAATTTTCGTCGATATTCGTCAAATGTCACAAAATAACGATTGAATCATACCGGTAATTAGTGTAAAATAAAATAAATACATTAGATTATTGGAGGGTTTCGTGTATGTTACTTGAGAACGCAAAAATATTAGTTGGTGATGATTCTATTCTTGCCAGAAAACAGCTAAAGGATGTGCTGACTTCTTTCGGTGCTAAGAACTTTATTGATGCAGCGAACGGTCAGGAAGCGATCGATCAATATAAAGCCGAAAAACCGGATCTCGTATTTTTAGATATCGTAATGCCTGTTAAAGACGGCATTGCTGCTGTACAGGAAATCTGTGAATTTGACGCTTCCGCAGATATTGTGATCGTATCTTCTGTCGGAACACAGCATCAGTTAAAACAGGCAATCGAAGCAGGTGCAAAGGACTTTGTTCAGAAACCTTTAAATGCAGAACAGGTGGAGAATATTATTAAGATTCGATTTGAAGGGAGATAAGCTATGTATACACAATTTTTTGGCAACTATCTTTTGGAAAAAGACATCATTACCACAGAACAGCTTTTAGATGCTTTACAGGAGCAGTCTAAGGTTCATTTAAAACTGGGTACTCTTGCGATCCATGAAGGATATATGACTGCCGGCGAGGTAGATAATATCATTATCATGCAGACGCATCAGGATAAGAAATTTGGAGAACTTGCCATTGAAGAAGGTTATCTGACAGAAGAACAGGTCAATGCTCTTTTAGAGGCTCAGAAACCGGACTATCTGCTTCTTGGACAGGCTTTAATTGAGAAAGGAATCCTGACCAATACACAGTTTGAAAATATTCTGATCGAATATCAGTCTGACAATGAGATTTACAACTTAGATCTTACGGATTTCCAGAAGAAAAAATTCGATGAGATGATCCACGGACTGGGTGATCATATTGATGAATTACAGTCGAAACGTTTAGTAGAATATTTACAGCTTTTAATTACTAATCTGATTCGTTTTATCGGCAATGATTTTACCATCCTCTCTCCGCTTCCATGCAAAGAGTATCCTGCTGTTTACTGTGTAAACCAGAATATTGATGGTGCTTTCACGGTAAGCTCTTATTTAGACACTACCGAAGTAGCTGCGATTGAATTTGCATCCCGTTATGCAAATGACAGCTTTACAGAATTTGATGACTATGTAAAAGCTTCCCTAGAAGATTTCTTAAATCTTCACAACGGATTATTCAATGTAAATATGTCAAATACTTATTCTACCGAGCTTCAGCTTTTACCGCCTGAGGTTCATACCGATTGTTTACTGACCTTTGAAGACGAGCATTTCATCCTTCCGGTTATCTATCCGTTTGGAACATTGAATTTTATCTTCTATATTTCTAAATCTAAATAATGAAACGTTCAGATTTTAAGATAGGATTTTCCAAATTTACTTACATGATTCTACATACTACAAAGCAAAGAACTCCGGTACCAACCGGAGTTCTTTGTTTGAAACCTTATCTTATTGCAGTTCTTCTCAAGCACAGGACACTGTTGTCTCAATACTTTTTGAGCACAGGCATTCCTGTATATTGCAGTTTCCCTGCTTCTGCTTATATGTTCAATAATATTTCTAAATTACATGCCAAGAAATTCTTTGACTACTTTTGGCATCTCATCCACTTCACAGGTTGCCTTATGACGTACCGGTGCATTGCGAATCTCTTCGATCGCATTTGGTATTTTTACATTGCCGATCTTGGATAATTCATCGATCAGTTCAAACTCTTCCATTGTATCGTATTTTGGATCGATCGCATCCATAACACTTCTGCTGAATTTGAACGGACTTGCTGTAGATGCAATGACAGTTGTGGTCTGGTCATCCTTTGTCTCTGCTTTATATTTTCCATATACACTTGATGCAACTGCTGTATGTGTATCTAAAATATATCCGGTTTTTTCATAAAGTGTACGGATTGCCTCTGCAGTCTCTTCTTCGCTTGCATAATTTCCATAGAAATCTTTTAATTTTTCCTGCATCTGTGGTGTGATCTCATAGACACCTTCTTTTGTCAGTGCAGTCATAAATTCTACATTCTTCTTTGCATCATTTCCGGCTGCCCAGTAGATCAGACGCTCTAAGTTTGAAGAGATCAATATATCCATAGATGGAGAGGATGTCAGGATAAACTCACGATTCTTGTCATATTTTCCGGTTTCAAAGAAATCATAGAGTACTTTATTCTCATTGGATGCACAGATTAATTTTGCAACCGGAAGTCCCATATTTTTTGCATAAAATGCAGATAAGATATTTCCAAAGTTTCCGGTCGGTACTACGATGTTAATTTTCTCATCTTTTGCAATTTTTCCATTTGCATATAATTTTGCATAAGCATATACATAATATGTAATCTGCGGTATGAATCTTCCGATATTGATGGAGTTTGCAGAAGAAAACTGATATCCTGCAGCATCTAACTCTTTTGCTAACTCTTTGTCAGAAAACATCTTCTTCACACCGGTCTGTGCCTGGTCAAAGTTGCCGTTGATTCCGACTACATAGGTGTTATCCCCTTTCTGGGTTACCATCTGCTGCTTCTGGATCGGGCTGACTCCGTCTTTTGGATAAAAGACAACGATCTTTGTTCCCTCTACATCTGCAAATCCTGCCAATGCTGCTTTTCCTGTGTCTCCGGAAGTTGCTGTTAAGATCACGATCTCATTATTTACCTGATTTTTCTTTGCTGCTGTTGTCAGTAAATGAGGAAGGATTGACAATGCCATGTCTTTGAATGCAATGGTTGCCCCATGGAACAGTTCTAAATAATATGCTCCATCTGCCTCTACTAACGGTGCGATCTCTTCTGTGTCAAATTTGCTGTCATATGCCTTATTGATACAGTTCTTTAACTCTTCTTCGGTAAAGTCAGTAAAAAAGAGCTTCATGACCGCATATGCTGTCTCCTGATAAGACATCTTCGCTAACTCTTCGATTGTAACATCCAGCTTCGGGATCGACTCCGGCACAAATAATCCGCCATCATCTGCAAGTCCTTTTAAAATTGCCTTGGATGCAGTTACTTTTTCTTCACCATTTCTTGTACTTGAATATAACAAATCCATCTTCTTATCCTCTTCCTGTTGTTCTATTTGCTTCGCTGATTTTCATTATAATGAAAGGAATATCGACTGTCAATATGCGATTATGTGTGATATAATGAGTGTAAGTGAGGCAACATGCTTGCATGATTGACGAACGACGAAATTACTGAGTGAGCTTTACTCACGATGTAATGAGTGCAAACGAAAAGAATGTGCTTGCACATTCGGTGAGCGACGAATGTTGATCATGTGCTGTTTTTGCACATGATATAATGAGTGCAAACGAGTCGACATGCGTAGCAAACCCAAGCGTATCAAATCCCACACACAAAAGGAGCCCCCATGTTACCAGGCGTATATCCGGCAAAACGAAAAGACGGCACCCCATATTTCCGTGCCGGTATCCATTATAAAAACAAACATATCAGCCTTGGCAGCTACACAGAGGAATCCCTTGCCCACAATGCCTATTCCCAGGCAGATTCTCTGCTCCATGATAGCGGGATCTCTTTAGAGACTGCACTCTTTTCTTCCCAATTCCTTTCTTTTGAAAAAATTGTAGTCCTCTGTAACTTCCGCGACAATGGCATGTACATCAAAACACCCATTTATCTGCGCCGTAACTATTTTTCCTATTACTTTAGTAAAAATGAAGAATATAAATTCGATATTGACGACCTTTTTTTCTATTCCCAGCATAAGATCTTACGCCGGGGTGGACGTTTATTTGTCAATGAATATGGAATGCAGACCAGCATCTTCTCCCGCTACGGCATCCCAAGCCATGGTGTTCCGGGCAGGGATTTTACCTTTGCTAACGGTGATTCTACTGATCTGCGCTATTCTAACGTGATTCTTTTAAACTCCTACCATGGAGTCATCCGCCATGTCCAAAACGGAATGGTACGTTTTAAAGCCCGTATCCATATCAATGGCAATTATATCATCGGTTCTTATTCAACATCCGTCAAAGCGGCTGTTGCTTATAATAAGGCGGTAGACCTTGCAAAACGTCACGGTATTGCAAAGAATTTTCCTGAAAATTATGTAGAAGAGCTCTCTGCAAAAGAATATGCAGAGCTCTATACCAAAATTAAAATCTCAAAAAAATTCCTTGCCTACTTAGATTCTTTGCAGTCTATTTCTGATTGATGTAGTTGACAAGCCCTTCTGCCTTAATGATCTTTTGCATAAATTCCGGGAATGGCTGTCCCTGGAATGTCGTTCCCTTCGTCACATTGGTGATCACTCCGGTATCGAAATCCACTTCCACTTCATCTCCTGCTTCAATGCCTTTTGCTGCCGCAGGACACTCAATGATCGGCAATCCGATATTAATTGCATTACGATAAAATATTCTTGCAAATGTTTCTGCTATGACACAGCTTACACCCGCCGCCTTGATCGCAATTGGGGCATGTTCTCTGGAAGAACCACATCCGAAGTTCTTATCTGCAACAATCAAATCACCGCTTTTTACCTGATTTACAAATTCCTTGTCAATATCTTCCATGCAATGTGCTGCAAGTTCTTTCGGGTCTGAGGAATTCAGATATCTTGCAGGAATAATGACATCGGTATCTACATTATCTCCGTATTTAAATACGCTTCCATGTGCTTTCATCTTCTACCTCCTACAATGTATCCGGTCCTGAGATTTTTCCGGTTACGGCACTTGCTGCTGCAACGGCAGGACTTGCTAAATATATTTCCGAATCAACATGTCCCATACGTCCGACAAAGTTACGGTTTGTCGTAGAGACACATTTTTCTCCTGCTGCTAAAATTCCCATATAACCGCCAAGACACGGTCCACAGGTCGGTGTGCTGACAACGGCACCTGCTTCGATAAAGGTCTTTAAGAGTCCCTCTTCCATTGCCTGTAAATAAATCTTTTGTGTCGCAGGGATAATGATCACGCGAAGACCTTTGGCTACTTTTTTGCCTTTTAAGATTTCTGCTGCACATCTTAGATCATCAATTCTTCCGTTGGTACAGGAGCCGATGACTACCTGATCGATCGTAATATCTCCCACCTCGTCAATGGTCTTTGTATTCTCTGGAAGATGTGGAAATGCAACGGTGGATTTTAACGTATTTAAGTCAATCGTGATCTCCTGCTCATACTCTGCATCCGCATCTGCCTCATAGATCTGATATGGGCGTTTGGAATGTTCTTTCATGTATGTCTCGGCTAACTCATCCACCGGGAAGATTCCATTTTTTGCTCCGGCTTCAATTGCCATGTTTGCAATGGTAAAGCGGTCATCCATTGTCAGATTTGCCACTCCTTCTCCGGTAAATTCCAAAGATTTATAGAGCGCTCCATCCACGCCGATCATACCGATCAAATGTAAGATGACATCTTTTCCGCTGACCCATTCAGATGGTGCTCCGGTCAACTCTACCTTGATTGCCGCCGGTACTTTGAACCATGCTTTTCCTGTTGCCATTCCGGCTGCCATGTCTGTACTTCCGACTCCGGTGGAAAATGCTCCAAGTGCTCCATATGTACAGGTATGTGAATCCGCACCGATGATCACATCTCCCGCAACGGTCAAGCCCTGCTCCGGTAAAAGTGCATGCTCGATTCCCATCTGTCCTACATCAAAATAATTTGTGATCTCATGTTTGCAGGCAAACTCTCTGACACATTTACAATGCTCTGCTGATTTGATGTCTTTGTTCGGTACAAAATGATCCAGTACCAAAGCTATTTTGTCTTTATGGAACACACCGTCCGTCTTCATTTTTTCCATCTCATGGATTGCGACCGGTGATGTAATATCATTACCCAGAACCAAATCCAAATCCGCTTCAATCAACTGTCCGGCACATACAGAGTCCAGACCGGCATGTGCTGCCAAAATTTTCTGCGTCATTGTCATTCCCATGCATAGTTCCTCCTTTTGTTCTGTCATAATTTTAGTGTGAAAACGTATGTAATATCTATTGTTGCTATCATAGCACAGAACATGCTATAATAACAATACATATTAAACATATTTATTATAACTTTTTGTTATGGAGGAATTATGTATCAGAATTTATCATCCTACCGGATTTTTTATACGGTTGCAAATACAAAAAATATTTCTAAGGCAGCAAAGGAACTCTACATCAGCCAGCCTGCAATCAGTAAATCTATCCAGAAATTAGAGGAAAGTCTTGGCACAAAACTGTTTGAACGAAGTTCCCGCGGTGTTGCACTGACAGATTCCGGAGAACTCCTTTATACACATGTAAAATCTGCCTTTGAAACACTAAGCATCGGAGAAGACCGTCTGCGGCGCTCCATTGAACTTGGAATCGGTCATCTGACGATCGGTGTCAGCTCTACCCTGTGCAAATATGTGCTTTTACCTTATCTGAAAGAATTTATCAAGGAGAATCCGCACATTAATATCTCCATTTCCTGTCAGTCTACCAACCAGACCTTAAAACTTTTAGAAGAAGAAAAACTGGATGTCGGTCTGATCGGTAAGCCTTATCTGTTAAAAAACATTGATTTTTATTCTTTGCATGAAATTGAGGATATTTTCGTCGCCACGAAAGATTATCTGCACAACTTAAGCGTCCGTGGTGTCCGTCATGACCAGATTTTACAAAGTGCCACACTGATGCTGTTAGATAAAGAAAATATGACACGTCAGTATATTGATGACTATTTTCAGGAAAATCATATCTCCTTACAGGATATCATTGAAGTGTCTAATATGGATCTCGTCATTGAAATGGCTAAGGTCAGCCTCGGCGTCGGCTGTGTCATCAAGGATTTTGTCAAAGAGGAATTACAAAATGGTACTCTTTTAGAAATCCCGCTTGGTATCCCGATCCACAAACGAGAAATCGGTTTTGCCTATAACCGGGATATCAAAGTATCGGATTCCTTAGAAAAGTTCATTCATTTTTATGAATCCTTCCGTTAGATTTTCTACTCAGAACAAAAATTGTCTTTCCTATAGAGATTAGGGTATCAAAAGGCGACTCACAACTTAGTGGCTGGCAACTTACACAAAACCGAGACTGCTTTTGTGACTTTGGGAGAAAATTAGTAAATCTTAGTCTGGCTGTT
>DNUZ01000036.1:2372-2679 GCA_003507655.1 Lachnospiraceae bacterium | reverse complement strand
GATGCCATAATCCATTCATGTTTAATCAATCTACATTGGTTCTTGGGTATCTGTTGCTATATGGTTATGATGTTACGGGAAAAAGCTATCAGATGCGATTAGTCGGAATGGCTTTAGGCGCAGTTCTTACCTGTTTTGTATTTTATCGAAATCATAAAAATAGAACTTTTAAAAGAAATTTGAAAGATCTAATCCAGGAATTTGATATCACTTCATCGAGAACAAAATGGCAGTTATGCCAGATTATATGTGTACCAATTGTCCTTTGCATTGCAGAACTTTGTAATATGCCACGTGCAATGTGGGC
>DNUZ01000036.1:0-2201 GCA_003507655.1 Lachnospiraceae bacterium | reverse complement strand
GACATGCAATACAGAGTCCGTAAAAGGATTGTCGGAAATATTGTAGGTGTTATATGCTTCACCGTATTATATTTTCTGCTTCCATCATCCATCTATGCTTATATAGGAATTCTTGGTGGAATTGGTGTAGGATTTTCAGCGCAATACGGCTGGCAGGCTGTATTTAATACCTTTGGCGCTCTCGCAATTGCTGCGGAAAGTTATGGATTAAAAGGAGCAGTTAGTCTTAGAGTGATTCAGAATGTTTTTGGTGTTGTATTTGCATTGGCATTTTGTGCTGTATTTTATTGGTTTATGTCAAAACAAAAGGAAAGTGATGTGACTGTACATGCAGAGTGAAGGAAGTCAGAAAGAAAATTTGAATAGAATTATTACAGTACCCAATTTACTTTCTTTTTTTCGGTTTTGTCTGATTCCAGTAATTATATGGAGTTATTGTGTAAAGGAAAATCCTTTGTTAGCAGGAGAAATCTTATTGCTATCCGGTCTTACGGATCTCGCTGATGGATATATTGCAAGAAGATTTCATATGATTAGCAATCTAGGAAAGATTCTCGATCCGGTTGCCGATAAGCTGACACAGGCAGCAATGTTGATTTGCTCGTTTACTCGCTTTCCACATATGCTCCCGTTGATCGTTATAATGGCAGTTAAGGAACTTTATATGGCGATTAGTGGATGCCTTGTGATACGAAAAACAGGAAAAGTGCATGGTGCAGACTGGCATGGAAAGATAGTAACCTTTTTATTATATGGAACTGTGGCTGTGCATATTATATGGTTCCACATTACACCAATGGTGTCAGATCTGTTAATTGGTTTGTGTGCTATAATGATGGTTGTATCAGTTGTTTTGTACATTATCAAGAATACCAGAACACTTAGGGGAGAGACTGCATAAGCAATTTGATTATATTGAGATGACTAGATAATATTTAGGAGAACACAGACATGAACAGTAAGTCAAACGCACAAGCTATGGAAACAGAAAAAATACCACGTCTTTTGGCCCAGCTTGCAATACCGGCTGTTGTGGCTCAAATCATCAACCTTTTATATAATATTGTTGACCGTATTTATATCGGACATATTCCAGGTGTCGGTGCCGCAGCATTAACAGGTGTTGGATTGTTTACGCCAATTCTCATGCTGATCAATGCCTTCGCCATGCTGGCAGGATCCGGAGGTGCACCGCGTGCAGCGATTTCTATGGGAAAGAAAGATAATAAGACAGCTGAAAAGATTCTTGGAAATTGTTTTGCAATCCTCATGCTTATGGCCGCAGCTTTGACGGTGATATTCTTTACTTTTGCGCCACAGTTACTGACGATGTTTGGTGCTAGCGATAAGACACTTCCTTATGGCGTGGATTATGCAAGGATTTATATTCTTGGAAGTATTTTTGTTTTGATCGTGATGGGAATGAATCCATTTATTACGACACAGGGATTTGCGAAGATCAGCATGATGACAACAGTGATTGGTGCTGTAATCAATATCATTCTTGATCCGATTTTTATCTTCGTATTTCATCTTGGAGTAAAGGGAGCTGCACTCGCAACTGTTTTGAGTCAGGCTGTAGGGGCAATATGGATCCTTCGTTTCTTGTCAGGAAAGAAGACGATTCTGCATCTTAAAAAAGAAAACTTTAAACTGCAAAAAGAAATCATCTTACCATGCCTTGCTCTTGGTATATCTACATTTGTCATGTTATCTACGGAAAGTATTTTGTCTATCAGTTTTACTTCCAGTTTGTCAAGATATGGCGGAGATCTCGCAGTAGGGGCTATGACAATTATTACCAGTGTTAGCCAGCTTGCAACATTACCATTACAGGGAATTTGTCAGGGTGGACAGCCAATCATGAGCTATAATTATGGTGCAGGAAATAGAAATCGAGTAAAAAAAGCATTTTTTACTCAATTTACAGTTTGTACAATTTTTACGGGATGCTTCTGGTTGATTATGCTTCTATTTCCGAAGATGTTTGCAGGTATTTTTTCAAATAATACAGAATTAATCACGTATACGGCATGGGCGTTAAGAATTTACATGGCAGGTATTTTTTCTCTTGGATTCCAAGTTGCTTGTCAGCAGAGTTTCATGGCATTGGGCCAAGCAAAAGTTAGTTTATTACTTGCCTGCTTAAGAAAATTGATTCTGTTGATTCCGTTGATTTTTATCCTGCCGCATTTTATCCA
>DNUZ01000006.1:38968-92364 GCA_003507655.1 Lachnospiraceae bacterium | reverse complement strand
ATGCAGGAGATGGGACTTGAACCCACACGATATTGCTACCACAGGCACCTGAAGCCTGCGCGTCTGCCAATTCCGCCACTCCTGCATGGCTCAGTTCAAAACTGACAAAAATTATTGTATCTGTTTTTCTATAAGAAGTCAATAGAAAAATAAAAATAATTTCTACAATTTTTTTTAAAAAATGTGCAAAACTGCATTGACAATTTGGAAAACATTTGCTATTATTGAACAGTCGCGTGAATGACATTTCATTTTCATAATGAATGCGGAAGTGTCGGAATTGGCAGACGAGCAAGACTAAGGATCTTGTGGCAGCAATGTCGTGTGGGTTCAAGTCCCATCTTCCGCATTATTTTTTAAGAAAAAGCCTTGATTTTCAAGGCTTTTTCTGTATAATTCTCTGTTTTTCTATATTGCTTAAATTCCTGCAGTCGCTTTTTTATTATTCCGTTTTTTATTACTTTCTTATTCCATTCTTTATTATATATTGCTCCATCAGTTATCGGCACAGATCCTTTACGACCTCTCCGGCAATGATCAGTCCTGCCACAGACGGCACAAATGCCACACTGCCCGGTATATCCCGACGCTCCGTACACTTATGCTCTGCTCCCGGTGGGCAGATACAGTTCGTTCTGCAACTGATCGCCATATCTTCTATCGGTCTTGTCGGCTGTTCCTCGGAATAGACCACCTTTAATTTTTTCACACCGCGTTTTTTTAATTCCCTTCTCATGACTTTTGCTAACGGGCAGACCTTGGTCTTATAAATATCCGCCACCTGAAATTTGCTGGCATCTAACTTATTTCCGGCTCCCATACTGCTGATGATCGGCACCTTCATCTCCTGACATTTCATGACAAGCTCTATTTTAGCGGTCACGGTATCTACCGCATCTACGACATAGTCATACTCCTCAAATGGAAAATCTGCCGAATTTTCCGGTAAGAAAAAGCACTGGTGCAGTCTGACATCCGCATCCGGGTTGATCTCTAAGATACGCTCTTTCATAACCTCTGTCTTATATCTCCCAACGGTCTTTCTCGTTGCGATGATCTGTCGGTTGAGATTTGTTAAGCAGACCTTATCATCATCGATCAGATCAAATGCTCCGACTCCGCTTCGGACTAATGCCTCACAGACATAACCGCCCACTCCGCCTACTCCAAATACTGCAACTCTGGAATTTTTTAATTTTTCCATTGCCTCTTTTCCAAGTAATAATTCTGTTCTTGCAAATTGTGTCAACATTCCGGTTGTTCTCCTGTTTCTATCTGTGTTATTTTTCGGTGTCTTGTTTCCGTGTTTTTTCTGTAACTTTGTCCTGTTTTTATACGGCAAACTGGCTCTGATACAGTGTTGCATAAAAGCCTCCCGCCGCTAAGAGTTCCTCATGGTTTCCTTTTTCAATGATCTTTCCGTCTTTCATGACCAGGATCACATCAGCCTCCTGAATTGTAGACAGACGGTGTGCGACAATAAAGCTCGTCCTTCCCTCCATCATTTTTGCAAATGCATTCTGGATCTTCAATTCTGTTCTGGTATCGATCGAAGAAGTTGCTTCGTCTAAGATCAGCATTGGCGGCAGGCAAAGCATAACTCTTGCAATACATAAAAGCTGCTTTTGTCCCTGTGACAGACTTCCTCCGTCCTCGCCTAGGATCGTATCATATCCCTCCGGCAGACGTTTGATAAAACCGTGGGCATGGGAAGCCTTCGCCGCTTCGATGATCTCCTCTTTCGTTGCCTCCGGTTTTCCCATGGCAATATTCTCCCGGATCGTCGCATGTTTTAACCAGGTTTCCTGTAAAACCATTCCATAGGAAGCACGAAGACTGTCTCTGGTAATCTCCGTGATCGGATGACCGCTTACGTCAATCTCACCACTGTCCGTATCGTAAAAACGCATCAGCAGATTGATCATCGTGGTCTTACCACATCCGGTCGGTCCGACGATCGCAACCCTCTGTCCCGGTAAAACCTTTAAATTAAAATCTTCGATCAGTTTCTGCTCCGGCAGATAGGAAAAATACACATGTTGCATCGCAACACTGCCGTCTACTTCGTTTAACACAACTGCATCCTTAGCATCTGGCTTTTCCGGCTCCTCTTCGATCAGTTCAAAGATCCTTGCCGCACATGCCAATGCATTCTGCAGCTCTGTTACAACGCCGGAAATCTCATTAAACGGTTTGGTATACTGATTTGCATAGTTCAAAAAACAGGTCAGCTGTCCGACGCTCAAACGTCCCTGTATGGCAAACAATGCTCCTGTAACACCAACTCCCGCATAGACTAAACTATTGATAAAACGGGTGGATGGATTGGTGGTGCTTGAATAAAAAATAGCCCGCAGTGATGCTTTTTCTAAACGTCCGTTGATCTCATCAAATCTCTCTAATGCCTCTTTTTCATGTCCAAATGCCTGCACGATCTTCTGATTACCCACCATCTCATCGACTAAAGACGTCTGCTCGCCTCTGGTCTCTGACTGCAACTGGAACATGGAAAATGTCCGTTTTGCAATAAATCCTGCTACCACAAAAGAAAGCGGTGTGATCCCTACCACGACTAAAGTAATTCCTGCATTGACGCTCAGCATAAAAAGCAGTGTTCCTACGATTGTCATAACTCCTGTAAAAAACTGTGTGAATCCCATCAAAAGTCCATCGGCAAACTGGTCTACGTCCGCAATAATACGGCTGACCATGTCTCCGTGGGAATGAGCATCCAAATAGGAGATCGGCAGACTTTCAATCTTTTGAAATGCTTCATTGCGGATATCCTGCACAACTCCATAGGTCATCTTATTGTTGCAAAGATTCATGACCCACTGGGCAGCTGCCGTTGCTAAGATCACAACTGCCATCCGCTTTAAGATCACAAAGATCGCTGCAAAATCCACATGACCTGCTCCGACAATTTCATCTACTGCATCACCGATCAAAATCGGAATGTAAAGTGTGAGCACTACCGTAATTACTGCTAACAATATAGAAAGGATCAGATAAAACCAGTATTTTTTGATATAACGGAGTACCTTTTTAAAAGTCTCTTTCTGCTTTTGACGTTTTTCTCTTTTCTCCATTATGCTTCCTCCTTCTTTCCATATTGGGAGTTGTAGATCTCACGGTAAGTCTGACAATTTTTTAACAATTCCTCATGTGTACCGTAGCCGGTTGCCTCTCCGTCATCTAATACCAATATCCGGTCGGCACTCATCAAAGATGAAGTCCTCTGTGAAACAATAAATACCGTCGGTGCTCCCTCCATCTGACGGATGGCTTTTCGCAGTGCCGCATCCGTGGCATAGTCCAGTGCCGAAGCACTGTCATCTAAGATCAGAACTCTTGGTTTTTTTACCAATGCCCTTGCGATCGTAAGTCTCTGCCTCTGACCGCCGGAAAGATTACGTCCTCCCTGTTCGATATTCGCATCCAGACCGCCTTCTTTCGCACGGATAAACTCCTCTGCCTGCGCGGTTTTTAATGCCTCCCAGATTTCTTCATCGGTTGCATCTTTCTTTCCCCACTGCATATTCTCACGGACCGTTCCCGCAAACAATACTGCTTTTTGCGGTACGATCCCAATCTGGTCGCGCAGCTCTTTTCTCCGGTACTTTCGTACATCCTGTCCTAAAAAGCACACCTGCCCCACCGAGGCATCATAGAATCTTGGGATCAGATTGACCACCGTGGATTTTCCCGAACCGGTTCCGCCGATAATTCCAATCGTCTCACCTACCCCTGCCGTAAAGGAAATGTGTGTAATGGCATCCTCTTTAGAACCCTGGTAGCACATCGCCACATCTTCAAAGGAAACCACCGACTTTTTCCCCTGCATTTCCTGCTCCGAGAAATTTTCTCCGATCTCAAGTGTACCATCCTCCATAGAGGATTCCATCTCTAATACCTGTGCGATACGGTTTCCGCAGGCAACAGACTTATTAACCGTAACGATCAGGTTTGCAAGTTTTACAAGCTCTACTAAGATCTGTGACATATAGTTGACTAATGCAACGACTTCCCCCTGCGTGATCGCTCCTACATTTACACGGAGCCCGCCCTGCCAGATCAATGCTACAATGGCAAAATTAATAATGATATAGGTCAGTGGATTCATCAGGGCCGAGATCTTTCCTACATGAAGCTGCATTCCCGTTAACAGACCGTTTTTCTGCTCAAACTGTGCCGTCTCTCCCTGCTCTTTCCTGAATGCCCGAATTACCCTGCTGCCTTCTAAATTTTCTCTGGTCAGCGAAAGCACCTCATCGAGTCCTGACTGTACTTTTTTAAAGAGCGGGATACTGACATACATAATTCCAAAAACTACAACTGAGAGTGCCGGGATCGTTACAACGAAGATCAATGCCGCTTTGACATCAATCGTAAATGCCATGACCATCGCTCCAAATACGATAAATGGCGAACGTAAAAACAACCGCAGTACCATATTCACTCCCGACTGTACCTGATTAATGTCACTTGTCATTCTGGTAATCAGTGTAGACGTTCCTACCCTGTCGAGTTCGTCAAAAGACAGCTTTTGAATATGTTTAAACAATGCATGACGCAGTTTTGTCGCAAACCCAACGGCTGCCTTTGCCGCAAAATACTGGGCGGTAATCGCACAGGTCAGTCCGATAAATGCCAAAAGGATCAGCACCCCACACATTTTTAACACATAGCTGTTATCTCCCGTTCCGATACCGACATCGATGATCTTCGCCATGACTAACGGCACAAACAGTTCAAATGATGCTTCTAACAGCTTAAACAGCGGTGCTAATACACTTTCCTTTTTGTAATCTCTTAAAAATACCAGTAACTTTTTCATCTATCATAAACCTTTCTTATCTTTATCTCTTACCTTATCTCCTGCATTGATTTCTCGTCCTTATCTGTCACTGTCTGCCATTTGACGTTGTCTCTTTTTCTATGCTATAGTTTGTTAGAAAGGAGTACAAACATGATAAGACAAGAAGATATTTATTTAAAAAATACCATTGTACATATTTTAGATTCAACCGTTGGAATGCCGGTTCTGTCTGATACCGAATTAGAACACGGCTCCGACTTTGCTGATTTTATAAAAGCTCATATTGCAAAGATCACCTCCGGTGATGATTTAAAATCCTGCTCTTTTTCTGAGGATTCCGTTGTCCGCGGATACTTAGATGACTTAGAAGAACATGGATTTGTCAAAGTCAGTCAGGATATTTCGACTCATCTTTTTACGATCATGAACCAGAATATCGACATTCCGCCGGCTGACTTTATTATCTGCCATTTTAGTGCAAATGAAAACACCTATCTTGCACTTTTAAAAATGAATTACAAAACCTCCTATACACACCATACAGATTCTGACGCTTTTGGCAATACCAATGATATCATAAAATTCAAAGCCATCCTGCCAAATGAGAGCCAGAAACTGACGGAAGCGGCAGTGATTAATCTGACCGGTTATCAGATACAGCTTATTGAAAAGAAGTATGATGTGAATGGTACAAAGACCAACTACTTCTCTTCACTTTTTTTAGGATGTCATGGTTCTTTAAGTTCTAAATCCAAACTGTCCATTGTCACAAAAGAGATTGACAAGGTCCAAAAAAAATATTTTGATGAAGAGGAACAGTATGCGGCTTCCATGAACACCAAAAATATCATCTATACGGAATTAGAAGAGGAAGGTACGCTCTCCATTCCCGATGTCTTAGATAAGGTCTTTCCTGAAAAACCGGAATTCCGCGAAGAGGTCACAGAGAAGTTAGAAAAATATAACATCTCCGAAGCAGAGATCACTCCACAGAATACTGCCACCTTAAAACGCTATGAAAAGCAATGCCTCTCTACCGATACCGGTGTAGAGATCAAAATCCCTATGGAACAGTACCGAAGTGGGGACAGCATTGAATTTATCACAAATGAAGATGGAAGCATTTCGATCCTCATCAAAAATATTGGGCACATTACATCTAAGATGTAATGCGCCCCATCCATTCTACAGATATTTTTTCTCAAATGCCTCTTCCGTAAGCGGCTTGTCATAATAATAACCCTGAATGTACTGAACCTTCTTCATATCTTTTAAAATCTGAAGCTGTTCATCATACTCTACACCCTCTACGCACATACGGACCCCAATGGTATCTGCTAACTCGGCAACCATCCGTACAAATGTCTCTGCATAGTCATCTTTTCCAAGATCAATGACAAAACATCGGTCAATCTTGATAATGTCGATCGGAAGTTCACGGATATGACTTAAAGAAGAATATCCGGTTCCAAAATCATCCAGTGAGATCAAAGCTCCAAGCTCTTTGATCTTACTCAACACCTTCTTCATTCGTCCGATATCGTTGATCGCAAGACTCTCGGTAACCTCCAGTGTCAGATTCTCCGGTCGCATTTTTGTCTCTTCTAATACAGTACGGATACGTTCCACAATATCATTCTGTAAAAGCTGTACGACAGAAAGGTTTACGTTGATGCGGTACTCCGGATGTCCCATATCATTCCAGTATTTGCATTTTTCACATGCCTTCCGCAGTACAAAATCTCCGATCGGATTGATCAGACCTAAATACTCTGCAAGCGGGATAAATTCTCCCGGTCCGACCATTCCCATTTTTCCTGAATTCCAGCGTACCAGTGCCTCCACACCGGAGCAGCGTTCTTTTTCGCCGGAAATATCGATGACAGGCTGATAATAGACCTCAAATTCCTCGCAGGAATTTGCTGTTGCATCACGCATGTTCTTTTCCATATCCAGACGTCTTGAAGCCGTATCTTCTCCATCTCCACCGTAATATTCCACACGGTTCTTTCCACCCTTTTTCGCTTCATAGAGGGAAATATCCGCTTTCTTGATCAGATCTGTTACGGTATTGGCATCCTTTGGAAAACGGACTACACCCATACTCATCGTACAGTAATAGTCTGCACTGTGTAAGAACCATGGCTTGCTGAAGATTGCCTGTACTTCCTCTATGATCTGCTCTAACCGGTCATATTGTTCCGGCTTGACAATGATGATAAATTCATCACCGCCCATACGGTAACACCTGTCCTCAATGCCCTTGATCCTGCGCAAACTGTTAGAGATTGCCTTTAAGAGAATATCTCCGTACTGATGACCCAGTCCGTCATTGATATGTTTAAAATCATCCAGATCAATGTATAACAGTGCACCTTCCGTCTTCTGTTCTTTTGCTGTACGGATATACATTTTTAAATCCTGCTCACAGCGCATACGGTTAAACAGACCGGTCAAAAAGTCGTTGTTTGCCTGCTTTTCAATCTTTTGCTGATACAGCTTCTTATCGGTTACATCATAGACGGTACAAAGAGTCACACTCTTTCCGTCTACCCAGTTGATATTTGCAAACTGCACATCATACCAGCGGTTAGAATCCGGTATATACATCTCTGTCTTCTGCTGTGCTGCCAATCCGTTCGGTTTGTATTTATGGATCAGATCTTCTAAGCTGTGTGTACTTAAAAAGTTGCGGAACAACTCACGGAATTTGCAGTTTGCATACAGTGATTTTTCCTGCTTGATATCTGCCACACAGACTCCGCATCCCATATTTTCTAAGATTGCCTCTAATGATGCATAGGAGCTTGCTAATGAATTCTTTGTAATACGCTTTACTAAAATGCTCTGTACGATCTGTTTGACATCATTTAAAAACTTGATCTCTTCCTGTGACCAGACCCTTGGAAAACGCTCCTCTACAAAGGCCAAATACATGCCGGATTTTTCATTGACACCCAATGGCAGAAAGATTCCCGCACGTCTGTGGTAGGTCTGGAAATATTTTAAGAAATTTTCCGGCAGATAAGTATCTGAAGAGATCAGATATGGTTTTCCGTTTGCCCACGGCACTTCCTCTAACGGCAGATGCCGCATCGTTTTTACCTGCTCCGGGTCATGGAATCCATAATAGCAGATCATGTTCATCATCTGATTCTTATCATCAATCTGAAGCATGCTCGCTGCACTGATATCTAAATATCCACAGACCGACTCTAAGATATTTTCCACAATGTCTGCAAAAGAGTCCTCACTCTCTAATTTTGAGACAATATGTGTCATAACCTCGCTTCTTCTAAGCTCGGCTTTCATCTTTTCTTCCGATTCATGGCTCTTGATAAATGCTTCCTGTGCGATCACTTCTTCTAACTTGACAGCAAAATACTGCTTCGTCAGACTCTCTAAAAAGCTGATGGAAGAATAAAAACGCTCCGTTGTCGTTGTCTTGATATAAGGCGGAACATCCTCTCCATGAATCCCCGGTTCATCTAACACTGCTAAGACAACCCAGATGGCTACCGTCTCTCCACCGATTTTAATGGCAAGTGCACACATCTTCAGGTAGTCTTCTTCTAACTCCTGCTCGATGACTTCTTCAATATCATTTTCTGTCAGACGTTTTAACAGGGCAATATGAAGTCCCATTCCCATCTTCTGATGCAGGTAGTCTAACTCCTTCTTAGAACCATATGCTTTTGTCAGGACACCTTCACTTCTGGTTAAACAAACACAGTAGACATTATTTGCCAGACAAAACCGGTCCTGAAGCATCTGAACCATCTGACTATCCAATAAGGATACTGCAAACTCTCTCCCGCTCTTTGCTTCCTGTCCATCCATCCGTGTCATGCCCCCTTACTCTTCTATCTCTATGATATACAAATACCATTCTTCCTTTTGACGGATACAATATTCTTTTAAAAGGTGCATATCCTTTTTCAACCGCATTTGTTTTTTGACAAACCCTGCTTCATTCGTATACATGATAATCATGCCACCCGGTTTCAGATGCTGCTTTGCTTTTTGGAAAAATTCCGCATAAAATGCATCATGCTCTTCCTTGCTCTTCTTTCCTCTCGTTGGCATATTCGTCACAATCTCATCGAATTTGTGCCGGTGTGTAAAATCAAAAAAATTCTTCTGTATATACGAAATCTCAACTCCCGCAAGTTGGGTATTTTCTCTTGCCCCTTCAATGGCCTGTCCATAAATGTCAATCCCGTACAAAGACCTCGCAGGAAGTACCTTGTTACGCTCTATCAGCATAGTTCCCACGCCACAGAACGGGTCAAGCACTGCTGCATCCTCTTTTAAATACGGCTTGGCTAAATAGAGCATTAATGCTGCCTGTGCCGGATTTATGGATACCGCAAGTGCATTTTTCCGATAGGAAAAACGACGCATCGGCAATGTATAGAACTTCAGATATGCGTGGAAATCTCCCTCCCGCTTCTGTATCAGACGGATCTCCACTTCATATCTTCCCGGTGTGTTTTTCAGCCTGTACCCACTCTTTTCTTCAAGTGCATACGCTGTCTTTTTTAAAAAAGTATTCTTCTTTTCCTCTGCCATCGGAGCTAAGATCTGCATACGGAAAAAATAGGGTGCATCTCCCTGCAGATGTCTCTCTAACAACTGTAACAGATCTCCCGCTAACAGTCCTTCTGCTGTCTGCTCCGGTTCCGGTAAAAGAGTCGTCTTACAGTGGATCGGAAACAGTATCTCACGAAACGTCCTGATATTCAGTACGGATTTTAAATCTTCCGTATGAAGACGAACACCGGATGCCGCCACTGCTTTTCTGCCTTTATGAATCTGTTCTGCTGTCATCTGGGCAAATCCCCTGTCCGTTGTCAGAATCATATCACAAGGCTGGTCATATCCACAAAAGGCATGAAGTTTACTGCCCTTTTCCTGCTCTAAAAGTTTTTCTAACTCTTTCCGTTCTTTTCGGATATGCTTTTTTTCACTCTCCTCTGCCTGCATCTTTTGAAGCTCTTCTAAACGCAATTTTAAAGGTGTAAGGTAATCTGTGCAGTCAAGTTTCTGCATCGCCTTTACATAGTCACTCTTTACAAAAAGCGTCTCTTCATTTTCATATGCCTCCATTAATGCAGGGAGGATTTCCTGATCACCTGTCATTCCTAGGATCAGTGCCGCATTTTTCCTGACCTTTGGATCTTCCTCTTTTAAAAATCCCAAAAATATAGAATTGTCGGCAGAAAGCTCCGACAATTCCTTTCGTGTTTCCTCATCTTTGAGGAGTTCTTTCATTTGTATCAGGTTTTTGCGGACCTCTTTCTGATTCTTCAGATCTTCTAATATTACTTCTAACATTTGACTTCCATTCTCTTTTGCCGTTATCTAATACAATTTTACTTGATTTTGATAAGGTTGGCAACCTCTATTGCGAATTCTTTTCTGATTCCGATGGCAGAACGCCATTCTTTTCGATATAGGCGTCTACCTCTTCTTTGAATTTTTTCCACTCGTCTTCATGTTCCACATAATAGAGCGGGCATTTTTTGCCGGTAACATCGTAATGGCGGATCACATTGTCTGTCGTCAGTCCGTAACGTCCCATCAGCCATGCTGTCAGATGTATGAGTGTGTCCTTGGTTTCCTGATTGAATTTTCCTGTTGCATCCGGGTGACAACATTCAATCGAAATTGTGTCACTGTTCCTGTCATTAGATGCATAGGCAATTTCATTGCAGGGAATACACTGTACGATTTCACCCTCTAACCCTACAACAAAATGTGCACTTGCCTTTGTCTTTTTAGAATCTTTGAGTCCATTAAAATAGTTCCGGTTCTGTTTTGCGGTTGTCCCCGGATTTGCAGTATAGTGAATGACAATGCCATTCACTTTTTCTAACGTCAGTCCCGGTCTGGAATAATCGTTGATATCCAACAGGTCTACCTCATAATCCGGTGGATTTTCCACAATCTTTGGCTCAACTTGTGCAGAGGTCTCTTTTGCATTTTTAAAATGCTTAATCAGGCACACTGCCCCTGTGATAATCAGAACAATGATTGTAATAAACAGGGTTCTCGCAAGCAATGCCCTTCGTCTTCTTTTCTTCGCTGCACGTCTTCTCTGCTCCCGAAGCTGTGCTCTTCTTCTTCGCTGTCGTTCCTCTTCCGATAACATAAAATGTTAACTCCTTTTTGTAAAAAGCTCCCCTTTACATTTTCTTGATTCGCTCTAATGCTGCTACCGTGTTCTCATAGCTTCCAAATGCAGTCAGTCGGAAATATCCTTCTCCGCTTGGTCCAAATCCTGAACCCGGTGTTCCAACGACATTCGCATTTGCTAACAGATAGTCAAAGAACTCCCATGAATTCATCTGATCCGGTGTTTTTAACCAGATATACGGTGCGTTCACACCACCAAATACCGTATAGCCTGCTTCCTGTAATCCTGATTTAATTACAGATGCATTTTTCATATAGTAAGCGACCTGCTCTTTTAACTGTGCTTTTCCTTCTTCTGAATATACGGCTTCGCCTGCACGCTGGATGATATATGGTGCACCGTTGAATTTTGTTCCATGACGTCTTGCCCACATACCATGAAGGGAAACATCCTGACGTTTCAGATCTTTTGGTACGACCGTAAAACCAAGTCTGACTCCTGTAAATCCTGCGTTTTTAGAAAAACTTCTGATCTCGATCGCACAGGTCTTTGCTCCTTCACATTCATAAATGGAATGTGCCACATCATCTTCTGAAATATATGCTTCATATGCTGCATCATAGATAATGATCGCACCATTTTTGTTTGCATAATTTACCCATTCCTGTAACTGGGATTTTGTGATCGTCGTACCGGTCGGGTTATTTGGCAGACACAGATAGATGACATCCGGTGTTTCCTTTGGAAATTCCGGTACAAAACCATTCTCCATCGTGCATGGCATATAGATGACATTGCTCCACATCTCTGTCTTTGCATCATAGACTCCGGTTCTTCCTGCCATAACATTGGAATCTACATAAACCGGATAGACCGGGTCACAGACTGCAATCTTACAATCCGCAGAGAATAACTCCTGAATATTGGAAGAATCACATTTTGCTCCGTCAGATACAAAAATCTCATCTGCACTAATATCACATCCGCGGGATTCATAATCATTTTTTGCAATGGCACTTCTTAAAAATTCATAGCCTAAATCCGGTGCATATCCATGGAAGGTCTCTGCTGCTCCCATCTCATCTACGGCTGCATGAAGTGCTTTGATGATCGCCGGTGCAAGTGGCTGTGTTACATCACCGATACCTAAACGGATCAGGTTCTTGTCCGGATTTTCCTGCTGATATGCACTGACTTTTTTTGCAATCGTGCTAAATAAATAGCTTCCCGGTAACTTCTGAAAATTGTCATTTACTTGAAACATAATCTTCTCCTCTTTTCTTGTTTGATTAGTATTTAAATATTCTACAGATTGATCTCTCCCTCGAAAGAAATGGCTGCCGGACCTGTCATAAATACATGGTTCGTCTCTTTGTCCCATTCAATCTTTAAATCTCCTCCCAGCAGATGGATCAGGATTTCTCCATTACAATGTCCGTTCAGCACTGCTGCTACGGCAGTTGCGCAGGCTCCGGTTCCACAGGCAAGTGTCTCGCCGGAACCACGCTCCCACACACGCATCTGCAAGGTATGCTCATCAATGACTTTTACAAACTCTGTATTGATCCGTTTTGGAAAATCTTTATAATTTTCAAATAACGGACCTGTTTTTTCAATTTCAAAATCCTCCACATCATTCATAAAGACCACGCAATGCGGATTTCCCATAGACACACAGGTCATATGATAAGTTGTTCCGTCAATTTCAATCGGTGCATCAATGACTTTTTCACTGTCTGCGATCACCGGGATCTTTTCTGCGATCAGCTCCGGCTCTCCCATATCCACACGGACAAGAACGACCTTTCCGTCCTCCACCGTCAGATCCAGATATTTGATCCCTGCTAATGTCTCTATCGAAATTTGCTGCTGATCCGTCAGTCCTTTATCATAGACATATTTTGCCACACAACGGATGCCGTTTCCACACATTTCTCCCTGTGAACCGTCTGCATTATACATGTCCATGGTAAAATCTGCGTTTTTAGAAGGTTTTATTAAGATCAATCCGTCGGAACCAATCCCAAAATGCCTGTCGCTTACGAACTTGGCAAGCGCTGCCGGATCTTCCACCTTTTCTTCAAAACAATTCACATATACATAATCATTTCCGATTCCCTGCATCTTTGTAAATTTCATATCCATCACTCCTTCTATTATACACTCATCAGACTGAGTACCATCTGTGCGGTCTCCACAATGCTGGTACCGGTGTCCATGCTGCTCTTTTGTATATAACGGTGTGCTTCCTCTTCACTCATCTGGTTCCGTTCCATGAGAAGTTTTTTTGCATTTAATATCAGCTTTTTTTCTTCCTCGGTACGTTCTTTGGGCTGTGCACGCCGTTTCTTTCTCTTCTTTTCATAAGTATACGCCATCATCTCGACGGTCTGCAACAGTTCATGAACTTTTAACGGCATAGAGAGACATACCACATCTGAGACATCCCTATTCATGGTATTACTCTGAGAGCCGACTAACAGCATCTCAAAATTTGCAGGAAGATATGCCTGGATCTCACTGCACATCATATCGGCAAAACGATATCCGCAGATTAAGATTCCCCCATCTAAGGCATTTACATTCTGCAGTGCCTGACCCCCTGTCGTGCAGACTGCATCCACCTGATAACCACTTTTCATAAGAATGCTTCGGATGCTTTTCGCGTTTTCAATTTTAGGAAAAGCTATTACCACATTCATCTTATCATCCGTTCCTATCCTACTGTGTATATCATCTTCGTTTTCCTGCTAAATTTTATACAGGTACTGCTCAATCTCCCAGTCTGTTACCTGTGATGTGTATTCTGCCCATTCTGTACGTTTTGCGGCAATGTAATTCCGGCTGATATGCTCGCCTAAAACTTCTAAAATATATTCGTCTTTTTCTAATTCATCTACCGCCTCACTTAAAGTTGCCGGAAGTGCTTCGATCCCTTCTGCCTTTTTTTCATCTAAACGCATTTCATATACATTTTTTACCACTGCTGCCGGCGGCATGATCTGTTTACGGATACCGTCTAATCCCGCTGCAAGACATACGGCAAGTGCTAAATATGGATTTGCCGATGGGTCCGGACAGCGAAGCTCCACTCTGGTTCCCTCACCGCGGGCTGCCGGAATACGGATCAACGGACTGCGGTTTGTGGCTGACCAGGCAATATAGATTGGTGCCTCATAGCCCGGTACTAAACGTTTATAAGAATTGACCAGTGGATTTGTGATCGCTGTCATTCCCTTGACATGCTCCATAATTCCTCCGATAAAATAATACGCTTCTTTGCTGAGCTGCATTTGATCGTTTTCATCAAAGAAAATATTTTTTCCATCTTTTTCTAAGGACATATTGATGTGCATGCCTGAGCCATTGATCCCATACTTTGGTTTTGGCATAAAACTTGCAAACAGTCCGTGGCGTTTTGCGATCGTTTTCACTGCTAATTTAAAGGTCATGATATTGTCTGCAGTAGCAATCGCTTCATCATATTTAAAATCTATCTCATGCTGTGCCGGTGCCGCTTCGTGGTGGGAGGCTTCAATCTCAAATCCCATATCCTCTAATGTCAGTACCATATCTCTTCTGGCGTTTTCGCCTAAATCGATCGGTCCAAGGTCAAAATATCCTGCTTTTTCATGAGAAATCGTGGTCGGCTGTCCGTCATCATCTGTATGGAATAAGAAAAACTCACACTCCGGTCCTACATTTAAGGTATAACCCATCTCTTTTGCTTCCTCTACCACACGGCGGAGTACATACCGCGGATCTCCTGCAAACGGCTTGCCATCCGGCCGGTAGACATCACAGATGATGCGTGCTACTTTGCCCTGCTGCGGTCTCCATGGAAAAATTGCAAACGTATCTAAATCCGGATACAGATACATATCTGACTCTTCAATGCGGACAAATCCTTCGATAGAAGAACCGTCAAACATACATTCATTCTCTAATGCTTTTTCTAACTGATTGCTTGTGATCGCCACATTTTTCATGGTTCCAAACATATCCGTGAACTGCAAGCGGATAAATTCCACATCTTCCTCTTCCACTAAACGTATGATATCCTTCTTGGTATACTTACTCATAGCCATTCCTCGCTTTCTCTATATAATCAATCACTTTTTTATATTCCATCGTCCCGCCGAACAGATCCAACGCACTTCCGATCGTCACGTTCAGTTTTCCGTTTCCGCAGATATCTAACTGATGCAGATCTTCAAAACTTCCCACACCTCCTGCATAGGTGATCGGGATTTTTCCCCAGTTCCCTAAAAGAGATGCCAGCTCTTTTTCAATGCCGGATGCTTTTCCTTCCACATCCACCGCATGGACTAAGAACTCTGCCGCATAACCGGACAATTCCTCTAAAATCTGCTCTGTTACCCGCTCTTTTGTAAACTTCTGCCAGCGGTCCGTTACTATATAATAGTCATCCTTTTGTTTTCTGCAACTCAGATCCAGAACAAGATGTTCTTTTCCTACCGTCTGTTCTAATTTTTTCAGATTCTCATAGTTGATCCTTCCATCCTTAAATACATAGGAAGTTACGATCACATGACTTGCACCAAGGTCTAAAAATCCCTTCGCATTCTCTGCCGTGATGCCGCCGCCGATCTGAAAACCACCCGGATATGCCTGCAATGCAAGTTCTGCCTGTGCTTTTGTCGCTTCATAATACTCTGAACCCACCGGATTTAAAAGAATGATATGTCCTCCTTTTAATCCCTGTTCCCGGTACAACTTCGCAAAAAAAGCCGCATCCTGCTCTGCTACAAAATTTTCCTTTGCACGATTTCCCTCATCTAAGAGGCTTCCACCCACAATCTGCTTTACTTTTCCATTGTGGATATCTATGCATGGTCGAAACTCCATCCTGACTCTCCTTTGCATAAAACTCACAAAAAGGATACCACAAAAGTGTACAAAAATAAAGGCAGAATTTCTACATTTTTGATAATTGCGACATTGACTTCCACATTTTTTTTTGCTAGAATTGAAAAAATAATATACATTATCAGACACTTTTTAGAAGAAGGAAAGAGAGGAAAATTTCATGGGTACAATTATCGGTGAAGGAATTACATTTGATGACGTTTTGCTGGTTCCTGCATATTCGGAAGTAACTCCAAATATGGTTGATTTATCCACTTATCTTACCAAAAAGGTAAAATTAAACATCCCAATGATGAGTGCAAGTATGGATACTGTAACAGAACACAGAATGGCAATCGCTATGGCAAGACAGGGCGGTATCGGTATTATTCATAAGAATATGTCCATTGAGGCACAGGCAGATGAGGTAGATAAGGTAAAGCGTTCCGAAAACGGCGTTATTACTGATCCATTTTCACTTTCTCCAGAACATACATTACAGGATGCGGACAACCTGATGGCAAAATTCCGTATTTCCGGTGTTCCGATCACAGAAGGAACGAAATTAGTCGGTATCATTACCAACCGCGATCTGAAA
Organism: Lachnospiraceae bacterium; assembly: GCA_003507655.1. Classification (GTDB taxonomy): domain Bacteria; phylum Bacillota; class Clostridia; order Lachnospirales; family Lachnospiraceae; genus Maccoyibacter; species Maccoyibacter intestinihominis. The sequence goes on along the minus strand of DNUZ01000006.1, from coordinate 75,939 downwards.
TTTGAAACAGATTTCTCTAAAAAAATCAAAGAATCTATGACTTCAGAGGGACTGATCACTGCTCCTGAAGGCATCACTCTTGAAGAGGCAAAAGCAATCCTTGCCAAAGCAAGAAAAGAAAAATTACCAATCGTTGACAAAGATAATAATTTGAAAGGTTTAATTACCATTAAAGATATTGAAAAGCAGATCAAATATCCGCTTTCCGCCAAAGATGCACAGGGTCGTCTTCTCTGTGGTGCCGGTGTCGGAATCACTACAAACATGATGGATCGTGTGGATGCATTAGTAAAAGCCCATGTCGATGTCATCGTCGTAGACTCTGCACATGGACATTCTAAGAACATTTTAGAAGCTGTAAAAAATATCAAAAAGACTTATCCTGACTTACAGGTCATTGCAGGAAATGTTGCAACCGGTGAAGCTGTTAAGGCTCTGATCGAAGCCGGTGCTGACGCTGTTAAGATCGGTATCGGACCGGGATCTATCTGTACTACCCGTGTCGTAGCAGGTATCGGTGTTCCACAGATCACTGCGATCATGGATGCATATAAAGTTGCAAAAGAATACAATATCCCGATCATTGCAGACGGTGGTATCAAGTATTCCGGAGATATGACAAAAGCGATCGCTGCCGGTGCAAATGTATGTATGATGGGAAGTATCTTCGCCGGATGTGATGAAAGCCCGGGAACCTTTGAATTATATCAGGGTAGAAAATATAAAGTATACCGCGGCATGGGCTCTCTTGCTGCTATGGAAAACGGTTCTAAAGACCGCTACTTCCAGGAAGATGCAAAAAAACTGGTTCCGGAAGGCGTAGAAGGACGTGTTGCTTATAAAGGAAGCGTTGAGGACACGGTATTCCAGTTGATCGGTGGTTTACGTTCCGGTATGGGTTACTGCGGTGCTCCAAATATCGAGACTTTAAAAGAAACCGGTAAATTTGTAAAGATCAGTGCTGCTTCTTTAAAAGAAAGTCATCCTCATGACATCCACATTACAAAAGAAGCTCCAAACTACAGCATTGACGAGTAATTTTTATTTCTATAAACACTTCTATAAGATAGACCAAGAGCGTGAGCTGTTATACAGCTCACGCCCTTTTTATTCTCTGATGATCATTCCCTAACGATTTGCACGATTGTCATCGGCGTTGTTTTCCTGCATACCACTTCTGGTATTGTTGTCGTTGTTCCGGTTGTTGTTGTCATTATCATCGTTTCCGGTCATGTCCTCGGCTGCATCTTTGATGCCCTCGCCAACTTCACCAACTCCGTCTACGACACCTTTTCCAACATCCCCTGCTGCATCACCGACATCTTCCATTGCATCGCCGACTGCATTTCCTGCATTGTCAGTATCATTATCGTTATTGTTGTTGTTCTTGTTCTTGTTGCTGCCTGTTGTTTCATCATTTGCAGCATCGTCTGTTACGTTATCCTGGGTATCTGTTGTATCATTTACATTATCGTCATTGTTACCGCAGGCTGTAAACGTACCAAGTGCCATTACCAGCATAGCACCAACTATGATTTTTTTGAATTTTTTCATATCAATACTATCTCCTTTTGTTTTGATAGTACTAATATGTCCTTTATTTTCGTATTTATACGATGTTAACTCTCTTTTTCAAATAAATCGGACAATTTTTTCAAAAGCTTACTGCTGCTGACCGGCTTTACCAAATACTCTTCGGGATTCATTTCCATACACTCTAAGACACGATCCCTGTCCGTGACAGCTGTCATAAAAAACACAGGGATTCCCTGTGTCCGTTCGTCCTCCTGCATCCTACGGAACACCTCCGGACCATCCATTCCCGGCATCATATAATCTAACAGCACAACATCCGGAATCTGCATCGAAAGAAACTTCAGTGCTTCCTCTCCCGAACGCAGACAATACACTTTATAAATGTCCTTTAGATAAGAACGGATGACTTTTAACACCATCGGATCGTCATCCACAATCAATATTTTTTTTCTCTCTTCTGTTTCCATTTACGTCCTTCTTTCTTAACCGCTCATTATTATAGCATTATAAGAAAGTCGCGTCAAACGTATTCCGGAATGTGTACTATTTTCTCATTTTCGGTTCGAAGATCCAGGATGCTAAATAGCCAAAGATCAAAGCTGCTGAAATTCCTACGGCACTTGCTTTAAAGCCTCCCTGAAACAGTCCTAAAAAGCCATTGGCATCTACTGCTTCTTTGACACCCTTCCACAAAACATTGCCAAATCCCAATAACGGAACACTTGCTCCTGCTCCCGCATATTCCATGAACGGTTCATAGATTCCGACTGCTCCTAACACCGCACCTAAACATACGATCAAAACCATGATCCTTCCCGGCAGCATTTTTGTCTTTTCCATTAAAATCTGGGCAAGAGCACAGATCAATCCGCCTACCCAGAATGCATTGATATAATCCATCCGATAATTCCTCCTCTTTTCCCTTATTTTTCTTTTCTTCTTCTATGCATGTTCTATGACGATCGCATGTGCGATCCCCGGAACACTCTGTCCCTCGTTAAAGCTGACGGTCGATAATAACGCTCCGGTCGGGACAAATAAAATTCTCTTTAATGCTCCCTTTTCTACCTGTTTTAAGAAATGCGCACTTAAGGTTACCGCGGAACAGCCACAACCGGAGCCTCCCGACTGTGTTCCCTGTTCCTCGCAGTCAAAAATCTCGATTCCGCAGTCTGTATGGATCTCTGCTATATCGATTCCTTTTTCACGAAGCAGTTTGATCAGAATCTCTTTTCCGACTTTTCCAAGGTCTCCGGTAATGATCTTGTCATAGTCCTCCGGCTTCCGCTCAAAATCTAACAGATGATGATATATTACATCACAGGCTGCCGGTGCCATGGCTGCCCCCATGTTCATAGAATCCTTAACCCCGTAATCTACGATCTTTCCGGTCGTGATCCCTGTGATCCTTGCCTTGCTCCTTGTGGTGCTAAGTACAAAGGCACCACTTCCGGTAACCGTCCAGGTAGCTGATAGTGGTCTTTGATTGGCATACTCCAGGGGAAATCGAAACTGTTTCTCCGCACTCGCAAAATGACTTGAAGTTAATGTCAGAACATTTTTGGCATATCCTGCCGCCACACACATCGCACCTAACGCCATGGATTCTCCTGCCGTAGAACACGCACCATATAGTCCAAAGAGCGGGATTTCATAGTCCATCAGACCAAATGAGGTGGCAATATTCTGTCCTAATAAATCTCCCGCAAAAATATATCGGATATCCTTTGCTTCTAATCCTGCTTTTCCTAACGCTAACGCCACTGCGTCCTTTTGCAGTGTACTTTCCGCATCTTCCCAGTTGTCTGCACCAAATTTATCGTCCTCGCAGATCACATCAAATTCTTTTCCCAACGGGCCTTCGCCCTCCTTCTTTCCCACAACATTTCCACTTGCAAGAATGTAAGGCGGTTTTTGAAATGAAAGACTCTGCGAACCTTTTATCTGTGAAAAAAAATCTTTTTGTTCCATAAAAAAACCTCCCAAACTTTTTGATAGTATGAGAGATTTTTTCCAATTTTATTCTAATTGTATTTTTCTTTTAAATGTATGACGCTTCTTTTAAAAGCTGATAAAACGTCGGCTGTAAATGATATTCCTGCATCAGACGCTCCACTTCCCGGATACGCTTTTCTTTCTGATCTTTAGACACTGGTTTTTTCTTTGCACGGATCAATAGATTCTTTGGCGTATGTGCAAAATCCACAAATTCCAAGATATCTGTCTTATAACCACATGCCTCTAACAGATTTGCACGGATCGCATCGGTCATCAACGCTGCTGTCCGTTCTTTAATCAGACCATAACGGGTCAGTATCGAATAGTCCTCACTCTGTATCTGGCTGTTCAATTCATGCTGACAACACGGTACGGAAAAGATCATTTCCGTATTCCATCGCACGGCATGATATAACGCATGATCGGTTGCCGTATCGCAGGCATGCAGTGTAATTACCATATCCACCTGTTCATTACTCTGATATCCGCAGATGTCACCCAATTCAAAATGAAGATTTTCGTAACCATACTTCTTAGCTGCAAGGTTACATTTTTCGATCACATCTTCTTTTAAATCCAGTCCGGTCATATGCACCGGAATCTTACGGATGTTTGTAAAATAGTGATATAAAATAAAGGTCAGATAGGATTTTCCACATCCAAAATCAATGATATTCAAATATGTCAGTTCCCTGTTCTTTACGGCATCGTCCACAAGTTCTACAAAACGGTTGATCTGTCGATACTTATCGTACATGCTGTGTACGATCTTTCCTTCTTTTGTGAAGATTCCCATATCGACTAAAGGCTCTATCATTTCGCCTTCCGGGATCAGATATTTCTTCTTCCGGTTATGCCCGGTCTGCTCCTTTGGTGCCGTCTTTGTACAGTTCTTTTCAATGATATGCACCTTGCCTTTTTTCGAGATCATCATCTGATATTCCACTTTGGCATTCCATACATTCATCTGGAAAAAATGTGTACCAAGTTCCTGCAGCAGATAAACCTCTAATTCTTCTTTATCAAGATTCTCATGGAACACCTGCTTTTGCGTATACTTTTCAATTTGATAATTCTTTTCTTTTTTTAAAATCTGAACTTTACGATATTCACAGTTCTTTGCCTTACTGAGTATTAACTTGTAAGGCAAAGACTGTAAGATGTCATGAATCTGTTCCTGCACTCCCTGACTCCTTTTTGGATTAGTCATCAAGCTGGAAGAATGCCACTTCTTCTTCTAACTGTTTCGATAAATCTTTCAGATTCTTCGATGCTTCTGCTAACAGGTTCATCGTTGCGTTTAACTCTTCCATGGAAGCTGTTGTCTGCTGTGTACTTGCTGCATTTTCTTCAGAGATTGCTGACAGGTTCTGAATGAGATCTGCCACTTTCTTTCTTGCTGCAAAATAGGAATCTGTGTGGCTCTTAATTACTTCCATATCGTCTTTGGAAGTCGTGATTCCCTTGCTGACTCTTACGAATTTTTCTCTGGTCTGGTTCAGTTTTTCCTGCTGCTCTGCGACAAGTACATTGACACTCTCCATAACCTCAACGCTCTTCTCAGATTCTTCTAACAGATTGTCGATCGTCTGACGGATCTGCTCTGCGGAGGTGTTGGACTGATCTGCTAATTTTCCAATCTCATCGGCTACAACGGCAAAACCTTTTCCTGCTTCTCCTGCTCTTGCTGCTTCAATGGATGCATTCAGTGCTAACAGACTGGTCTGCTCTGCAATTGCAGTGATGATCTTCGTTGCTTCTCCGATCTCCTGTACAGAATCGTTGGTCGCTTTAATCTGATTTCCGATATGTTCAATGGCTTTTGTTGTCTTATCGTTGGATACGGTCAGCTGTGCAATAATGTTTGTGGACTCATCTCCGGCATTTTTCATCTCATTGGAGGTTTCGTCTAAGGTCTCCACACCATCTACGATCTCGCCTACTACTTTACCCATATCTCCTACATAAACGGTTGCCTCTTCCACATCTTCTGCCTGGGATACCGCACCCTTGGAGATATCCTCTACTGCACGGCTGATCTCACCTGCTGCAAGGTTACTCTGCTGTGCCATATGGTTCAATTCCTCACCGGAACCTAACAATACCTCGGAAGAGTTCTTGATATTGCTGATGATATGGATCAGCTTCTTCTGCAATGCTTCAAACGCTCTTGCCATTTCTCCTACTTCGTCTTTTCTGGTCAAGAAACGATCCTCTAACTTGAAGTTCACTTTTCCGTGTGACAGTCCGACTAATGCTTCCTCTGTATGCTTGATCGCACCTGCAAGAGATTTTGATACGATCGTTGTTGTGATCAATGTAATGATCAACAGTACGACTGCTACAACTACAATGATCATGATACGGCTTTGTGTATAATCATCAATCTCGGAACGAGGGTTCACAATGCTGATCACTCCGACAACAGTTCCATCCGTGTTCTTAACCGGAAGAGAATAGCTGTAATATTCTACTCCGTTGATCTTTGTATCATTGTCTTTGTATTCTTTTCCACCTTTCAGAACTTTATCAATGATGACTTGATCCTTTATCTTCTGTCCGATGATCCTCTCCCCGTTTTTTCCTTTCATTGTTGTGATCTCAATCTTATCCCCGTAAGTTAAAAGCATATCATAACCTGATTTTTCAACGAGCATATCCATCATCTCATTGGTCTTTGTCAGTTCAGCCTGTCCTTTGTATAAGACCCCTGTCTTTTCATCTAACTTAAAATCTCCCTGATATACGATATTGTAGGCAGACTGCACGCTTCCCGCCATTCCTGCCATTCCCTGGTACTGGGTCGTACGCATGCTGTCTCTCATGTCCTTTGCGGAAATAAAGGTCAGAATAATAAGGATCGCTATAATTGGTCCCATGGTAATCCCTATCAGACGCGCTGTTACTCCAATACCGGATATTCTGTTTTCCCCTTGTCCTTCTTTCTTGCCCATGTTTTCTCCTTTCCAGCCATATCGGTCATACTGCCTCATTACAACTGTTTTTGCCTAACTATGTCGACAATTCCTGTATTTTGTCTTATTATACCATAATCTGTACTATCTCACAAGAAATGGAGGTGAAAAAAGAGACTGTGTTTGATCAAACCCCAGCCTCTTCTCTCTTCTTATTTTCCTTCATAACAGATGACAGATTCTACGTCATACTCTTTCAGTCTCTCTCTTCCTTTTAAGCCTGCTAACTCCATTAAGAAAATAATCTTTACTACTTCGCCGCCTAATTCTTCCACTAATTTTGCGGCAGCTTCCATCGTGCCTCCGGTTGCGATCAGATCGTCAACTAAGACAACTTTCTGTCCCGGTTTGATGGCATCCTTGTGCATCTCGATCGTTGCTTTTCCATACTCAAGATCGTACTCTTTTTCTACGGTCTCGCATGGCAGCTTTCCTTTTTTTCTTACCAGTACAAATGGTTTATGAAGATTATATGCGATCGGCATGCCGAAAATAAATCCTCTCGACTCTGCTCCTGCAAGTACATCAAACTCCGTATCCGCGAGCAGTTCCTGCATCTTGTCGATCGCCATATGTAATCCGTCTGCATCCTGCAATACGCTGGTCACATCCCTGAATATAATTCCCGGTTCCGGAAAATCCGGAATACTGCGGACGTAATCCTCCATTTTTTTCATGTAAATATTCCACCCTTCTGTTTTCTCTGGTATTCTACCATTCATATCCAAAACTAATAGTATCATTATTTTCCACAAAAAGCAAACCAAATGCACACATTGACAAGGTTTGGGAAACAAACTAGAATAAAAAGAATAAAAAATGCTGTGTTTGAGGAGGAATACTTATGCAAATGAATCAGACCCCATCTTCTGAACGTGTCCATATCGGCTTTTTCGGACGGCGGAATGCCGGAAAATCCAGTGTCTTAAATGCCGTGACCGGACAGGATCTTGCCGTTGTTTCAGACGTTAAGGGAACTACTACCGACCCGGTGCAAAAATCCATGGAGCTGCTCCCGTTAGGACCCGTCGTTGTCATTGACACTCCGGGAATTGATGATGAAGGCGAGCTTGGTGCTTTGCGCGTAAAGAAAAGTTATCAGGTGTTAAATAAATCGGATGCCGCTGTCTTAGTAGTCGATGCATCTCTCGGACTCTGCGAAGAGGATTTTGCTTTTATAGAGCATATCCAAAAAAAGCAGATTCCTTATGCCGTGGCATTTAACAAATCCGACCTTGCCCCGTCTGCTTCACTTGCAAAAGACCTTCAATATTTAAAAGAACATCATATTGATTTTGTATCTGTCAGCACGGCTGATCTTTCCGGGATCGATACCCTCAAAGAAAAGATTGCAACTCTCGCTAAAACAGAAGATACCAAACTTCGGATCGTTGCTGACCTGATCCATCCTTCCGATTTTGTGGTTTTAGTCGTGCCGATCGACAAGGCTGCTCCAAAGGGCAGACTGATCCTGCCGCAGCAGCAGACGATCCGTGACATCTTAGAGGCAGATGCAACTGCCATTGTTGTCAAAGAATATGAACTGCGCGACACTTTATCTCACTTAGGCAAAAAACCGCGTCTTGTCATTACCGACAGTCAGGTCTTTGCAAAGGTATCTGCCGACACTCCGGCAGATATTATGTTAACTTCGTTTTCTATCCTCTTTGCAAGATATAAAGGAAATCTGCCGGCACTGATCAAAGGTGTCACTGCACTAGAGCAGATTGAGGACGGAGATAAAATTTTAGTTTCCGAAGGCTGCACTCATCACAGACAGTGTGACGATATCGGCAGTGTCAAGCTGCCCCGCTGGATCCGGCAGTATACCGGAAAAGAACCGGAATTTGTCTTTTCCTCCGGCACGGAATTTCCGACAGATCTCTCACCGTATAAGATGATCGTGCATTGCGGCGGCTGTATGTTAAATGAGCGTGAAATGAAATACCGCCTTGCCTGTGCAAAGGATCAGAATATCCCTATGACCAATTACGGTATCCTGATCGCCTATATCCAGGGCATCTTAAAGCGGAGCGTTGAACCGTTTCCTGCAGTATCTATGATGCTTACGGAGGAACCGTCATGAGAACAGAACATGATATGTTAGGAACACGCAGCCTTTCCGATGATACTCTTTACGGATTACAGACGCTTCGTGCCAAAGAAAATTTTATTACTTCCTATCATACTACAAATCTTTCCCTGATCTACGCCATGGTGCAGGTAAAAAAAGCGGCTGCCTTATCTTACCGGGAACTGCACCCGGAGGAATCCCAAAAATGGGATGCTATCCTCTGCGCCTGCGACCGGATCTTAGCCGGGGATGTGGATGATGCTTTTTGTACCAGTGCCTTACAGGGAGGTGCCGGCACTTCCACAAATATGAATGTCAATGAGGTCATTGCTAATCTTGCGTTGACTGTCTTAGGACAGGCTCTGGGAAATTATGATACGATTCACCCTTTAGACGATGTGAACCGCGGACAGTCTTTTAGAAAGTTTAGAACTACTCCGTGACACCGTAATACTTTTTCAAAAAAATTGTATTGATGGGATTCTTGCAGATGAACAATCCTGCTTAGAGACATTAAAATGCTCCCGGGTAGATCTCTACCACAAGAGCACTGAAATCGGATATGATAAAGCAGAAGAACAGTATTATCAGGCAAAGTCAGGTACTACACCTGAATGATCACTGCCATTAACTCTAAATCTTCACTTGGCGATGCATTTGCAATGCTGTGTCTGCCACCGCTTTTGCAGATGCAGACATCGCCTGTTTCTACCGTACTGCTTTCGCCGTTGTCATTATATTCCGCTGTTCCGTGAAGTACCGTAATGATCTCTTCTTCTCCGATATGCTCATGCATTCCGAGGGAACAGCCCGGTTTTAAGATCAAACGTGCAATGACATTTGCATCACTCTCATATTCTCCCTGTACCACGGACGGGATCACTTCTACGGTTCCATCTCCGCCTTTCATGTGTTCATTAAAAATATGTGTAATCTCTGAATATTTTTTTACCACTGTATTTCCTCCACTTTGATCATCATTTCTAAATCGTAAAGAATGACATATCCTTCTCTAAATCCTCGGATAAGCCCTGCAATTCTTTTGCTGCCACAGACAACTGACGGATTGCCTCATTCAGACCTGCCATAGATGCTGTCGTCTGTTCTGTACTTGCTGCATTTTCCTGTGAAATTGCTGATAAATTTTGAACTGCATCAATAATTCTGGCTCTTGACTGATCACATATCTGCGTATGACTCTGGATTGCCTCTGTCTCGCTTCTGGATGCATTGACTCCGTCTGCTACGGATACAAATTTTGTCTTTGTCTCTTCTAATTTTTCCTGCTGCTGTGCAACGATATCTTCTACTTCATGCATGACGTTTACCGTTTGTTCTGCCTCACTTAACAAATCGCGGATGATGTCTTTGATCTTTTCCGCCGAGTCATTCGACTGCTCTGCTAATTTCTGGATCTCGGATGCCACTACTGCAAATCCTTTTCCATGCTCTCCGGCTCTTGCCGCTTCAATACTTGCATTTAACGCTAACAGGCTTGTCTGACTCGCGATCGAAGTGATCAGTTCTACTGCTGCATGGATCATCTGTACAGAATCGTTCGTTGCTTCAATCTGTCTTCCGATACGGTTGATCGCCTGTGTCGTCCTGTCATTGGATTCGGAAAGCTGACGGATAATGACAGAAGACTCATCACTGGCATTTTTCATTTTCGCAGATGTATCATCCAAACCATCCACACTGCTTACAATCTCTTCAATGACATGTCCCATCTCTCCGATATGTACCGATGCTTCTTCAATCTCTTCTGCCTGTGAGACTGCACCCTTGGATAAATCCTCTATGACCTTACTCATTTCGTTCGTTGTTGCACTGGAGTTTTCTGCCATCTGACTTAGAGATTCTCCCGATGCATTCAGTATTCCTGAAGATTTTTTGATATCACTGATGATCTCAAAAAGCTCCTGTTTTAACTTTTCGACGGAACGTGCCATATCACCGATTTCATCGTTTCGCCCTAACAGCTTTTCTTCCACATCCAGGGTCAGATTACCGTCTGCTAACGCACCGATTACCTTTTCTGTTCCACGCACGCTGACCGCTACGGATCTTGAGGTGATCCATGCTGCGATCGATGCCATTGCCATAATGATCAGTGCCATAAGAAATACGGCGCTTGACTTGCTTTTGATAAAGGCATTAATATCTTTGCTCTCTCTTCCGACAAACACCATTCCTATGATACTGTCATCCGAATTCTTTACCGGCACATAATATCCGTAGTATGGTCTTTCATTGATCACAATACCCGTATCTGAGTATTCTTTTCCATTTTTTAAGACTTTATCCGTAACTTCTTTAGATGCTGTGGTTCCTATCAGTCGATCCCCTGTTTTTTTATCCTTTAAGGAAGTCAACACACGGGTATCCCCATAGAAAAAAGTAACATCTACATCTGTCTTGTTCTTGATATAATCTGCTAACTCATTGTTATCAGAAATCTTGTACTCTCCTCTGTAAACATTGCCTTTTGCATCCTGCTTAAAATCACCGTCTGCTATGTTTTTAAACATCTCTAAGACTGCATAATCCGTTGCACGCATTCCGTCCAACGTAGTCTTTTGCATTCCCCTTTGCATGTTCCACCCGGAATAAAGTGTCATTGCAATTCCAAGCAACAGGCATGGCGAGATCACCATCAGTAACAGGCGCACCATGATAGACATTTTTCTTTTTCTTTCCATTGTACCTAATCCCTTTCTCTCATTTTAACCAAAAAATTCATCATTACTTAACCATGTACCTCATTATATCATAGAACCTTTTATCCTCTGGTACTTTTTTCACATTCTTTTGCAATTTTTTGACACTTATATTTTTTTGTACATTTTACGCGATTCTTTTCTCAATATAGGAACTAACCTTGTCCTTTTCAATTCCAAGAGCAATCGCAAGCTCTCCGTACAAATGCTCTTCTGCCAGCTTGAAATAACGCTCATCTCCGGCAGTCACTTTTTTCCCCTGTGCCTTACGCTCCTGCTTTTTCTCGTATATTGTCTTGATCACACGAACGAGTTCTTCACAATCCCCGGTTTTCAATGCCTCTTTGAATACAGTGTCTCTGTTCTTTTCATTCTGTATCTCAAATACCTGCATTTCCTGCATATGGTCTATCAGTTCACATGCTTCTTTTTTACTGATTACCGGACGCATGACTACTTTGTGGTTGTCCACCGGTGTAAACAAACGACTCTTTTCTTCATAAACCGGAACTAATGTATAATACATTTTATCACCCGGAACACCCTGTAAATCCATGCTTCCTATATGCTCTACCTGACATACACCATTGCTTCCATAAATTATGAAATCTCCTTCTTTAAACATTGCCTCTCCTTTCTTCCACAAAAAAACCGCCGCACTCTCTTTCGTAAGTGAAACGGATTTTGTATCATAACCTTTAAAAACAGAAAATATCTTCCTATAGTAGGTATTATACCACAATTTTCCTGTTTTTAAAAGTTATTTTGAAAATCGGGTTCCCGGCAAATGTTCCCGCAAATAAGACGGAAGCCATTGCTGGCTTCCGTCGGATGCTGGTAATATATAGAAACATAAATACATCTCCATGAATTTCAATAGCTATGTCCTGTGTCCTTTATATTCGGTCTGGGCTTACCTCATATTTGGACATTTATTAATGGATTGATCGTAATAGGTTGCAGTTGTACTGATGCAGAAAAAAGCATTGAAATTCATGGGTATACCTTCATGTTCTGCTTGCTTTCCTGCCGCCTTATGTACTAAAGTTGTTCCATTTCGCGGCAGGAGTCTTTTATCTTATTTGTTGAATTTCTCTAAGCCTTTTGGCTCTTTTGGCTGGTAGCAGTAAAATACAGATGCTTTATTTGCTGTAGATACAGCTGCTTTTGCTCCTGCTTTTTTTACCATCTCTCCGAAAAGATTCTGTTTCTTCATGGCTCATTGCTCCTCCCTTCACCTGGTATTATCATCAACATTACGACTTCTAATACCGTCAGCGCTAAGGCAATTGCTATCTTAGTTAACGAAAAAGTAAGTAGTAATATTAAGATTCCATATAACATGCCTAGTCCTAATGCACATCTTCTGTTCCTCTCTTTTTTTTCATTCGTTAACTTCTTATTCTGATGCTCCACTGGTGCACATTGGTAAATCACCAACTCACTTACAACAGCAATTGCAATGGCCAATGCTTCACATTGTTTAATGATTGCCTCTGTGTATGTTCCAACTATCACTATTCCCCAAAGAATAACTGTAAGTAAATTACACTGCCACGTCTTTGATGCATGATAGCCTCCACAGCAGCTGCGCAATGTAGTAAATACTACTACAAATACCAAGGTTGCAACGAACTGATGAATGATCGCACCTACCATTAGTAACAGAAAAGTTTTTCCGATATTATCAATGAGTATTTCATAACCATATGAATAAATCTCTTTTTCTTCTTCACTGATATAATCTTTCCGGTATAAGGAGTCCGCTACCTTTTCTGCAACTTTAGACATTGCCTCACATCCTTCTTCTACATCTTAACAACTCTGACTATTTTTGCAATACCTATGGCACCAATGACATTTTTCTGGCATGAATTACCGTTTTTTCTCTATTTTTACACCTTTTCTGCAACTTTTATCTAATCCAATCTTTTTATATTTTTACACTTCATCAAAAAAAGAAAATGTATACTCTGTGATTTTTTCACAAAATATGCATTTCCCTTTTGTTTGCTGCTATGTCATATCTCCTGCTTCTTCAAATGAAGTTTTATGATTAGGTTTCCGATTCTATTACATAGACTGACGCTATTCTATCCGTTCATTTCCCAAAAGCTGCATAACATTTCATAACTTCCTTTATCATATTCCTTTTTTTCGCTTTTTCAATACTCTTGGCATGAACCGTCTTTTTTAGGCATGAATTGTTGATTTTTGTCGAGAATTCTGGGAATTCCGTATAGTTCCAATGACTACCCACAAATCTTGTTTGCTTTGCATGGAATCAATATCTGTGAAATAAAATAATTGTTTTCTTCAAAAATTTCCAAATCTCCTTCTTCTCTACGAACCAGTTCTTTGACACTCTCTATCCCAATCCCATGTCCCTGTTTTTCCTTTTTTGTTGTTTTTAACTCTGGATTTTCTCCCAAAACAGATTTCAAAATATAGTTTTCCACAATGATATTGACCATCTCTTTATAAATGAACATTTTTAAACGGATTTCCTTTTTACTCTCCTGCTGTATTTCCGCTTCAATGGCATTATCTAAGAGATTTGATAATAAAATCGCAATATTACTTTCATTTTCCCAATGAAATTCTCCTGTAATCTGCACTTCTAAAGATATTTTGTTCTTCTTGCAAAGGGCTGCCTTTTGATTAATAACTGCATTCACCATCCTGCAGTCCATATAAAACACATTTTCTGCTTCTAACTCTGTCTCTAAAATGCTCTGCATCTCTTTCATAACAACTTCTGTTTCACCATCTCTTAGCAATTGCAAATATGTCGTAAAATAGTGTTTCATGTCATGACGCATTTTTCTTGTATTCTGATACAATAATTCTGTATTATGAATCTGACTTTCCTGTTGTTCTAACTGCACTTTTAAAACTTCATTTTCCAATTCACATCTGTTCTGATAGTTCATTCTCCGGATCAACCAGAACATAAAGCTATTGATCACTAACAACAGCATTGTCAATATAAAGAAAATCAGCTGTTCTCTAAAAGTCATTTCAACGGTTCCGACTATTTTAAAGGTAAGCACTGCAACAATAAAAAACGTAATATATAAGATTGCTCCAAAAATATACTCTTCTTTTTTGAAATAATGCTTTTTACTAAATGTTCTTTCTGCTATCACAAATGTCAAAATCACTGTGACCTTACTGATGCACAATACAAGGATTCTAAGAATACCATTCCCTGAGATGAGCACTTCCATAGGACTTTTGCTTAACACAGATATTACTTGTATCACCATAATATTTACAAATGCCAACATGATATACAGAATCAGGGGTACGATTAACTTTTCAATACTGTTTCCCTGCAAATAAATCATTGAGAAGCTGGTAACAATCAGGATTACTACAATACTTTGTAAATTAAATATTTCTCCCATAAAATGACTTGGAATAAATAAAATTACAAACCATACTGCATACTTCCACCATTCTATTGTTTTCTTTTTTCCAAAGTGACTTGTCAAAAACCATAATACTAACACACAGTCAATAGCACTTGCTACAATTTCAGCAATCTCACTAACTATTTGCATATGCAAAACTCCTCAGATATATCATTTGTTTCTTTTTCACTTCCTGTGCTTTATCTCTGCTGACAGAAAGGATTTCTCCATTGTCCAGTTCTACCTCATTTGCACGAACCATTTTCATATAGCGAACATTGACTAGATAGCTTCTATGTGTCTGTACAAAACCATAGTTACTCATCCACTTTTCCAAATTTGAGATTTTTTCCCGCATCTCACACTCGCCGTCCATATGCCTGATCCGTAAATAATGTTTGCAGCTTTCTATATATAAAATATTTTTCAACGCAAGAATTTCTGTTCCATTCTTTGTCTGAACTTCCCACATTTTCTCATCTTTTTCTAATTTATTAATCAAATGACAAATTGCCTCATCCAGTTCCTGATTCAGCTTTTCCTTCCGTATAAAACGAAATGGCTGGTAATGTATTGCCTGAAATACCAGATCATCTCTGTTTGTCACAAAGATCACATTGGTATTCATATTACTGCTAAAAATCTGTTCCGCCAGTTCCATTCCTGAGATTTCCGGCATATCAATATCCAGCAACAATATTTCCGGTGCTTTTTTCTGCATTGCCTGAAACATTTCTATTCCATTATAGAATATCTGTATCTCATAACTTTGGCCCTGTTCCTTCAAACATGTTTCTACACGTTTTTCTAATACTTCTGTAAACCTTTTTTCATCATCACAAATAAATATATGATACATCTCTCAAACCCTTTTCCTCACTTATATGTTCCCTCTGTTTTTCTCCACATAAAGACAGGGATAACACAACTCATGTCATCCCTGTTTCCCTCTATCACTATTGACGCCAAAATCGTAAATATAAACACTCTTTGCTCTGGCAGTAATAACTAAATAAAATCATCTGCTCCCCCTCCTCTCTTCTAGCCGTCTATATTCTTGCATATTGATAACTATTTTTCAACAGGATTTACATAAAAGCAGTTGATTTTGACACAAAAGCAACATTTCAGTGTTTTTCTTTAGTGATTTCTTCGATTTCTACGGTATTCGCAGTAGATATCCCTAAATTGTGCGTACTTTTTACAACTTATCTTAACTTTTTCTCCATTTACTAAAATTGCTTCCTGCTTATTAAATTCTTTGATATAACGCATGTTAACATAATAAGACTGGTGTGGAGATATAAAATCCGTTCCATTCAGATTTTCGGCAAACTGCGTAATCCCCATTTTCACGCAATAATCCTCTTCCACGGTCCGTACAATGACGTTTCTTCCACTTGTCTCCACATAAATAATATCTTTGGGTCTGACAATATGCAGTCCTTCCTCATCCCAGAGTTCAATCTCGTATTCTTTTTCTAACTTAGATACTGCACTCAGCAATGCCTCCCGCAATTTTTCCTGTTCCATTGGTTTCTTCAGATAACGAAATGCATTGACTTTATAACCTTCAAAAACATAATCTTCATAAGATGTCAGAAAAATAATGATCGTATCTTCATACCACTCCCGATATTTCTCTGCCGTCCGAATTCCATTGATTTTAGGCATTCTAATATCCAAAAACAAAATATCATATCTGTTTTGTTCCCGTAACAGTTCCTGACCGCTGCAATAACTGCTGATGTCTGCCTGCAGGTTATTTTCCTGCAGTAAATATTCCAGACTTTCCTGCAACAATCCCCTGCCAATTGAATCATCATCACAAATTGCTATCCTTATTCTTTTCATAACCACCCTCGCATTTCTTTGCTAAAAAAATAACATAATTTTGTCCAGTTCCCGAAATCCCTGCTCTATCTCTTTTTCTGTCAGCCCCCCATATCCTAAAAGGATTGCCGGGTATTCCGGTACTTTGTTTTTATCTATATAGTATTCTGAAATCGGATAGATACGGATTCCAATCCCCTGTGCTAACTTTGTCAGTTCCTCATCCGAAAAATGCGACTCAATCTCTGCAATGACATGCAGTCCCGCATTATCTCCATAGACCTTCCGTATCCATTTTCTTTTCTTAATTTCATCCATCAAAAAGTCATGCTTCTTTTTGTAACTGCTCCGCATACGATTCAGATGACGTTCAAAATAGCCCTCTTTCATAAAGTTGCAAATGGTCATCTGCTGAATTTTAGGAACGGTTGATGCATAAAAACCGCATTTTTCGGTATAGACTTTTACTAATTTTTTCGGCAGCACTAAATAGCTGACACGCACTGCCGGAGCAATACTCTTTGAAAATGTTCCAAGATAGATGACCTTTTCATTCTGGTCGGAACCCTGCAACGAAGGAATTGGTTTTCCTTTATAACGAAATTCACTGTCATGGTCATCTTCTATCAGATACCGGTTCTCATCCTCTGCCGCCCATTTTAACAGCTCCATACGCCGTTTCATCGGCATGACGGTTCCCATTGGGAACTGATGTGACGGCATCACATATGCAATATCCGCCTGTTCACTGCGAAGCTGCTCCATGCTGATGCCCTGGGCATCCATCTCTACTGCACACACCTGATATCCCAGATTCAAAAAAGTCTCATATGCCTGCACATAAGTCGGACTCTCCATTGCCACGCGTCTGTCTGCACCTAAAATCTGGGATAACAGCATCAGCAGGTATTCGTTTCCTGCACCCACGATAATCTGGGAAGGCTCACAGATAACACCACGAGACTGATAGAGATAGTTACAGATTTCCTCACGAAACTCCGGCTCGCCTGCACCATCTCCTGCGGTCAGCAAATCGGCATTGTCTGTGCTGAGCAGATTCTTATTGACCTTTCTCCATGCATTAAATGCAAAATGCTCTAAGTCCACGGCAAAAGGTGAAAAGTCAATGTGTGTTTCCAACATCCGGTTCTTAGCACGTTTTGGCTCTTCTTCCTTTGGCTGCTGGCTGTTTTCTTTTAAGTCTAATAAATCACTGACATCACTGACGTAATATCCGCGGTATGGCTGTGCCTCTATGTAACCTTCCGATACAAGCTGCTCATAAGCAAGTTCTACCGTACTTCTGCTCACCTGCAAATGGGAAGATAAAAAACGAGTAGACGGCAGTTTCTCTCCTTGGGGAATCTTACCGTCCATGATCTCGATCCTGATATGGTCATATATCTGTTGATACAGCGGATTTTTTTCATCGTGTGACAGTGGAATCATCATTTCATTCACTGTCTGTTTAACCTCTCCCCTTTTTTAATTCTGCAACTACTTCTTCTTTCAGATTCAGTGCCTTGTCCTTCATCTGTCTTCCTGCCGTATTGGATGCTAAGATACCTGCAAGGAGTTTTGACGCAACATCGTACTTTTTATAATGGATTGACATCGTTGCTAACAGATAATCTACCGTTCCCTGATCCATTCCACAGATTGGGAACATCTCGGTGCTGACTGCTTTTAACATACCGTCATATGCCTGTTTGTAAAAAGCTTCCTCTTCCTTTTTACATTCTGCGATCGCTGCCTTGCCTTCCTCTGTTGCAGCATCCAGTGTCTCGGCTTTGCCACGATAGAGCCATGCGATCTTCAGACAGGTATATGCTTTTTCACTGGTCTTGCCTTTTTTAACGATCGTATTGAACAGTGACAGTTTATATCTTTCTAACGCACGGTCATAATCATATACTGCCGGTTCCGGCTCAATCTGTGCATGAAACTTTGAGCAGATGTTTTCTTTGATCAATTTGCTCTGTATACTGGTGATATGCGGAAAGAAACGGGTCATTGCCGTATAACCGCAATGCGGGCAGGAACATATATCATACTTTAAAGTATCAATATACTGATGACGCGGTCTTAAGTCCTTATCAGACTCTAAACGCTTTACCCTTCCGTTCTTAATCATCTTTGTCTTAAACACTTTATCACAGACCGGACAACGGATGCCTTTTTCCAATAAAAACATATCCTCTGTCGGAATATCCGGCTTTTCTCCGGCTGCTTCTGTGCTTGCACTTGTCTTTGGCTTGTCCTCTTCAAAGATATCCATATCTTCTGAAATTTCCAGTCCAAACTTTTCTAATCCTGATAATAAATTCATATGATGACCCCCAAATCCGGCTATGACTGAGCCGGTAATTTAAATGAACTCTTTAATGAAACAATACGGTTGAATACCGGATGCTCCGGTGTGGAATCCTTTGCATCGGCACAGAAATATCCCTGCCGTACAAACTGGAAACTGTCATATGGCTCTGCTTTTGCAAGCTCCGGCTCTACATAACAATCTTTTAACACTTTTAAGGAATCCGGATTCAGATTCAGACTTCCGTCCTCTTTATTATAAACGCCTTTTTCTTCATCTACAAGATTCTCATAAAGGCGTACCTCGCATTTCTTTGCAAATGGTGCAGGAACCCAGTGGATGGTTCCTTTTACCTTACGTCCGGTAAATCCTGTTCCCTGCTTTGTCTCAGGATCATAGGTACAATGCACCTCGATCACTTTTCCGTTCTCGTCTTTTACAAAACTCTCGCATTTTACAAAATATGCATGCATCAGACGCACTTCATTTCCCGGAAACAGACGGAAATATTTCTTTGGAGGTTCTTCCATAAAATCATCTCTGTCGATGTAAAGTTCCCGGCAGAACGGTACTTTTCTGCTGCCAAGTTCTTCATTTTCTAAATTGTTAGCAACATCTAAATACTCCACTTCGCCTTCCGGATAATTGTCAATCACCAATTTGATCGGATCTAAGACTGCCATCATTCTTGGCTTTTTCATCTTTAAATCCTCACGGATACAATACTCTAACATGGCATAGTCTACAGAACTGTTGCTCTTTGAGATTCCGCACAGCTCTACAAAACGCTTGATGGATTCCGGTGTAAAACCTCTTCTTCTGAGTGCTGCGATAGATACCAGTCTCGGATCATCCCAACCGTCTACAATTCCATCTTCTACCAGTTTTTTAATATAACGCTTTCCTGTTACCACATTGGTCAGGTAGAGCTTGGCAAACTCAATCTGTTTTGGTGGTTTCTCATATTCTAACTCACGCACTACCCAGTCATAGAGTGGTCTGTGATCCTCAAATTCCAAGGTACAGATCGAATGGCTGACTCCTTCAATGGCATCCTCAATCGGATGTGCAAAATCATACATCGGGTAGATGCACCAGGTGTCACCTGTTCTGTGATGCGTCATATGTGCCACACGGTAGATGACCGGGTCACGCATATTGATATTCGGAGATGCCATATCAATTTTCGCACGCAAAACCTTTTCTCCATCCTTAAATTTTCCGTTCTTCATATCCTCAAAGAGTGCTAAATTCTCTTCCACACTCCGATTGCAGGACGGATCATCTTTGCCCGGCTCTGTCAGTGTTCCACGGTACTCACGAATCTCCTCTGCCGATAAATCAGAGACATATGCTTTTCCTTTTTTAATTAATTTAACTGCTGCTTCGTACATCTGCTCAAAATAGTCAGATGCAAAGAAAAGGCTGTCACCCCAGTCTGCTCCTAACCACTGGATGTCCGCCTTGATAGACTCGACGAATTCCACCTTTTCCTTTGTCGGATTGGTATCGTCAAAACGCATATGAAATTTGCCATGATATTCTTCTGCAAGTCCGTAATTCAATAAGATGGACTTGGCATGTCCGATATGCAGATAACCGTTTGGCTCCGGAGGGAAACGTGTAACGACTTCTTCACATCTTCCTTCCTCTATATCTTTATCAATAATCTGTTCAATAAAATTCTTGGAAACTGTACCGCCTTCCATAAACTAAATCCTCCTGAAATCTCTTCTCAATCGCTTTTATTATATGATTTCAGGAGAATTTTGTCAATGTAAGCCCTCTATTTGATGATGCTTAAATAATCTCTAACTCCGCTTAATATGCTCATGTGTAAACAAATGATCCTGACAGTATTCATAATTACCGTCACATTTGGAACAGAAACGGAATTCCAAAGTCGGATCATCCTTTTCCGTTCTTCCGCAAACTGCGCATTTATGCTTGGTTACACCGCCGGAATGTCTCATCTCTGCATCCCGCATCTGTGTCTTAAATACATACTTTCTATGCACTTCTTTTGGCGATACCCTCTGATAATTTCTGGTAGACAGATAGAAAATCAGGAAGTTCAAAAGTGCTGCCGCAATGGAGATTCTTCCCACTGCTCCGGTTGTAACAAAATCATAAATGGTCAAAGCCGCGTAGACATATGCCATCCACTTCATTCTTACCGGAATAATGAACCACAACAGAATCTGCATATTCGGAAAGCAGACCGCAAATGCTAAAAAGATTGCCATGTTGATGTAATAGGTTGTGACATAATAACCGATTCCAATGGTCAGACCACCTGTGACACTTAAAAATCCATATGCCACAAATGCTCCGATTACCGTAAATATCATGCCTCCGAAGATATAGACATTAAAACGGAAGGTTCCCCAGGTACGCTCTAATGCCGTTCCTAAGGAATAATACAGCATAATCATAATAATATAGAAAAAGATGTTGCCTGTAGACGGTGGAATCAACACCCATGTAACCAGTCTCCACACCTGACCTCGCAGCACCATTGCCGGTTCTAACATCAGATAACTGATGATTCCCGGTGTCATATACATCATCAGATAACCGAGTGCATAGGTTACTACAAGCCAAAGGCTCAGGTTGGGAATTGCATATTTTCCAATCTTTCGTTCTAATTTATTCAGATAATTCATCTTGCACCTCATTTGTCTGGAATTTTTAACCTTATATTTAACACATTATAATTTTAAGCATTTTGTTTGTCAATCCATGCAGAAATTCTTCACAAAATCTTTAGAATTATAACTTTATAAAGAAAATATAAAATGGAAAAAAAGGGTTGTTTTTTGTAATTTCCTGTCGTAGAATGGGATGTACTGAAAAATCAGTACCGTTCATACATTTAATAGGAAATAAACAAGTTATAACAGGTGGTATTATGAATCAGAATTTATACAAATTAGGAATTGATATCGGTTCTACAACCGTAAAGATCGCTATTTTAGATGAGAATGACGACCTCGTCTTCTCTGATTACGAAAGACATTTTGCAAATATCCAGGACACACTTGCTGCCCTTTTAGAAAAAGCATACCGAAAAGAAGGAGATATGAACTTAGCACCGATGATCACCGGTTCCGGTGGTCTGACCCTGGCAAAGCACCTTGGTGTACCTTTTGTCCAGGAGGTTATTTCCGTTTCAACTGCCCTGCAGCATTACGCACCGCAGACGGACGTTGCCATTGAATTAGGCGGCGAGGATGCAAAGATCATCTATTTTGAAGGCGGCAATGTTGAGCAGAGAATGAATGGAATCTGTGCCGGAGGGACCGGTTCTTTTATCGACCAGATGGCATCTTTGATCCAGACCGATGCTCCGGGATTAAATGAATATGCAAAAAATTATAAGGCGATCTATCCGATCGCTGCCCGCTGCGGTGTTTTCGCAAAGACGGACATCCAGCCGCTCATCAATGAAGGAGCTACAAGAGAAGACCTTGCCGCTTCTATTTTTCAGGCTGTTGTAAATCAGACGATCAGTGGACTTGCCTGTGGAAAACCGATCCGCGGACATGTTGCTTTTTTAGGCGGTCCTTTGCATTTTTTATCAGAATTAAAGGTAGCTTTTATCCGTACTTTACATTTAGACGATGAACATGCCATTACACCGCCGAATTCCCATCTGTTTGCAGCTATTGGCTCTGCTTTGAATTATAAAGAAGATACTACGACCACTTTAAGAAGTCTTTTACAGACTCTTTCCGGAAAAATACATATGGAATTTGAAGTAGAGCGTATGGAACCGCTCTTTGCTGATCAGGAAGAATACGATGCCTTTTTAGCACGCCACAACTGCAATCATGTGGTTACCGGGGATTTATCTTCCTATGAGGGCAACTGCTATCTTGGTATTGATGCCGGTTCTACCACGACAAAAGTTGCTTTAGTCGGCGAGGATGGCTCTTTGCTCTATTCTTTCTATGACAACAATAACGGAAGTCCGTTAGCAACAACGATCCGTGCCATGGAAGAGATCCATGAGCGTCTTCCGAAAAATGCTCATATTGTCTATTCCTGTTCTACCGGCTACGGAGAAGCATTGATCAAATCTGCACTGCAGTTAGATGAGGGCGAAGTAGAGACAGTCTCTCATTACTATGCTGCTGCATTTTTCAATCCTGAAGTAGACTGTATTTTAGATATCGGTGGTCAGGATATGAAGTGCATCAAGATCAAGAATCAGACCGTAGACAGCGTTCAGTTGAACGAGGCCTGTTCTTCCGGCTGTGGTTCTTTTATTGAGACCTTTGCAAAATCTTTAAATTTCAGTGTCCGTGACTTTGCAAAAGAAGCTCTTTTTGCTAAAAATCCGATTGACCTTGGAACACGTTGTACGGTATTTATGAACTCCAAGGTAAAACAGGCACAAAAAGAGGGAGCAACCGTTGCAGATATCTCTGCCGGACTTGCTTACTCCGTTATTAAGAATGCTCTCTTTAAGGTTATCAAACTTTCCGATGCATCCGACCTTGGAAAAAATGTCGTTGTGCAGGGTGGAACTTTTTATAACGATGCCGTATTACGCAGCTTTGAAAAAATTTCCGGCTGTGAAGCGATCCGTCCTGACATTGCCGGAATTATGGGTGCGTTTGGCGCTGCATTGATCGCAAGAGAACGCTATGAAGACGGACATGTGTCTTCTATGCTCTCTATTGAGGACATCTGCAACCTGACCTATGATACAAAACTGACACGCTGTAAAGGCTGTACCAACCACTGCCTTTTAACTATCAACCGTTTCAGCGGCAACCGTTCCTATATTACCGGTAACCGCTGTGAGAAAGGTCTTGGAAAAGAAAAGAACAAGGAAAATATCCCTAATCTTTTTGACTATAAATATCATCGTATTTTTGACTATGAACCGCTTTCTGAAGCAGAGGCTGTGCGTGGCACGGTCGGTATTCCAAGGGTACTGAATTTTTATGAGAATTACCCGTACTGGGCAGTATTCTTCAAAAAGTTAGGATTCCGTACCGTTCTCTCACCGGATTCTACACGAAAGATTTATGAACTTGGGATTGAATCCATTCCAAGTGAGTCCGAGTGTTATCCTGCAAAATTAGCACACGGTCATGTGAAATGGCTGATCGATCAGAAGGTCGATTTTATTTTCTATCCTTGTATCCCTTATGAACGTCAGGAGATCAAGGATGCCAACAATCACTACAACTGTCCGATCGTAACTTCTTATGCGGAAAATATTAAGAACAATGTCGATGAGATCACAAGTGGCAGTGTACGCTTTTTAAATCCGTTTATGTCTTTTGGAAGCAAAGAGGCTTTAACCAAACGTCTGGTAGAAGAATTTCAGGCAGAGTTCCAGATCCCGGCAGCGGAAATCCGTGCTGCCGCAGATGCAGCATGGGAAGAGCTTGCAAATGCCCGTGACGATATGCGGAAAAAAGGTGAAGAAACCCTGCAATATCTGAAAGAAACCGGAAAACGCGGCATTGTCCTTGCCGGCCGTCCTTACCACTTAGATGCAGAGATCAATCACGGCATCCCGGAGCTTATCAACTCCTATGGAATTGCCGTACTGACCGAAGATTCTGTCTCTCATTTAAATCCGGTAGAGCGTCCGTTAATCGTATTAGATCAATGGATGTACCACTCCAGACTCTATGCAGCGGCAAATTATGTCAAGACTCAGGAAAATCTGGATCTGATCCAGCTCAACTCCTTTGGCTGTGGTCTGGATGCCGTAACCACGGACTGCGTCAGTGATATTCTGACAAATTCCGGCAAGATCTATACTTGCTTAAAGATTGACGAAGTCAACAACTTAGGTGCTGCAAGGATCCGTATCCGCTCTCTCTTAGCTGCGATCCGCGTCAGAGAGAAGAATCCGAAGGAACGCACGATCCGTCCTGCTAACTACAACCGCACCGTATTTACCGAGGAGATGCGTAAAAACTACACGATCATCTGCCCACAGATGTCTAAGATCCACTTTGACATCATTGAACCGGCATTCCGCTCCTCCGGTTACAATCTGGTGGTTTTAGAGAACGATAACCGTGATGCGATCAACACCGGACTTCGTTTTGTGAATAACGATGCCTGCTATCCGTCCCTGATGGTAGTCGGACAGATCATGGATGCCGTACTTTCCGGCAAATATGATATGACAAAGACGGCTGTTCTGATGTCGCAGACCGGTGGCGGATGTCGTGCATCGAACTATATGGGCTTTATCCGACGTGCACTTGCAAAAGCAGGATATCCGGATGTTCCGGTCATTTCGATCAACCTTGCATCGTTAGAGAAGAATCCGGGCTTTAAATTCACGCCTGCTTTAGTGCAAAAAGGTATGTACGGACTTGTTTTCGGCGACATTTTCTTACGCTGTCTTTACCATGTCCGCCCATACGAGGCAGAGCCGGGTTCAGCCAATGCCCTGCATAAAAAATGGAAAGAAAAATGTATTGCTTTCCTTTCACAGGATAAACTCCTTTCCCACCGCACCTATAAAAAGATGTGCCGTGAGATGATCCGTGACTTTGACAAACTTCCGATCCTCGATATCCAAAAACCAAGAGTCGGTATCGTCGGCGAGATCTTAGTCAAATTTGCACCTGCCGCAAATAACCATTTAGTAGAATTATTAGAATCAGAGGGAGCCGAAGCGGTCGTTCCTGACTTATTAGACTTCTTCCTCTACTGCTTCTATAATGCGAACTTTAAGGCAGAAAAATTAGGTATGAGCAAGTCCTCTGCAAGAAAATGTAACCTTGGCATCAAAGCGTTAGAATGGCTTCGCTCTGCTGCAAGGGATGAATTTGAAAAGAGCAGCCGTTTCACACCGCCTGCCCACATTGAAGAACTTGCCCGCTATGCCCGTCCGATCGTTTCCGAAGGAAACCAGACCGGAGAAGGCTGGTTCTTAACCGGAGAAATGTTAGAACTGATCCACACCGGAACTCCGAATATTGTCTGCACACAGCCATTTGCCTGTCTGCCAAACCATATTGTCGGAAAAGGTGTTATCAAAGAGCTGCGCCACCAGCATCCGGAAGCAAATATCGTTGCGATCGACTACGATCCGGGTGCATCCGAGGTAAACCAGCTCAACCGTATTAAACTGATGCTGTCTACCGCACAGAAAAATCTTAAGAATGCTTAAAATGAGGAACTGCCATGGATTTTCAGGAACTGTTAAATGACTATATTGAATTATTTTCCTGCACGGCAAAAGAACTTACCGATGCTTCCGGCTTAACAGCTGTGGATATCAGCCGTTACCGTACCGGAAAGCGTACTCCTGACCTTTCCAGTCCCCAACTGAAAAAACTGGCTTTCGGACTTGCGAAACTTGCACAGGAGCATGGAAAAGAATCCATTACAGAAGGAGAAATTTATAACGCTCTGACCAATGCACTCGGAAAGGAATCCCTTTCCTATGCCATTACCATTGAGCGTTTCAATCAGATCATCTCTCTTTTGGATATCAATATTTCACAGATGGCGCGTGTTTTGAATTACGATGCTTCTTATATCTCCCGTATCCGTTCAAAACAACGCCGTCCGTCTGATACGCACTCTTTTTTCCACAGTGTTTCTGTATTCATTGTGCGCAGTTATTCAGACACTGCTTCAAAAGAGTTGATCGCTAACGTTTTAGACTGTGACATTCAACATCTTGAGGACAATTCCTCTTACCTTTATTTATTAGAGAGCTGGTTCTTTTCCGATTCTGAGAATATGGAGCTTTCCGGTTCTTCTGCAAATGATTTTTTGAGAAAACTAGACGAGTTCAATTTAGATGAATATATCCGAAGTATCCATTTTAACGATATCAAGGTTCCATCCGTACCGTTTCAGTTTGCCACCTCGAAAAATTATTTTGGACTGGAGGCTATGAAAAACGGAGAACTGGACTTCTTGAAATCCACGGTTTTATCTAAGTCTACAGAATCCGTCTATATGTGCAGCGATATGCCAATGGAGGATATGGCACAGGATTTAGAGTTTGGAAAAAAATGGATGTTCGGGCTTGCTGTCATGCTGAAAAAAGGACTGCACTTAAATATCATCCACAACATAGACCGTCCTTTTGAGGAAATGATGTTAGGTCTCGAAAGCTGGATCCCGCTCTATATGACCGGACAGATTTCTCCTTATTATCTGAAAAGTCCGCAGAATGACGTTTACTGTCATTTCCACTATGTATCCGGCGAAGCTGCCCTGTTTGGAGAATGTATCGCCGGATACCATGATAAGGGACGTTATTACCTGACCAGACACAAGGACGAAGTCGCTCATTATAAGACGATCACCAAATGTCTGTTCCAGAAAGCAATTCCTCTGATGGACATTTACTGCAAAGAGAGAAAGTCAGAATATGAGAAGTTTCTTTTTGAGAATGCAAAACTTCCGGGCAAAAGACATCATATCCTCTCTTCCCTTCCTCTGTGTACCATGTCCGAGGAACTTTTGAAAGAAATCCTGCAACAGAACAAGATTTCGACAGAAGATGCTGCAAATATTTTCCATTTTGTGACGATGCAAAAAGAGATTTATGAGCAGATGCTCTATTCCGGCCCTTTACAGAATGATGTCCCGGAACTGACAAGGGAGGAATTTGAACAGTATCCGATGGTGCTCTCTCTTTCCGGTCTCTTCTTTGAATCCGATATTGTTTATACCTATGAACAGTATCTGCAGCATTTATCGCAGACAAAAGACTATGCAAAAGAACACGAAAATTATAGCGTAACGGTCACGCATCAGCTTCCGTTCCGCAATATCCAGATCATCATTCTAGAGGGTGAATGGGTCATGGTGTCTAAGAATAAGTTCCCTGCGATCCATTTTGTCATCCATCATCCGAAGATGTGTCATGCTTTAGAAAATATGATCGTACCGGTAATGGAAGAGGAGTAAAACCACAATGGCTTTACTCCTCTACTGTTATCACATCTTTTAATACATAGTGAAATGTCGGTGCGGAACTGTTCTCGTTCTCGATATAGCCTTTCTTCAAATTACAGGTGTCCTTTGGATCTTCCGGATCCACTCCGATGTAATCCCCCTGGAATACCTGAATTTTTCCTTTTTTGAATCCGTTTATGACTTCCTGCATTTTTGCTTTGGTTCCCTTTGCCGCCACTAACTCATTCAACTCTAACATCTCGACCCAGCCTTCTTCAAAGCCCGCGCCCATGTCATTGCCGACTACATTTCCTTTGACATTTTCTTCGATTTTTTTATCTTTTAATACTGATTCTACGGCTCCTGTCACATATGGTTCCCAATTGATCTTACATCCGGTCAGATAGGTGGTCGGTGCTACATTTGCCATACTCTCATTGTAGCTGACAATGTAAACCGGTGTGTCGGAATCCGTTGCCTCACAGGCAGTTGCCGGTCCGGTGGTATCGGAATGCTGTGAGATGATGACACAGCCTTCGTCTATAAATTCTTTCGCATATTTTTTCTCTGTCAGATAGTCATTCCAGTTGTTCGTATAGCGTACGGACATTACTGCATCCGGTACGACCGAGCGCACCCCTAACAAAAATGCCGTATAACCGGAAATGACTTCCGCATAGGGATAGGCTGCAACATAGCCGATCTTTGCCTGCTCTTTTGTGATCGTACCATTGTCGATCAGTTCCTGCAGTTTCATTCCCGCCGCAACACCTGCGGTATATCTGCCCTGATAAATCGCTCCCATAAAGGTATGATAATTTTCCAGACGCGGTTCTTCGTTCGCGTTAGAACAGGTTGCCATACAAAACTCGATATCCGGATATTTTTCTGCTAACTTTTTCATGGTTACTCCGTAATTATAACTTGTAGCAATGATCAGTTCGCAGCCGGAGTCTATCAGTCTCTCTAAATACTCCTCCTCGGTTCCTTCTGCAACATTGCACATGGCAATGGTCTTGACCTGTTTTCCGTATTTGTCTGCTATCGCATTCTGCACCTCTATGAAATTATTCGTATAAGAAGTGCTGGCATCCCCGACATAGATAAATCCGACTTTGAGGGTCTTGCTCTCACTCTTATGAAAGGAAAGAACCGCTGCTAACACCACTGCAATGACAACAGCACAAGTAAAAAAGGTCACTGTATATGTCTTTTTCATACTATTCTTCCTCCTCTTTCACATTTGCATTGTCATACAGGCGCTGCATATCGATCTGCCCGGTTTCGATCAAATGGAGCATGATGTCGGTAAGCTGTGGATCGAACTGTGTTCCCCTGCCTTTTTTCAGCTCGCCTAGCACAAAATCCATATCCAGCTTCTTTCGATAGACTCTGTTTGCAGTCATTGCATCAAATGCATCTGCAATTCCAATAATTCTGGCATTTAATGGAATTTCTTCTCCCTTTAAGCCATGCACATAGCCTTTTCCGTCATACCGCTCATGATGGTACAACGCTCCCTCTTCGATATTGTCTATCAGCGTAAAACTCTTTAAAATTTCTCCACCTTTGACAACGTGGGATTTCATCTCCTTATACTCTTCGTCTGTCAGTCGCTCCGGCTTATTTAAGATCCGGTCCGGGATTCCGATTTTTCCAATATCATGAAGCAATGCCGCACGTTTCAGTTCGCTGCATTTTTGTTCATCAAAGCCTAATTCTTTTCCGATCATAACGGAATACTCCGCTACTCTCGCAGAATGCTGGCTGGTGTTGACATCCTTTGCATCCACGGTACGCGCGATGGTCAGAACCGTTTCATTTCCCATCTCTAACTGTTTTTTCACCAGTTCTAATTCCCGCTTCTGTATGTTCAGCGTTCTCTGTACCTGCGTATGGAATACCAGCCAGGTCAGATAAGTGACTGCGATCGCAAAAACTGCTACCATATACAGCATAAACCACCAATTATCATATATCTCTGCTTTTTTGATGATCTGATAAGTACTTTCTACCTGTACGCTCTGATCTTTGCTGTCTAACACGGCTAAATGGAAGGTATAACTGCCTACCGGAAGATTCGTATAGATCACACTGGACAATTCGCCCTGCTGCATGACTTTTGGTGCTTTATCATAGCCTTCTAAATATACACTGACATACGGCTTATATACGGAATAGTTGATGATCTCCGGAAAAATCTCAATGGTCTCTGCTCCACGCTCTACATAGAGTGGTTCACCTCTTTTTACCGAATGGCGGGCACCGTCGATCTCTACGGATTTCATCTGCATACGGTAAGAACGTGTTGACGCATTATAGTGGTTCAGGTTCATGCAGGTCACTCCGTTGTCTGTGGAAAAATAGAGATTTTCGTCCTGGTCCACATAATTCCATGCATTCGGTGTCAATGCATTTTCAAGTCCCGATTTACTGTTTAAAAGCTGATACTCTACTTCTTTTCCATCTAACAAGTCTTTTTTATCAACCACATAGATTCCGGCAGAACCCGGTACGAACAACATTCCGTTTTTATTTTCTACCAGATCATAGTTATTAAAATATGGAAAATTATCTAATATCCTGATAGACCGGTCGGATTCCATATAACAGATACTGTTACTGGTTACGATAAAGACTCCTCCTCCATCTTCATCGGCAACCATACGAAGGATGACCTCCGAACTTAATCCTTCTGCCTTTCCATATTTTGCTGACACTTTACCGTCTTTGATGACTTCAATCCCGTTTCCATCCGTACCCGCTAAAATCGTTCCGTCCTCAAGTTCTAAGGTACAGAGCATCTTCGGATTTAATAATCCATCTTTTTCCCCGATATTTTGCAGAACTTTTCCGCCTTTGATATAAGTAAGTCCGGCATCCCCTGCCGCTAAAATATCCCCATTCTTTAATTCGATAGTTGTACGGATCTTGTCGCTGCTCACACCATTTTCCGAATTATAGATCGTATATTGACCGTTTTTTTCAATCTCGATAGCACCTTTTCCGGTTGTACACGCCCAAAGATTTCCCTTACGGTCAACCATAAAGCTTCGTATTCTGGCATCGCTTAATAGTTCTGTCCATTCATTCGTAATGCCTGCTCCGGTTTTGGTATCGACAATTTTCAGTCCTTTGTCCGTTCCGATGTAAAGCTCTCCCTGCCATTCGGTCACTGCATTTACGATTTTTTCATCCGCTGCTGCTTCATAATGGATATCCTGAAATATGGATTTACTCATCCGCATGACTCCTAAACGCGAGGAAGTAAACCAGAGGTTATCCTGATAATCCACTAACATATGGTCAATGGAACTGTTAAATTGTTTCATTTCCACTGCCTGAAACTCTTTCTTTTTTTCTATATACCCTACTCCGTTATCGGCGCAGACAAATATAGTATCTTCGTATGGATACAGGGAATTGATATTTGAAAGTTCTCCGCAGGTAATACTTTTTTGATATTCTAATGTTTCTCCCTGCACGGAATACACATCAATCTGATTTTTTGAAGTTCCGACATACAGCAGTTCATCCTGAAAAAGACAACAGACATATGCCGACTCATCCAACGGCTGATAGGATGCTGTTACTTTTCCACCCTGTATCAAAAACAGCTTTCCCTCATCTGCTACTACGGCTACATTGCCGTTCTTATCTGCGTCTATGCTCTCTGCATAGGTTACTTCTGAAATGGTACGTTTTACGGAAAGTCCGCCTGAAAGTGTTACGACAGACAGCTCACTCGACGTGCCCACATAATACTCGCCATCGGAACTCTGTGTGATACAGCGTACCGAATCGGAGGACAACCCTTCTTTTTCTGATACTACATTTGCGATGCTCTCGTTGATAAAAATTGACACTCCGCTGTCATTTGTTCCAACCCAGAGCCTGCCTTCCTCATCTGTATAAAGACAGTTGACTGTCTTTACCGATTCATATTCATCCACCCACCGGAATTCCGAACCGTTATAGCGGTACAGTCCGCCATAGGTTCCAATCCAGAGCACTCCGTCATTCGTCTGCACGATATCATTTGCACAGCCGCCCGGAATCCCATTTTCTCTTCCATAGATTGTCTGAAGATATGTATTATAATTGTTCTCTTCCTGTACCTCTTTTTTCTCCTTTGCATGCACCGAAACTGCTGCCCCCATTCCCTGAAACAGCGAAGCTCCAAGGGTCAGACACAACAGGATTCCGATCACTGCATTTTTTTGCACTTTTTTTCTGCTCTTATAAAAACGTATCAGCAAGAACAGTAGTACGATCGTAATGACTTTATCTAAAAAATCCAGATAGAATTCTCCGGCGCAGTGACTGATGATCGGATTAAATCCCATTCTTTCTAACGCATTGATGACACCGTCACCCCACTTATTATTGGTGTAACCATCGAAATACATATAATTAAACGGAACTGATAAAACTACTGACAGAATTGTTGTTAGAAAGCTGATAGACAGCGTACCAAACAGATTTTTCAGATATCCTTTTCTTGCACATATTCCGACCGTCACTGCAACGATAGCACTGACTACAGCATAAAACATGTACGTCCAGGAATATAGGATCCCATAGATGATATTGACCGTCATACCGACCATTGCCCCACATAACGGTCCTAATACATAGGCAGCCACCACCGTTCCAAACGAATCTAAAAACAACGGCAGCTGCAAATTTTGTGCAAAAATCTTACCTGCATAGTTGATCAATACGCAGATCCCTACAAACAGGCTTATCTTATACCATTTTTTTTCACTCATTTTTCTCTCCATTACTTAAACATTCTTTTTTTTGATTCCCTGCTAACTATTGTAAATTAAATGAGCTGCAATTACAATTATGAATATCTTTTTTTGCACTTTTTATAGGATTATGTTGTTAAAGGCGGCTCACAACTTAGTGCTGACAAATTGCACAAAACCGGGATCTCTTTTTCTATATGCTCTTTGTCTAAATAGAGTGCAAAATATTTCTGCCCTTCAAACCATAGTCCGGTCAGACCGATCTCATCTGCCGCTAATAAAATATTTCCGATCGGCGACCGGTAATGACTCGTGTACTGCATCTTATCTCTCCTTAATGCTTGGCTTATCCCGTATTTATGAAGTCTGGCAGACCGGAAATTTTTACTTATTGGTAGAAAATGGCTTTTTCTTTTGATTGCAATTATAACCCTCTGATAATGTTTAAATAATCCTGTCTCTGGTCTACAACGGCATAAACAATAACTTCTTTCTTTTGCTCATCCACTTTATAAAATACTATATTTTTCTCAAGTATCAGTACTTTATATCCCTGCCTTTTTAACACTAAATAACGAGGTTCTACTCCTTTAAACGGATTATCCCCTAAATCCAAAATACTTTGTTCCAATTTTTTTAACTTTTCTAATGCAACTGCATTGCCAAAATTTTCAGCTATATATAAAATAATTTTTCTGATCTGGACATCTGCTGTTTCAGTGCGAATAACTTTATATTTCAAAAAACTAGCCCTCCTGCAACAGTTGTCTTAAATCGTCAAATGTTTCGTTGATTGGTGCAACTCTACCATTCTTTACATCATTCTCTGCTTCCGCTAAAATTTCTAATAACTCAATTCGGGACTTCATGTGTTTATATTCCTCATATGAAAGAGATACTGTATCTCCGCGTCCATTTACGGTTATAATAACTGCTTCTTTCCCTTCCCGGCATTGCTTGGAAATCTCACTATAATGATTTCGTAAATCCGCTGATGGTCTTATTGTTTCCTGTAATGTATACATAGAAAATCACCCCTCTTTCTATTATAGTCATATTATATCTTAATTTGCCTACAGCATCAAGTTTCTTTCTATTTATTCTTCAAATCTTTAATTGGAATTATTTGTGGCATCGTATAAATTTCCTTATCTATGGTTTAATTCTACCATAATTATGTCCTTTTTTATTCTCTTTTATTTATAAATAAATACATAAAAAAACGACCCCTGACCTATGTCAAAGACCGTTTTTTATATCTTCTATTCCTCGCCCATCTTCGCTAGCTTCTTCGCCTGGTCGGCTGCAATACATGCATCAATGATTTCCTGGATATCCCCGTTCATAATCTTGTCAAGTTTGTACAAGGTCAGG
Organism: Lachnospiraceae bacterium; assembly: GCA_003507655.1. GTDB lineage: Bacteria > Bacillota > Clostridia > Lachnospirales > Lachnospiraceae > Maccoyibacter > Maccoyibacter intestinihominis. Next base: position 42,041 of record DNUZ01000006.1, on the reverse strand, counting down.
TTGATACGGTGGTCGGTCACACGACCCTGTGGGAAATTGTAGGTTCTGATCTTCTCGGAACGATCCCCTGTTCCGATCTGGCTTCTTCTGGCTTCTGCCTCTGCATCGTGAGCCTTCTGGCACTCCATATCGTAAAGTTTTGCACGCAAAAGGGCAAATGCCTTCGCCTTATTCTGGATCTGGGATTTTTCCGTCTGGCTGTAAATAACAATACCGGTCGGATAATGGGTCAGACGTACCGCGGAGTCCGTGGTATTGACACACTGTCCACCGTTTCCGGAAGCACGCATAACATCAATACGGACATCTTTTTCATCGATCTCTACATCCACTTCCTCTGCCTCCGGCATAACCGCAACCGTAATCGTTGAAGTGTGGATACGTCCACCGGACTCTGTCTCAGGTACACGCTGTACACGGTGTACGCCGGACTCGTATTTCATCTTAGAATAAGCACCCTGTCCTGTAATCATAAAGTTTACAGATTTCATACCACCGATTCCGATTTCTTCCATTTCTAAGGTCTCAACCTTCCAACGCTGACTCTCAGCATAGTGTACATACATACGGTAAATCTCTGCTGCAAAAAGTGCTGCCTCATCACCGCCTGCACCGGCACGGATCTCTACGATAACATTCTTATCATCATTCGGGTCTTTTGGAAGCAGTAGAACTTTTAACTCCTGCTCTAATTCTTCAATCCTTGCCTTGGACTCGTTTAATTCCTCTTTGGCAAGCTCACGCATTTCCTCGTCGCTTTCCTCATCAAGCATAGCAAGGGAATCCTCTACATTCTGTTTGCACTGCTTGTATTCCTTATAAGCCTCAACGATCGGTGTCAGGTCGCTTTGCTCCTTCATCAGTCTTTTAAAACGCTCTGGGTCATTCGCAACATCCGGCTCACTAAGCTGATTCATCATTTCTTCATATCGCATCAAAGTATCATCTAATCTGTCAAACATATCTCTACCTCATTTCTCTGCTTTCCTTCTGTGTCATATCCGATATCACCCTAATTCCGCTACAAGTGGCCACGGACCACCCGGTCTAATCCTGCTAAATCCTGCACCACCGTGATATCTTTAAATCCAAAATGCTTCATCATCTCCGTTACGGCAGAAGCCTGCTCACACCCGATCTCTAAACACAGGATGCCATCCTCGTTTAAGTATTCCACACTTCCTGCAATGATCTTCCGGTAAAAATACAGTCCGTCCTCTAAACCGTCTAATGCCTGATGAGGCTCAAAATCCCGCACCTCCGGCATCAGATTCGGAATCTCTGCCGATGGGATATAAGGCGGATTCGAAACGATCACATCGAACTTTCCGCTGAATGCCTCATAGAGATTACTGCGTTCAAAAATAACTGCCGTCTGGTTCAGCTTGGCATTTTCTTTTGCGGCATTGATTGCCTGACGGGAAATATCTCCACCATACGCCTCTATATTCGGCAGATTCCGTACCATACTGATAATGATACAGCCTGAACCTGTGCATAAATCCAGCACACGGGCATCCGGCTTGCAGATCTTTAAGATTTCTTCCACTAAAATCTCCGTATCCTGTCTTGGGATCAGAACACTTGGATTGACCTTAAAAGTCAGTCCCATAAATTCCTGTTCCCCGATAATATATTGTAACGGCACACGCTCTGCCCGCTTTCCAATCGCAAGTTCGTATTCCTGCTGTTCTTCTTCTTTTAATTCATCTGTATCGTTTAAATAAAAATACTGTCTTGTGATATGACAGACATGCTCAAGCAGATACCACGCATCCAGTCTTGCCGTTTCAATTCCGGCTTTCTCAAGCGCTGCCGTCCCCTCTGCTAATGCCTCACGATATCTCATAAGACCTCTCCTTTTTCTCTCAGTCCGCTTCTGCTGCTCCTTCGCCGCGTACTTTTTCTACATATGGTTTCCAGTCAAACACTGCCTCTACCGAAGCAATGGCAACCTCGATCATATCCTCATCCGGCTCTTTTGTCGTAAACTTCTGAAACCAGAGTCCCGGCTTGCTGAGCAGATTCACAAAAGCATTCTCACTCCGTCCTGCAAGACGTAGAAATTCATATGCAACTCCTGCGATCACCGGCACTAAGAGAATCCTGAGTGAAAATCTCCAGATTGCCGAGTCCGTGCGGATACATGCAAAAAACAAAATGCTGATAAATACTACCAGAAACAAAAAACTGGTCCCGCATCTTTTATGAAACCTTGAACTCTTCTTCACATTCTCGACATTCAGATCCAGTCCATGCTCCACACAGTTGATGCACTTATGCTCTGCTCCATGGTACATATATACACGCTTAATATCTTCCATGCAGGTAATTGCAACAATATATATGAAAAAAATAACCACGCGGATGACACCTTCGATCAACGCAAGTAACGTCGGCGAAGCAATCCATTTTTTAAAAAAGAGCGATAGTCCATATGGAAGAAGCATAAAAATTACAAGTGCAAGGATCACGGACAAAAAGACCGTAAACCCCATTGCCACACTTTCCTTCTTTTCCTTTGCCTTCTGCTCCTCTTCGCTCAATTCCTTTGCCTCTTCATCAAAAAAAGAAGCGGAATACATCAATGTCCGCATGCCCAGTACCAGCGAATCGATAAAATTGATGACACCACGCAAGATCGGTATTTTTTTGATCTTCTGATTTTTGACAATGCCGGGATACTCCCGTGCATCCACCACAATTTCTTTGTCAGGCTTTCTGACTGCCACCGCATAATGAATACCGTTTTTCATCATTACACCTTCCATGACTGCCTGACCACCAATTCCGGAATAGCCCATTGTCTCCTCTTTCTTAAAAAAAGGTTGAGATAAACACCTCAACCTTTCCAAACAACCTATGTCTATTTGTTATCCATGCCGTATTTCTTATTGAACTTATCAATACGTCCACGAGCCTGAGCAGCTTTCTGCTGACCTGTGTAGAACGGATGGCATTTGGAACAGATTTCTACGTGGATATCTTCCTTCGTGGAACCTGTAACAAATGTGTTTCCACAGTTACATGTAACAGTTGCCTGATAATAATCTGGATGGATTCCTTCTCTCAT
>DNUZ01000006.1:0-38803 GCA_003507655.1 Lachnospiraceae bacterium | reverse complement strand
GATGGATTCCTTCTCTCATGTCTTTCACCTCATCAATCATTTTATATCATTTATTTCACTTTATTCTGTTTTATAGTTTACAAACTATACATCCCGATAAACAGCTTATTAATTGTACCATAAGTATAATCGTTATGCAAGTCCTGTTCCGAAAATTCTTACGGTTTCCTGCACTTTTTTTGTATCTTTTTACAGGATCCGGTTCTTTTTCACCATATGGATAAATTCCTGGTTGTCTCTTGTTCTCGCAAACATATTCAGGATATTTTCCACTGCCTCATCCGTACGCATACCGTTAATTGCTTTTCGCATGATACCAACCGCTTCTAATTCTTCTTTATCTAACAGCAGATCTTCTCTTCTTGTTCCTGATTTTACAATATCAATTGCCGGGAATACACGTTTTTCTGACAGTTTACGGTCTAAGACAAGTTCCATATTACCGGTACCTTTAAATTCCTCGTAAATAACATCATCCATCTTGCTGCCCGTATCTACCAGTGCTGTCGCTAAGATCGTCAGGCTTCCACCCTCTCTCATATTTCGCGCCGCACCAAAGAAACGTTTTGGCATATGCAGTGCTGCCGGATCAAGTCCACCGGATAATGTTCTTCCGCTTGGTGGTACGACTAAGTTATAAGCTCTTGCTAATCTTGTAATGGAATCTAATAAGATCGTAACATCCTGATGATGCTCTACCAGTCTTTTGGCACGTTCTACTACCATCTCCGATACTCTCTTATGATGCTCCGGAAGCTCATCAAAGGTAGAGTAGATAACTTCCACATTTTCACCCTGAATTGCCTCCTTGATATCGGTAACCTCTTCCGGACGTTCATCGATCAGCAGGATGATCACATGCATATTCGGATTGCTGTGGACAATGGATTTTGCAACCGCTTTTAACAGTGTTGTCTTACCTGCTTTTGGCGGAGACACGATCATACCTCTTTGTCCTTTACCGATCGGGGATACCAGATCGACAATACGCATTGCCATGTTGACACCTCTGCCGTACTCTAAACGGATCCTTTCATTTGGAAAGATCGGTGTCAGATTTTCAAAACCGGTTCTCTTCTGTGCTTCGGACGGATGATACCCATTGACGGAACGCACATATAATAAGGCAGAAAATTTTTCTCCCTGCGTCTTAATTCTTGTATTGCCACAGACGATATCTCCGGTCTTTAAATTAAATCTGCGGATCTGCGTTGGAGAAACATAGACATCTCCATCTCCCGGCAGATAATTCTCACAACGGATAAATCCATATCCATCCGGCATAACCTCTAAGATTCCCTCGGTGGTAATCCCACTGTCTAAGGACATATCCACTTCGTTCTGCAAATTGTGATCACGTCCGTCATTTTTGCGGTTCTCATGATACTGTCCATTCTGCTGACGCGGATATCTGTGCTGTCTGCTCTCATTTTTTTCTTCTGTAATTTCTTTCTTTTTCTCATCTATATTTTTTGCATCTTCGGATGCCGGCTGAGCCTTTTCATCTTCTGCTACCATGGCCTCGATCAACTCTGCTTTTTTCATTGTCGATACTTTAGCAATACCTCTGGACTTCGCTAAATCACGCAATACAGCCACTGACAGACTCTCATATTTTTCTCTCATGCTTTTTCTCCTTAATCTATAGGGATCAATGCCGAAATGGCACAATGATTTGTGATAACGCCATTATACACTAATTTTTCCAAAAGTAAAACCCCCTGTTGTACTCACCTTGAAAATCTTACCCAATAATGCTATGATAACATCATCATGCAAAAATTTTGGAATGAAAAACGTTATTATTCTTTTGATTACTATTTAAAAAATACTTTTGGTGAAAAAATCTACCGGATTTCCTTAAACGGCGGCATGACCTGCCCTAACCGTGATGGCAGTCTGGACACACGCGGCTGTATTTTCTGCTCTGCGGGCGGCTCCGGGGACTTTGCAGCTCCGGTCAGTCTTTCCATTACGGAACAGATCGCATATGGAAAACAGCAGCTTTTAGGAAAATTTCCGTGTAAACGTTTCATTGCCTATTTTCAGGCATATACCAACACCTATGCACCGGTCTCTTATTTAAGAAAAATCTTTACGGAGGCTTTGATGCATCCTGACATTGTGGCACTTTCGATCGCCACAAGACCGGATTGTCTGAATGACGATGTATTAGAACTTTTAGATGAACTGAATCAGATAAAACCCGTCTGGATCGAACTCGGTTTGCAGACAATCCATCCTAAGACCGCAGCATTTATCCGGCGTGGTTATGATTATAAATGTTTTACTGACGCTGTGGAAAAACTGCATCAGCTTCACATCCCCGTCATCACCCACCTGATCTTAGGGCTTCCGGGTGAAGACCGGGCTATGATCTTAGAATCCGTAAAAGCGATCTCCAAACTTCCTGTGTCCGGTGTGAAATTACAACTTTTGCACGTTTTAAAAGGGACAGATTTAGCAGACTATTACCAGAATACCGGTTTTCCTGTCTTTTCTATGGAAGAATATGTGGAACTTGTGATCGACTGCTTAGAATATCTTTCGCAGGATATTGTAATACACCGGCTGACCGGTGACGGGCCAAAAGATTTACTGATCGCTCCGCTATGGAGTACGAAAAAAAGATGCGTTTTAAATACCATTCACCGCCGTCTGAAAGAACGCGATACCTTTCAGGGACGACTGGCTGAAAACAGATAAAATTATATAAATAAGGATAGAGATAAGATATGGCTGAACCAATTACGATTTACAAATTAATTATTTTATATATGCTCTCCCAGGTAGACTTCCCACTTGGGAACACTAAGATTTCCAATTTCTTTTTAGATAAGGAATACACCACCTACTTTACGATACAGCAGGTATTAAATGACCTGTTAGATTCGGAGCTGATCGTTGCCGAATCCACACACAATAACACCAATTACCGGATCACTGCATCCGGACGTGAAACCTTGGATTTCTTTGAGGATAAAATTTCAGAAGCGATCCGTCAGGATATCTGCGAGTATTTTTCCCAGAATCAGATCGAAATGAAAAAAGAAGCCGACATCAGTGCCGATTACTACCGCACTCCGCAGCATAACTATGCGGTACATTGCCAGCTCAGACAAAAAAATATTCCGGTCATTGATCTGACTTTAACAGTCAAAAATACCGAAATGGCAGAAGCCGTCTGCAAAAACTGGCAGGAACAGTCCCCGGAGGTCTATGCCTGCCTGATGGATATGTTAGTAAAATAATTTACTTTTTTCTTTTCTTCTTCTTTTTCTTTTGAACTGAATACCCGAAACTTCCCACCTTTTTTCCCAGTAAAAAATATTCTCCGTGGGAATAGGTGACCAGTCCTGTATCATTCAAACAGAACTTTCCTTTTTCATTCAGATAATCCTCATCTATGTGAACTGCCTCTACGGTGGCAAAGAACATATGATGAGAACCTAATTCTTTGCACTCTGTCACCTTACATTCGATATTGACCGGACTGTTTAAGATCATTGGTGCATGAATTTTTTCTGCCTCCGCTTTTTCTAAACGCATTTCCTTAAATTTATCTACATCTCTTCCGGAACGGACACCGCAATAATCAGCAGCCTTTACTAACTGCTCCGTTACCAGATTGATCACAAATTCTCCGCTTTCCTTTATCATTCGGTAGGAATGACGCTCCGGACGCACGGAAATGGATACCATTGGCGGATTGGTGCAGACCGTTCCGGCCCATGCCACGGTAATGATATTGTCCTGTCCGTCCCTGTCACGCACACTGACCATGACTACCGGAAGAGGATAAAGCATATTTCCCGGTTTCCAGACCTGTTTTCCCATCTTAACTCTCCTTGCCTTCCATACTTTCGTATATTATTCCGCTTACTGATCTTCCTGCTGCATTGCCGTGATCAGACTTGGGATCAACTGTTTCTTTCTTGAAACCACACCCGGTAACATCAGGCTGTAGTCATCTGCCGGCAAATGATAAGCACCGGTCGCTAATTCCACTGCATCCTTGCCACAGCACAACAGTTCTGTCGATTCATTCAAAATATCTGTCAGCATAACGAAAACCATATCCACTTTTTTATCGGACATCACCTGATTCATATAATCATGTATCTTCTCTTTGATGCCGCTCAGTTCCTCTCTGCTGACTGCACTGATCTGCGCCACACCAAATGCAGTATCGCCTGCATGGAAGGTCTTAAAGTCCTGATAAAAAATCTCATCCACTGTCTTGGATGCAAAGTCGCAGCCCGCACGGAACATTCTGTCTGCCAAATCCACAATATCTACTTTTGCAATCGCGGCTAAAGCTCTCGCTGCCTCATGGTCCGCCTTCGTACAGGTTGGGGAACGGAACATCAGAGTGTCTGAAAGAATTGCGGATAATAAAAGTCCTGCAATTTTTTCTTCGATTTCAATTCCTGACTCACAATACATCTGATAGACGATCGTGGATGTGCAGCCTAACGGCTGATTCCGGAAAAATACCGGCGACATGGTTTCAAGACTTCCTAATCTGTGATGATCAATGATTTCTAAGATTTCAGCTCCCTCGATTCCGTCAATTGCCTGTGACTTCTCATTGTGATCCACTAAGATCAGTTTTTTCTTGTGCATATTCAAAAGGTTACGTCTCGAAACCATTCCTAAATATCTTCTCTGGTCATCTAATACCGGAAAATCACGATGTCGTTTTTTCGACATCACTTCCCGCACTTCATCGACATAATCGTCAATATCAAACGTAACAAAATTTTCTTTTTTCATAAAATATTTGATCGGCATGCTCTGATTGATCAGACGTGCTGCCGTAAAGGTATCGTATGGCGTGATGATCACGACACAATCTCTCCGGTTTGCCATCTCAAGTACCTGTGTAGACACCTGTGTCCCACCGGTCACAACCATACAGCTTGCATTTTCCTCTAATGCACAGATATGGGTTTCATCCCGGTCACCTACAATGACAAGATCATCACTTTCGATGCACTCTTCTATCACATCCCGGCTTCCGGTTGCTACCACTACTTTTCCACGCAAAAAATAGGCATGCTCATTTCCGGCTAAAAGCGTGCCATTCAAAGTCTCTACGATATTTTTATACTGGGTTCTTGCACGGGATAAGATATGGTTGTCATAGACATCCATATAGGACTCTGCAATATCACCGGTAATGATCAGTCCCTCTAACTTGTCTGAAGCACTGGTAACGGCAAGTGTCATCACATTTTCTGTTTTCATCAGTTCCCATGCTTTTTTTAAGGAAATATGTCCGCTGACACCGGCAGTTCTGCGAAATGCAATATCCTTTACCTGTGCACCCGCATCTTCTGCATACTCCGGCGGCTCTACGCCAAAATGCTGCAGCACATACTTTGTCTCCTCATTGATACTCCCTGCCCTTTTGGGAATGTAATGAAAACCGTCCTGAAGACGGTTTTTCAAATTTGCATAACAGATTGCCGCACAGATCGAATCCGTATCCGGATTCTTATGTCCGATAACCCATACATTATTTTCCTGTTGATAATCCAATTCTAACCTCACCTGATCTCTCTTCTAAAAACTAAAAAGAAAATACTCCTGCAAAATACAGAATCACTCCTGCAAGTGCTGCAAGATTACATACTAAAAGTCCAATCGTCCATCCGAAGAAATGCTTGATGGATTTCATGCTCTCATCCGCTAAATCTACTTTTTCCATCTTCTCCGCAAATTCCTGCATTAAGCCCTGTATATTGCGGTAACATTTTACATTTTCCGTATGTATCTTCTCAGAAATCTCCTGCTGTGCTCCGGTCAGCTCTTTTGTCATCTGACCAAAGTCCTGAGACATTCCATCCAATGCATTCTTGATGTCCTCTGTATTGTCGTTTTGCTGTACTTCGATTTTTTTGATCAGTTTATCAACCTGTTCTTCTACGTTACCAACTAAAGAATCGGCTTCTCTCTGGCGCTCATCCAACTCCATCTGAAGCTTTGTTGCCTTACTCTCACGTTCATCTACTAACAACTGTAACTCTCTGACTTTGGTTTCTTTTGTATTAATCAAATCCTGCAACTGCTGTGCCTTATCTCTAAATTCATCAATCTGTTTTAACAAAAAATCGTCCATGTTCTTCTCCTTACTCTCGTTCCGTATTTCTCTCTTACGGCTTATCTGCTGTTTTTTCTGTCTAAAAAGCCGCATCACAGACTCCTCCCGAATTTACATTCTGCGACTATTTTATCATTTAATAGAGAGGTTGTCTACTCACAAAGATGCACAAGATTTAACGAATTTCGACTTAACCCTTTCATTCATCCGCATATTTCTGCCAGACTTCTCCCATCGGTACTTCTCCATTCCACGGCTTTTTAGCACTGATATAATGGATGATACGGTAATCCTCCCTGTATAGATCCAGATACAGCTCACGGAATTCCTTCCGGTCACATTCTAAATAAAATGCAATATTATTCATATAATTCCACTTGCAGTCCACCTGTTTGATGTTTCCTTCTAACAGAATATTTAATACATCCTGATCGTTATAGAAAAAATTCCTGCTGTGCAATGTCTCTACAACGTCCCGAAAAGAAACTTTTTGTCTGCATTTTTCTAAATCAAGCAACAGCACCCCCGCATTGACATAGCTGCCCGGGTCCTTCATCCCCAACACATCCGTACAATAATTCAGGACATTATATGGTTTATGATCTAAAAAAATCGCTCTTTTGGTATAGGCAAGCCAGCGAAATCCCACATCTTCCACGCCTGCTGCAGATTTTCCTTCCAAATCCACATCAAATAACTCTCCTACATCTCCTGTTACAATAATGTCACAGTCTAAATACAGCATCCGCCTGTAGTTTTGAAACAGCTTTGAAAAAAGCAACAGACGATAATTCGTCTCTACGGCATAATAACACCCAACGTCTGACTGCAATTCACGGTCTGCTTCGACCACATTAACAAAACGGATGGACACACCGGATTTTCCATCCACTAATCCTAATATCTCTCCCTGATGTTCTTTTGAAATTCTCTTATGTAAAATGATAATATCATAGCTTCGCTCCCTGTTACGGTTACATAACAGGGAATAAATGGCAACTTTCAGATAGGGTGCATAGTTGTCATCACTTGCAAAGCATATGGAAACCGGCTCAAAGGCCTGCTGGATTGGCTGCATACTCTGTTCCTCGTTCATTTTCTACATAGCCGCAAAAATAATAAATATATGTCTGAATATGGATATGCTACGGCTTGTGTTTGTATTTTTGTATTATTTTTATTATTACTAAGATACTGAAAAACGTCAAGTCTGTCTACCTGATTGTCCCAAAAAGTACCTGATCGTGTTTTGTCTTAGACAGACTCCTGTCCTGTTCTTTTCTGTGAATTTTTGAATATTTGTGAATTTTTACGATACTTTTGATATTTTGGGTGTTTTTAAAACTGTTAGATTGTTGACCGGAACATACCCATTTTTTTGAATCTGTTAGATTACTAAGCGGAACATACCGCCTCTTTTGAAATCTTTCCATGGTAAGCTCCCTGTCATGATTCGATTTGACTGCTTTGATTGATCGGATGACAAAATCCCACCTACATCTTTGCAAGATTCCCTGCATCTTCGTTCTGTGTCTCAATATCATAGCCAACTTTCAGTTCATCGCTTGCGTAAACATCTAAACGGACGCTTCTGAAATCGGAACTGATCAGAATACTGTGTTCCACATGCACACTGACCTTCGGCACCTTGAAACCAAGGATGATCTCTAACACAAGCTGACATATCCATCGCAAAGGACCTCTATGTTGAGCATTTCAACGGGATTGCCCTTAACAGCAAAAAGAAAGCAGCAGACTTACGTCCACTGCTTCCTTTCTTTTAGTTTATGAAACGATCTTAGTTCTCGCCACCATATAAGGTAATAAGTTTGTTGAGGTATTCATAACGCTCTTTTGCTGTCTCTTCAGATTTTGCAAATAATTCTTCTGCTCTTTCTGGGTTGAATCTTGCTAATGCGTTGTAACGAACCTCTCCGTTTAAGAATGCTTTGTAATCTCCTGTAGGAGCTTTGCTGTCTAAGGAGAATGCAGCTTTTCCTTCTGCTTTCAGAGCTGGGTTGTAACGGAATGTATGCCAGTAACCAGCCTCAACAGCTAATTTCTCCTCTGTCTGAGCTTTGCTCATACCAACTTTGATACCGTGGTTGATACATGGAGCGTAAGCGATTACTAATGATGGTCCCGGATATGCTTCAGCTTCTGCAATTGCTTTTACACACTGGTTGTAATCAGCACCCATTGCGATCTGTGCAACATATACATAACCATAGCTCATTGCGATAGAAGCTAAGTCTTTCTTCTTCACTTCTTTACCGCCTGCTGCGAACTGTGCGATTGCACCTGTTGGTGTAGCCTTTGAGGACTGTCCACCTGTGTTAGAGTAAACCTCTGTATCGAATACCATGATGTTTACATCCTGTCCGCTTGCTAATACATGGTCAACTCCACCGAATCCGATATCGTATGCCCAACCGTCACCACCGAAGATCCACTGGGATTTCTTAGCTAAGAAATCTTTTTCAGCAAGGATATCTTTGGAAGCGTCACATCCGCAAGCCTCTAATGCAGCTACTAATTTATCTGTTGCAGCACCATTTGTTACACCGCTGTTGAAGGTATCTAACCATTCCTGTCCGGCAGCTTTTACATCTGCGTTTTTACCATCTGCAACTAATGCTTCTACTTTGGACTGTAATTTAGCTCTGATAGCTTTGTGTCCTAATAACATACCATAACCAAACTCAGCAGCATCCTCGAATAAGGAGTTAGACCATGCAGGACCATGTCCTTTTTCGTTTACTGTGTATGGTGTAGAAGGTGAGGAGTTACCCCAGATAGAAGAACATCCTGTTGCGTTTGCAATGTACATTCTATCACCAAATAACTGAGTGATTAATTTTGCGTAAGGTGTCTCTCCACATCCACCACAAGCTCCTGAGAACTCAAGTAATGGCTGTTTGAACTGAGAACCTTTTACAGTTGCTTCTTTGAATTTCTCTACAACTTCCGGTTTTGGATCTAAGGTTACACCATAGTCGAAGTACTTCTGCTCGCCTACGTTCTCTTCGCAGTTAGCCATAGAGATTGCCTTTTCACCCTTCATACCAGGACATACGTTTACACAAGAACCACATCCTGTACAGTCAAGAGCTGATACTGTGATGGAGAATTTGTATCCAGGCATTCCGTTCATGTCTTTCATCTGCATTCCTTCCGGAGCCTTAGCAGCCTCTTCCTCGGTCATAGCAACCGGACGGATAACTGCGTGAGGACATACATAAGAACAGATGTTACACTGGATACAGTTTGCAGAATTCCATACCGGAACGTCTACTGCAATACCACGTTTCTCAAATGCAGATGCACCGGATGGTGTCTGGCCATGCTCGTATGTCTTAACTACAGATACAGGAATCTTATTTCCTTCCTGAGCGTTTACAGGAATCTGGATATCGTTAACGAAATCTACAACGTCTTTTCTGTCTCCGGTTGCTGTCTGTGCAAAGCTCTCGTCTTTTGCATCTTTCCAGCTTGCAGGTACGTCAATTTTAACAACGCCTGTTGCTCCGGCATCGATTGCATCGTAGTTCATCTGTACAATCTTATCACCTTTTTTACCATAAGTAGCTTTTGCTGCTGCCTTCATTAACTCAATTGCAGTCTCCTCTGGGATGATTGCTGCTAATTTGAAGAATGCAGACTGAAGTACGGTATTGATACGTCCGCCAAGTCCGATTTCTTTACCGATCTTGATACCGTCGATGGTATAGAACTGGATATCGTTCTCTGCGATATATCTCTTAACCTGTCCAGGTAAGTGTGTCTCTAACTCTTCCGGTGACCATGAGCAGTTCAGTAAGAATGTTCCGCCCGGTACTAATTCCTGAACCATGTTGTACTTACGAACATAAGATGGGTTATGGCATGCTACAAAGTTTGCCTGTTTGATTAAGTAAGTAGACTTGATTGCCTTCTTACCAAAACGTAAGTGAGACATTGTAACACCACCGGATTTTTTGGAGTCATAGTCAAAATATGCCTGAGCATACATGTCTGTGTTATCACCAATGATCTTGATGGAGTTCTTGTTAGCACCAACAGTACCGTCAGCACCAAGACCCCAGAATTTACAGTTGATGGTTCCTTCCGGTGTTGTAACAGGATCTTCTTTTACTTCAAGAGAAAGGTTTGTTACATCATCGTAGATACCGATTGTAAATCTTTCTTTTTCTGTGTTGTTGTATACAGCGATAATCTGTCCAGGTGTTGTATCTTTAGAACCTAAACCGTAACGTCCGCTTGTAATCTTAACAGAATCGAACTTGCTTCCCTTTAATGCTGCTACTACGTCTAAGTATAACGGCTCGCCAAGAGAACCAGGCTCTTTTGTTCTGTCTAATACTGCGATAGATTTTACTGTGTCAGGAATTGCCTCGATTAAAGCTTCTTTGCAGAATGGTCTGTAAAGACGTACTTTTACAACTCCGACTTTCTCGCCTCTTGCCATTAAGTAGTCGATTGTCTCGTCGATTGTATCACATACAGAACCCATAGCGATGATGATCTTCTCAGCATCAGCAGCTCCGTAGTAGTTGAATAATTTATAATCTGTACCAATCTTCTCGTTTACTTTGTCCATGTATTTCTGTACGATTGCAGGCATTGCATCGTATGTGGAGTTACATGACTCTCTTGTCTGGAAGAAGATGTCAGGGTTCTGAGCAGAACCTAACTGGCATGGATGATTTGGATTTAAAGCTCCTTTTCTGAACTCGTCAATTGCGTTCATGTCTACCATGTCTTTTAAATCTTCGTAATCCCATGTCTCAATCTTCTGAATTTCGTGAGATGTACGGAATCCATCAAAGAAGTTGATGAAAGGAAGTTTTCCTTCTAATGCTGCACAGTGAGCAACAGGAGTTAAGTCCATTACTTCCTGTACGGATGATTCACAGAGCATTGCAGCACCGGTCTGACGACAGGCGTAAACGTCTGAATGATCACCAAAAATGTTTAATGCGTGGGTTGCTACACAACGTGCGGACACATTGAATACACCCGGAAGTCCTTCACCAGCAATTTTGTAAAGGTTAGGAATCATTAATAATAATCCCTGGGAAGCTGTGTAAGTAGTTGTAAGAGCACCTGCTGTTAAGGAACCATGTACAGTACCTGCTGCACCTGCCTCAGACTGCATCTCTGTTACCTGTACGGTCTGTCCGAAGATGTTCTTTCTTCCCTGTGTTGCCCATTCGTCCGTAGCTTCTGCCATTACGGAAGATGGAGTAATCGGATAGATAGCTGCAACATCTGTGTATGCATATGAAGCATGAGCTGCTGCATGGTTACCATCCATAGTTTTCATTGATCGTTTCATGATACTTTTTCCTCCTATTTTTGTGTATCCCAGTGTGACTGGTACCATACTTCTGGTATGGTAAAGAACCAAATTCTTGACAATGTTTTCACAATGTCTCTAATATAGTAATATAATGAAATTTGTCCAAAAAATCAATAGTTTTCCCCGAATTCCTAAAGATATTTTTGTTTAAAATCAAGAACACGGACAGGTGTTCTATAGAAACCGCCCTGTTTTCCACGAAAAAACTTGCAAAATACGGATTTTACGTTACAATATTAAAGGATTAGGAAAAAGAACACATTATATAGAAAGGTTATATCTTATGATAAGTGCAAACAACATTACCTTAAGGCTGGGGAAAAAAGCCTTATTTGAAGATGTCAATATTAAATTTACCGAGGGCAACTGCTACGGTATGATTGGTGCGAACGGTGCAGGAAAGTCCACTTTTTTAAAAATTCTTTCCGGTCAGTTAGAGCCGACCAGCGGAGATATCGTTATTACTCCGGGACAGCGCCTGAGCTTCTTACAGCAGGATCATTTTAAATATGATGCGTTTACGGTTTTAGATACCGTTATCATGGGAAATCAGCGTCTTTATGACATTATGAAGGAAAAAGATGCAATTTATGCGAAAGAAGATTTTTCTGATGAGGACGGCATCCGTGCCAGCGAACTTGAAGCAGAGTTTGCGGAAATGGACGGCTGGAATGCTGAATCCGATGCTGCTATGCTGTTAAACGGTCTTGGTATTCCTACTGAGAACCACTATTCTATGATGTCTGAGCTTCCGGGTGCTCTCAAGGTCAAGGTACTCCTCGCACAGGCACTTTTCGGCAATCCTGACATTCTGCTCTTAGATGAGCCGACGAACCACTTGGATCTGGATGCCATTGCATGGTTAGAGGAATTTTTGATTAATTTTGAAAATACGGTAATCGTAGTTTCCCATGACCGTTATTTCCTGAATAAGGTCTGCACCCATACTGCTGATATTGATTATGGAAAAATCCAGCTCTATGCCGGTAACTATGATTTCTGGTATGAGTCCAGCCAGCTTTTAATGAAACAGATGAAGGAAGCCAATAAAAAGAAGGAAGAAAAAATCAAAGAGTTACAGGAATTTATCTCCCGTTTCTCCGCAAATGCTTCTAAATCCAAACAGGCTACCTCCAGAAAGAAGGCTCTTGAAAAAATCCAGTTGGATGAAATCAAGCCTTCGAGCAGAAAATATCCTTATATTGACTTCCGTCCGGAGCGTGAAATCGGCAACGAAGTTCTGACTGTGGAAGGATTGAGCAAAACAATTGACGGCGAAAAAGTATTGGATAATATTTCCTTTATTGTCGGACATGATGATAAGATTGCTTTTGTCGGTGGAAATGAATTTGCAAAGACGGTTCTCTTTAAGATTTTAACCGGAGAAATGGAACCGGATGAGGGAACCTATAAATGGGGCGTGACAACCTCACAGTCCTATTTCCCAAAAGACAATACGGAAATCTTTGATACAGATTTAGCAATTGTTGACTGGCTGACACAGTTCTCTGAGATTAAGGATGCTACCTATGTCCGCGGTTTCTTAGGCAGAATGTTATTTGCCGGAGATGACGGTGTGAAAAAAATGCGTGTACTTTCCGGTGGTGAGAAGGTCCGTGTACTGCTCTCCCGTATGATGATCGAGGCTTCTAATGTCCTCATCTTAGATGAGCCGACCGACCACTTAGACATGGAATCCATTACTGCTTTGAACAATGGTCTGATCAAGTTCCCTGGTGTACTGCTCTTTGCATCCAGAGACCACCAGATCGTGCAGACCTCTGCGAACCGTATTATGGAAATCCTTCCAAACGGTACTATCATTGACAAGATTACAACTTATGACGAGTATCTTGAAAGTGATGAGATGGCAAGAAAACGTCAGGTGTATTCGATGTCATCGGATGATGAGAATGATAATTAGAAAAACATTAAAAACTGATTGATACAACTTGGCTATGATACAAATCAATTATTCCAAGTTTCCTTGTGCATAACATTCCGATGAACCTTATAAAGCAGAAAGCGTGAAGCCAGTGGACTTCACGCTTTCTTAAGTTTCATCTCCATTGCACAAAAAGAAACTTTCCATATTTGATTTGTATCGTTGTAATTTGTTGTCAGAAGAAAAAATGTTTTTGAATCCTATCTGACCGGGGAGCTGCTTGTATTATTTACTTATCATGCTTTAAGCATTTCAGATATTCCCGCACATCTTCACACTGCATCCATCCACTCATGATACAACCGCCGGCTGCCCCTGCTTTTTTTACTTCGCAGATATTTTCCGGATTGATTCCACCAATAGCATACACCGGTATGGAAACAGTTTCACAGATTTTTTTTAAAAATCCTATGCCTCTTCCGGGCAAGCCTTTCTTACAATCGGTTTCATAGATATGACCTGCCGTTATATAGGTACAGCCAAGTTTTTCTGCTTCCACTGCTTCTTCTAAGGAATGGCAGGAGGCTCCGAGTATTTGAAATGCATCCCGTTCTTTTTCCGGCAGAGTGCGAAGTATTGGCATCGGCAGATGTATGGCATTGTATGCAAGTTTTCTTGCAACTTTTTTGTGTGTGTGCAATATGCATTGCATTTTTTGTTTTTGACATATGGTAAGTATCTTTTCTGCCAATGCCTGATATTCCTCTTCGCTCAGGTCTTTTTCCCGCAAAATGATCCCTGCTGCTTCTGTTTTGGCAATCTTTTCAATCCGAACAAGGAAATCCTCTTTACAAAGACTACGGTTTGTAACACATAAGATATCAGACATAGAGATAATCATTCAGCACAGGCTGCAAACCTTCCCCGGACATATCCTGATACATTTTCTCAAGGCTTCGGCTGTCGTCAATCTCAAACTGCTCATCGCCCTGTTTACAGCCTGTCTCCTTTCCACTGTATTTGCTCTCATGGTCTCCGATGCCGGTAGAAACTCCCGCGGAGACTTTTGTTGCTGCGATCTTCACAATTCCGTTACGGAATTCTGCACTCTCACGGGAAGATACCGTAATTCCCACAAACGGCAAAAAAATACGATACGCACAGAGGATCTGGCAAAGCTGCTTTTCATGCACATCCAATGGATTGATCTTATCGTTATTGATGATCGGACGAAGTCTCGGACAGGATAAGGACATTTCTGCATGCGGATATTTACGCTGCAAATAGTATACATGCAGTGCACTTGCAAGCGCATCTTTACGAAAATCCGAAAGTCCTAACAGTGCTGAAAATGCAACTCCACGCATCCCCCCCATCAATGCCCTCTCCTGTGCGTCAAAGCGGTAGGGCCATACACGTTTGTGTCCTGCTAAGTGCAGGGTTTCATATTTTTTTGCATCGTATGTTTCCTGAAAGACAGTGACATAATCTGCTCCGCACTCGTGAAGATAACGGTACTCCTCCGTATTGACCGGATAAATTTCAAGTCCCACCATGCGGAAATATTTTCTTGCTAACTTACAGGCTTCTCCTATGTAAGCCACATCACTCTTACTCCTGCTCTCTCCGGTCAGGATCAGGATCTCTTCCATTCCGCTGTCTGCAATGACCTGCATCTCATGTTCAATCTGCTCCATACTGAGCTTCATGCGGCTGATATGGTTATAACAGTTAAAACCGCAGTAAACGCAATAATTTTCACAATAATTTGCTATATATAAAGGGGTAAACAGATATACCGTGTTGCCAAAATGTTTCCCGGTCTCTAATCTCGCCCGTTCTGCCATCTGCTCTAAAAAAGGCTCTGCCGCCGGGGATAATAACGCTTTAAAATCCTCTACCGTACAGGTTGCATGCTCTAATGCTGCCCGCACATCTTTTGCCGTATATTTTTCATAATCATAAGTCTGCACCTGTCCCATCACATCGGAACAGACATTAGAATCAATCTGCTCCATTCCCGGCAGGTACTCCATATGGTTTTTGCGAAAAGACGGGTCTGTTTCTAAACGGTGTTTCCGCTCTAAGGCTTCTTTTGACAAATATTCTGAATCTACAAAAAACTGATTTTCCAAAATCTTTCCCTCCTAATCACGCAGAAAACCTGTCAACGGGTCAGATGCGGCTGCACCTCTTGTTAAGACTCTTCCAAGTCCCGCTAAATAGGCTTTACGTCCTGCTTCGATCGCATCTTTAAACGCCGATGCCATCATCGGAAGATTTCCGGCTGTCGCAAGTGCCGTGTTTGCCATAATTGCAGCAGCACCCATTTCCATTGCTTCGCATGCCTGTGAAGGTTTTCCAATACCGGCATCCACAATGATCGGAAGTTCGATCTCATCGATCAGGATCTGAATAAATTCTTTTGTTGCAAGTCCTTTATTAGAACCGATTGGGGATGCAAGCGGCATAACCGCAGCCGCTCCGGCATTGACAAGATCACGGGCAGCATTCAGATCCGGATACATATATGGCATGACCACAAATCCTTCCTTTGCTAAAATTTCTGTTGCCCGGATCGTCTCCTGGTTATCCGGCAACAGATATTTAGAATCCCGCATGATCTCTACTTTGACAAAATCACCACAGCCTAACTCTCTCGCAAGTCTGGCAATGCGGACTGCTTCTTTTGCATCTCTTGCGCCACTGGTATTCGGAAGCAATGTAACTCCCTTTGGAATAAAATCCAAGATATTTTCCTGCTCCTTTGTATTTGCCCTTCGAACGGCAAGTGTAATGATCTCTGCTCCTGCATCTTTAATCGCTGCTTCGATCAGGTTTAAAGAATATTTTCCTGAGCCGAGAATAAATCGTGACCGGAACTCATGTCCGCCAATGACAAGTTTATCGTTATCCATGTTCGTACCTCTTTCTTTATACTTCAAATTCTTCTGCTAATATCCGTAAGACCATATGCGCCTCATGTGCTGCGCAGAGCATCACACGCGAGGAGACAAGTCCAATGTCATCTCCCACGTCGCTGACTCCATCCCCGCACAGATAAAACCGTTTTGTGATCTGTCTGGTTCTAATACTGTTTGCACTGCCGATGCCAGCCATCCCGGAAGCCGCCACAAAATATTTCTGTGGAAAATTCTCCAATACCGAATTGGTCAGCATTGCCTTTGCCTGTGCATCATCAAAAGCCTCACAGATCACATCTGCCTCTTTTAATAATTCCACAACATTCTGCTCTGTCATGCGGGTAGTATGTGTTTCAAGCTCTACATAGGGTGCAATTTCTTTTAAATTTTCGGATAGTGCTTCTGTCTTATATCTTCCAATCTGTGATGCCTTATATTGCTGCCTGTGCAGATTTGTAACATCCACTTTGTCAAAATCGATCAGAATCAGTTTTCCAACTCCTGCTCTTGCAAGGGATATTGCAATATTCGACCCTAAGCCGCCAAGTCCGCAGATGGCAACGGTTGCTGCAAAAAAACGCTGCTGCAGCTCTTTGCCCTGCCGTTTTTCTAAGGCCTGTCTCATCTCTTCTTTTGTCGGTATCAAATCAGCCACCTCCTACAAAACTGACTACTTCCACAATGTCGCCATCCTGCAATATTTTTGTTTCATACACTGCTTTTGGCACAATTTCTCCATTGCACTCTATCGCGATCCGCCGGATATCATAGCTTGTTGTTGCTATATATTGTGCAATTGTTCTGCCTGCTATCTCCAGACTCTCTCCATTGATCTTTACCATTTTATTCCCTCACTTCCTGTTCTTTTCAAAGAATTCTTTCTTTGAACGATATTCTCATGGAGTTTTATTAAAAAATATTTATATAAATAATTTTTTGCAAACCAAAAAACGGAAAGCTACCGATTTGATAACTTTCCGTCTATGAAATACGAAAACATAATTTCCTAAACATCCCTACGTTGGCATTATCCAAATCAGGTCATCGGTCGAAGGTTCTACCTTCCTCTCAGCCTGTAACACAAGCTCCCGTTGTTCTATTCTGTTTTTATCCCGCTGTTACTTAGAACCAGCTGTTAAAATTTGTTCCTGTATTTGCAGTGCTGTAGCTGCCATACTTATTATAAGTATCTGCTTCTCTGCCTGCATAATAGTCGATCAAAGATGTTCTGAGCCCTACCTGATATCCATAAGAGGTATTTCCCTTAAACAGTGCCTCCACCTTTGACATATCTGCTTTCTTAAAGGTATCTTCATCAATAGACAGCTTGTTATCTGCTTTGACCGTGATTCCGACTGCCTTTAGCAATGTCTCATTACCGTTTGTCGTAGCTGTCAGGCTGCGTACGTTATTCTTTACACCGCTGACACTGCTCTTGTTTGTAGTATCAATCAGATCATTATAATCTTTTACAAACCGGCTGACTGCTTTGTAAATCTTATCTGTGTCATAGGTCTTTGTTACCTTACCGTCCTCGCCCTTTGTCTCTGTCGTTTTAAACAAAGATTTCGTGCCGGTTGCCATCAGTGCATCTGTAGATTTCTTTAAATCTGTTGCACTTGTCTCGATCTCAGTCTGGACACGCTCTGCTGTTGTTTTCGTCTTATTTGTCTTAGCACTTTCTGTTGCAGATTTGGTGGTCTTATCCTGACCATAATAAGCCTTCATCAGCTTCTTATATGTGCCGCTGCGGATAAAGGCCCAGTCACTCAATACAGATGATGAATTGTTACCAAATAAACTGCTCACGCCAAATGAACTGTTACTTCCGAATAATCCTGCCATAATATCACTCCTTTGAAATTAATCTGAACATCCGTGTTCTACCTAGTCTTCCTATTCTCTATATCGTCATTATAGCCCTGATTGTTAATATTTACAAGTAAATATCTTTATTTTTCCTGCTTTTTGTTCTCAATCTGCCAGTCGATCGGTTCGATCCCATGCTCTTTTAAGAACTCATTTGCCTGGCTGAAATGCTTACAGCCAAAAAATCCACGGTATGCCGATAACGGACTTGGATGTGGTGCTTTTAAGATCAGATGCTTCGGATTGGTCAGCATCGGTATCTTACTCTGTGCCGGTCTGCCCCAGAGCATATAGACGATCGGACGGTCCTGTGCATTCACGGCATGGATGATCGCATCCGTAAACTGTTCCCAGCCTCTTCCCTGATGGGAATTTGCCTGATGCGCCCGCACTGTCAATACCGTATTGAGCATCAGCACTCCCTGCTCTGCCCATTTGACCAGATAACCGTTATCCGGGATATAACATCCTAAATCCTCCTGCAATTCTTTATAGATGTTCTCTAAAGAAGGTGGAATGTCCACGTCCGGTTTTACCGAAAAGCACAATCCATGTGCCTGCCCCACGTTGTGATATGGGTCCTGCCCTAAAATCAGCACCTTGACATCTTTTAACGGTGTCAGATGAAGTGCATTGAAAATATCGTCCGCCGGAGGATATACCACCGCGGTACTGTATTCTTTTTGTACAAATTGGTATAACTCTTTATAATATGGCTTTTTAAACTCCTCCTGCAAAGCAGGCAGCCAGTCATTCGTGATCATTGCCATAGCATTATCTCCTCACCGGTATACCTTTATCTGCTAAATAATTTTTTAAATCCATAATCTCTAATTCTTTATAGTGGAAAAGAGAAGCGGCAAGTGCTGCATCTGCTTTTCCGTCTGTCAGTGCCTCATAAAAATGTTCTTTGGTTCCCGCACCACCCGATGCAATGACCGGAATCGAAACATTTTCTGCAATCTGACGTGTCAATTCGATGTCATAGCCTGCTTTTGTTCCGTCACAGTCCATACTGGTTAAAAGGATCTCACCGGCTCCTAACCGATCTGCCTGCATTGCCCATTCCACGGCATCCATGCCGACATCGATCCTTCCGCCGTTTTTATAGATATTCCAGCCGGAACCGTCGGCTCTTTTTCCTGCATCAATTGCTACTACCACGCACTGGCTGCCGAATTTATCTGCCGCATCACTGATCAGCCGCGGATTGTTGATTGCAGAAGAATTGATGGAAATTTTATCCGCACCTTCCCGCAAAAGCACCTTAAAATCTTCCACGGTACGAATACCGCCGCCTACCGTAAATGGTATAAATACCTTTTCCGCAACCTTGCGAACCATATCCACAACGGTCTCTCTTGCATCAGAAGTTGCCGTAATATCTAAAAATACTACTTCATCTGCTCCTGCTTTATCATAGGCTGCCGCAACCTCTACCGGATCTCCGGCATCTCTTAAATTAACAAAATTGATTCCCTTTACAACTCTTCCGTTATTCACATCCAAGCAGGGAATGATTCTCTTCGTAAACATCAGTCCTGACCTCCCTGCAGATTTGCAAAATTTTTAAGCATTTTAAGCCCTACCGTACTGCTCTTTTCCGGATGGAACTGACATGCAAAAATATTATCTTTTTCTACGGAAGCATCGATCATGGTACTGTACTCCGTTGTCGCTTTTACAATGGCAGGCTCTGCGGCTTTTAAATAATAAGAATGTACAAAATAGACATATGGCTGCTGTTCGATTCCTTCAAAAAGCCTTCCCTGATTCTGTAAATTCAGGGAATTCCAACCGATATGCGGAATCTTCAAACCTTCCTTATCCGGTATCCGAAGGATTTTTCCATCTAAAAGGTGAAGTCCTTCTACACCCGGACTTTCCTCACTCTCTTCAAATAAAAGCTGGAGTCCGAGGCAGATACCGAGTAACGGTATCTTTTTTTCTGCCACTTCGCGGATCACCTGATCTAAGTCATATTTCTTCAGATTATGCATGGCATCCGAAAAGGCTCCGACTCCCGGAAGGATGACCTTATCTGCCGACAGGATCGTCTGAAAATCTCTTGTGATCACACTCTCCTGTCCCACTGCTGCCAATGCCTTTTCCACACTCTTTAAATTACCTGCATCGTAGTCTATGATCGCTATCATTTTTCTTCCTGTCCTAAATTCATTTTCTGGATGATCTTTTGAATCTCTTTGCTGTATTCTTCACGGTCTTTGATCTTATAGAGCTTTCGTGCATCGTCCGTGCTCATTCCAAACTGCTGGTCTAAGGCTTCTTCTAACTGATCTTTCAGGTGGTTCATCTCACCCTCTCTACCGTATTTCTTAGCATTATCAAGTCCCTTGTCATAGCGTCCGATACCTCTGACTAACGCATCCAGTGCGAGATCATACTTATCAGCTCCCATCAGGGTAAGGTATGCCTGATACTGTTCCTGCACGGCTGCCATCGTGGACACCTCTTTATAGAGTTTCTGATCATTTCCCTTTAAATTCAGTCCGCTCAGCTGTTCATATGCTTCTACATATTCGCCATTGTCCATGGCCTGTTTTGCAGTGTCTATGTAAGAATTCTTTCCACTCAGTTTCATCATCAAAAGGACTAATGCAAGAATTGAAAATGCCATTAAAAAGATTAAAATGACCGGCTTTTTCGGAAGTGGAGGCGTATTGTCCAGCTCTTCCGGTTTTGGCTCCTTCACCTTCTTTTCCCGCTTCTTTCTTGGTTTCTTTTCCTTTGGCTCTTTTTCTTTCTTCTCTTTCTTGGCTTTCTTCTTGTCCTTTTTTGCCTGTTTCTTATCCTCTTTTGCAGCTCCTGCCTGCTCTGCGGCCTCTAATTCTTTCAGAATCTGAAGATTTTCATCGGAGATATTCTCTAAATCCTGACTTTCCGGAACCTCTACATGCTCTACATCTGTGGATTCTTCTTCCTCTCCAAATAAGGTTGCTGCTAACTTTGCAAAGAAACCTTTCTTTTTCTTGGACTTTTTCTTTTCGTCATCCGCTTTTTCTTTCGTACCTGTGGCTGCACTGCCCGAAGAGGCTGCTTTTACACCTTCATCATATGCCGCTCCGGTTTCCTGTAATGTAATATCATTAGAGTCTGCATTTAAGAGGTCTCCGATCTCGGAAAGGTCTGCATCACCCTCTACCCCATTTAAAAGCTCTAACAGATCAGCATTTGCACTGTCAAGTTCTCCGATCGGCTCCTCTTCGGCATACTCCGGCTCGGAACTTTGTGCTTCCTGTGCTGCTCCCTCATCAGAAACGCCTGACATCTCTCCCTGTTTAGAAGTTCCCTGTGGTGTGCCCTGATCGGTATCATTTGCGGATGCATCGGATACAATCTCTTCTAAGTTTTCAAAAAACTCTGCATTATCCACCTGTGCTGCTGCCTGTGTGTCACTCGATACAGTCTGTTCACTTGTAGCACTGCTGCCCGCGGTGCTGTTTTCGACTGCATCACTGACCGCATCTGCAACATTTCCTGCATTTTCATCTACAGAACTCTGTGTATTGACGGACTCATTAGCTTCATTCTCTTCTTCCTCTGCTAACTCTAATTCAAACTGACGCAGAAAATCATCCACATCTTCCTGTTCTAACTCGCCTTCAAATTCCTGTAAAAAACGCTGTTCCTCTTCCCTCTTTTTGCGCTGTTCCCGTTTGTATTCCTGTTCACGCTCAAATTTCCGGAATGCTTCACTGGCATTATCATACGGGTCGCTGCCTGAATATGACTTCGACTTTTTCCCTGACATATTGGTATTATTAATGCTATTGAGCAGGCTGTCTAAATAATCTTCTGTATTCGCCATTGGAACTTCACCTCACTGTACTTATTAAGGGATGTGACAATCATCACATCCCTTTTTCATTCTAACTTTATTGAATTACTATCTGGACTGATCGATCAAACGGTCGATAGCTTCCACTAAATGACCTATCTCTGGTTTTGTTAACTGTGCATCGGCTCCTAATGCCTCGCCTTTTCTACGCATTTCCTCATTTACCAAGGATGAGAAGATAACAACCGGAATCTTCTTCAACTCATCATCCTCTTTGATCAGCTTGGTCAGACGGTGTCCATCCATCAATGGCATCTCAATATCCGTAATGACACAGTGTACATCTTCTAATGCTGTTCCGTTTCTCTGGAATTCTGTCAGCTTATCCCATGCTTCCTGTCCGTTCATGGTAACGATCAGATTAGTATATCCTGATTTTTTCAGACAGTCTGTGATCAGTTTACTCAGTAATGGAGAATCCTCTGCGATCAGGATCGGAGAATCACATCTCTCTCTTTCTCCTAAGTTATCAATATCGGATACCTTAAGTCCCGTCTCCGGACTGATGTCTGTCACAATCTTCTCGAAGTCTAAGATAATGACTAACTTATCCTCTAATTTGATCACACCGGTTGATACTCCGTTGTTCTCTGCATTTACGGTAGAATCCGGTTTGATGATATCTGCCCATGATACTCTGTGAATACCGATTACTTCATCTACATGAAATGCAATATTTAACTTATTAAAATTTGTAATGATCAATAATCCTTCATCGGTTACCGTGCTGTCTGATAATCCTAAGCAATGCTTTAAATTAATAACCGTAATCATAACATCACGCGGCATAAAGATTCCTTCAACACTAGGATTTGCATTTGGAATCGGTGTGACCGGCTGATATGACAAAATCTCACGGATTTTGGCAACGTTAATTCCATAATGATTCTTGCCCAGTGTAAATTCCAACACTTCCAACTCATTTGTTCCGTTCTCTAATAGAATATTTGTATCCATATCCGTTCTCCTCTCGAGTTGCTCACTATACTTATTCACATTATATCAGACATTCAGATAATTTGCACGATTTTTTCCGAAAAAGCTCATTCTTTTTTGTAATTTCTGTAATCATTGCAATTCGGAAACAGTTGATGTGCTTCCATCCGATACTTTTAACTGTAAAGAAGTAATATTTTCTACATTCTGTTTTTCTGTTTCAAACAGGAGTACACATTCCTGTGCGCTGCCTCCTGCGATCGTTCCCTGATAGGTTCCCAAATCATTCAAAAGAATGCTGGTCTGTGCGGCAACTGTCTTGTCGCCGTTGATCACGACTCTGTATTTCAGATTCTTTTTGAGCATATCACATTCGATATCCCCGCCTGTTGCTTTCAGATTAACATGTACTACCAGAAATGTCTTTCCGGCTGTTGCATTCATGGCAAAATAATCTGACTCTACATAGGAATCTGTCACATCATAGTTTTCAAATGACGCATCCAGTCCATCTTCTAACTTTAATGCCTGTCGCAAAGATACTGTTTCTGTCTTTGGTTTTTCTGCATCTGCAGTTGTATTCTTTGCAGGGTCCGCTGAAGTCTCCTGCTTGTCCTTTGTATCAGTCTGTTGTTCCTTAGACTCTGTTGTATCTTCTTTTGAAAGATCCTCCTGCTGGATCTTGATAAGTCCTTCATCCTGTCTGTCATTATATCTGGTTACAACATGTGCTGCATAGGCTGCAACCTTCTCCTGTTCTTCGCTTGACAGATCATATGGCTTTGTTCCACATCCCGCAGTCGATAGCATGACTCCGCAGAGCAATATACTGACCAGTCCTTTTTTCCGTCCCATGATCCTCTCCTTAAAATCGTATCTCTCTTCTTATGATGTTAACAGATTTTTTACAACTTATCAACTATTATTCGCACAATCCCTGTCTAATTCAAACCAGAATTCCACACCATTTTCCCGGTTCTTTGCTCCACATTCCCGGTGGTGGGATTCCATGATCGCTTTGACGATGGAAAGCCCGATACCGCTGCCCCCGTACTCTCTGGTTCTTGCCTTATCCACTTTGTAAAACTTGTCCCAGATATTTGGCAGATCTTCTTCCGGGATCTGATTTCCGGTATTGAATACGCAGACTCTGACACTGTCCTCTTTTTTCTCGTAAGTGATCTCTATGCGTTTTTCAAAATCCGCATGGTTGATCGCATTGCTCAAATAATTTGTCATGACTTCTTCGACTTTAAATTCATCTGCCCAGACACAGACGGACTCTTCCGGATAAGTTACGGTAATCTCTTTTTGTTTTAATAAAATCCCCGAAGAGGTTACTACACCTTTAACTAATTCGGTCAGATCAAACCTCTCCATGGTCAGGGTGTCATTGCCAAACTCTAACTGGTTCAGCGTCAGGAGTTTTTTGACCATCTGATTCATCTTATCGGCTTCATCCATAATGACTTCGCAATAAAAATCCCTGCTCTCTTCGTCATCATTAATACACTCCTGAAGTCCTTCCGCATATCCCTGTATCAGTGCTAATGGCGTCTTTAATTCATGGGATACATTGGATAGGAATTCTTTGCGCATCCGGTCGATCTCTTCTTTTTTCTCTATGTCTTTTTTCAGTTCGTTGTTCGCACTCTTTAATTCTGAAATAGTAGTCTCTAACGTGGCTGACAGCATATTCATATGTTCGCCTAACTCATCCACCTCATTCTGGCGTTTGTTCGGCTTATATTTTGCATCAAAATCCAGCTCTGCCATTCTTTTTGAGATTTTTGTAAGCTGCAGGATCGGTCCCGTGATCCGACGGCTGACAAAGATTGCCAGAATGGCACAGCAGACCGTTGCCATGACCGCAACATATGCTAAGAATTCATTGGCGATCATAACGCTCTCTTTGATACTTGCCAATGCGGTACGCATTAATACCAGATTGCCGTCTTCTAAAGTCCCCCACAGCACCAGATAATCGGCTTCTAACCGGCTGTCCTGCTGTTTTTCGATGATGTAGTTATCCGTTGTCTTGATGACCTCGGATGCATGCTTATTGGAACTTTCATATAATGCCCCATAGAACTGATTTTTTAATTTTTCACTATTGCCCGCCGAAGAACGCAATACCTGTGCATCCGGACTCAACACCAGTATCGAGATGTTTCCATTGCTGCAGATCCGTTCAAAAGCAATGTCGAATTCATCACTTTCAAAAGTGTCGTTGATGACCGCTTTATCGATCGTGTGAAAACCTTCTAATAAGGCATTTTCTTTATTGACGGTATAAAAAGACTCCAAAAAGGTGCTATTCAAAAACCAGCACAGTAATACTGTGCCGGTTACCATCCCTATCATCGTATATGCTATGTTTCTCGTAATTGAATATTTTTTCTTCATACCGCTTCCGCCTTTATACTTCGAGCTTGTATCCCATACCCCAGACGGTCTTGATATATTCGCCCTTGTCGCCTAACTTGCTTCTCAGTTTTTTTACATGGGTATCGATCGTTCTTGCATCTCCAAAATAGTCATAGTTCCATACGTTATTCAAAATCTTTTCTCTCGATAGCGCTATTCCTGCATTTTCCACAAAATAGGTCAGCAGTTCAAATTCCTTATAGCTTAATTCGATTGGTTTTCCGTCCACGGTGACCTGATGTGCCGCCTTGTCCACAACGATCCCTTCAAATTCGATTGTATCGTTTGCACTGTATTTATTTGCCCTGCGAAGAATGGCTTCCACTCTTGCAACTAATATTTTCGGGCTGAATGGTTTTGAAATATACTCGTCCACACCCAACTCAAATCCGAGCAGTTCATCATTCTCTGCGCCTTTTGCCGTTAACATGATGATCGGCACCTTGGAATTCTCACGGATTTCCCTGCACACATCCCAGCCATTGATCTTTGGCATCATTACATCTAAAATGACCAGTGCTATATTTTTTTCATTATAAAAGACATCCAGCGCTTCTTCGCCATCGCCGGCTTCTAATACTTCAAAATCCTTTTTTACCAAAAAATCCCTGACCAGTTTTCTCATGCGGCTCTCATCGTCCACAACCAGTATTTTTAAGCGTTCCATGATCCTGCCTCCTGATATTCTTAGTAGTATGCTTATTATAAAAAAGAATTATGTTAAAAATGTGAAACAGCTGCTGATCGTACTATTTTTCCTCTAATGCCTGTTCCTGCTCTTTGACTGCCTGCTCTCGTTCTTCTAATTCCTGCTCCCAGGAAGAATATTTGTCGATCAGTTTATTCTCATAATTTAAAATATTTACATTGTCGGAGGTTGCCGCTAACAGCATCATGGACACAACAGAAATCAAGAGAATCAGGGATGTGACCATAAAGAACTGACAACGTCCCTTATAATTCTTTCCTTCTTTTTTTTGTTCTTTTCTGTTTTTTGCCTTTTCTTTTTCCTTCTGCCGCTCTTTTCGCTGTTCTTCTTTTTTCTGCTCTTTCTTCTGCTTTTTCTCTTCTTCCTCTGTCTGCGGATACCGGATGGGAATTGCTAAAACCTCCTCATTTGAAATTGCCGGGATCATCAGCAGATAATCTCTGAGTTCCTTTAAAAAGCAATAACCGACCGGTGTTTCAAATAAATCCTGTTCGATCAGATTCTGATATATGGAAAAGACTGCGTTCGGATTCTCCATATCGAGTTTTTGACGCAGATATTTCGTTCCTTCTATCTCACGCTGTGCAAGCTCTGCTTCTTTTTTTGTCCGAAATACAAATCCGCCTGCTTCATAGGTTTCCTGTAATTGTTCCATCGTTCTCTCCTTTGTACAAAACCTCTTGCTTTCAGTATAAAAAAATGCGTTCCGAAATGCAATATGCAAATTCTATCTTTTAAAAAGGTACGGTTTCCTTTATAATGTTTTTTATGTACGAAGGAGGTTTCTTATGTTTGATGAATTTGTAGATAATACAGAACAATATGAAGAATTTATTGAGGAATTATTAGAAGCTAACCGCGAGGGCAGATTTGATGATGTATTCAACCGTGCCTATGGCATGGGCACTTTTTCCATTGATGAGCTGATCGACATCTATGCCAGGGTGGATAATGACTGCGTCACAAATTACCGCTCAAAAAATGAATCTGAAGAAGCTGTGGAGTTAGAGGCTTTGCGCCTTGCGATCCTGCAATCCTTATCGGAGGCAAATACCTCTGCCATTGCGTTTGAATTAGCTGCCTGCTTTTTTGACCACTTTTCCAAAGAAGTGGAAGGCATGGATATGAGTGATGAGATTGACAAATGCTTAACAAAGATTTTTAAGTGTATTGCTTCTACCGGTTCGTGGTCGGAATTCTTTGCCGGAACAGAACCTGTGTTCCACATCTACTATTCCCGTTTTTCTGACCGCATTGGTTTTGACTGCTCAAGACTTGCCGGGATCACCTGCAATATGGAACGTGGAAAAGAGATCATGAAAAATGAGAACTGTCATCCGAGTTTCCGGGAGGCGTTGGAATCGAGAAAAGATTTCTGATCTTCCATGCAAGGATCTAAATAACGAAAATCCCCATAAAACAGTTTGATCTTATGTCTCTGTTTTATGAGGATTTTTCTTTTATATTTTTTGATGTTTTTCTTTGATACTTATTTCTGTTTCTCTATTTGTATTTGTTATAGAGGTCTTTCATCTGCCGGATCTCGCTCTCGGTAAACTTCTCTTTGACGTACTGTTTCAAACCTTCTTTGTCCTGATCTTTTGCATATTTGCTGACATCTGAAATGGTCTGTGGCGATACCTTGCTCTCTATCATATCATTGACCGTCTGCTTATCCTCTTCGCTCATGGAATTATAAATATCCTGTGCGTTTTGCAACTGACCTGTAGAGTCATTTTGCACCTGTTCCTCTATCATCTTTTCCGCAACGGCTGACGTTACTTTTTCCTTTGCCTTGTCATAGACAAACGTTTTGCCTGCCCAGATTGCTGCTACTAAAATGACTAATACAACGATGAGTACGATAAGACCTTTTTTCTTCTTTCTTTTTCCTGCCATGATTTCACTCCTCCTCTGTTCGGATTTTTACCGTTCATAATTTAACACATTTTTCTCAGTTTTTCCATGAAATCACAAAATCTTTAAAAAGGTTTAAGAAACACGGTTCTGGTTGCGGTACTGCACCGGTGTCATCTGAAAATTCTTTTTAAACTGGCGGCTGAAATTCTCCACATTCTGATAACCGACTGCATGGGAGATATTCTCTACAGTCATGTTTCCGTTTTTCAAAAGTGTCTTTGCACGTTTCATGCGGATCGCTATCACCTGTTCTCCAAAAGTTTTTCCTGATTTTTCTTTGATATATTTGGAAATATATGGTGTTGACAGGTGGAACTGCTGTGCCATTCCCTCTAAGGTAACGGTCTGGTAGTTCGTCTGCATATAATTCATCATTGCTACCAGGCGCTCATCTAAGCATTTTTCATCGGACTGTATCTGTGGCAGTTTGTTGACTGCAACGGTCAGTGCATGGATAGATGCTTTGATGATATCTTCGTCCATTCCTGCGCCCCAGTAGGATTTTCCATTACAGGTGATCCCTACATAGGCAACTGCCTTTGAGGAGGAACCATGGGAAAGTGCATGTTCTTCGTATACGGAAAGTTCATAGCTGATCCCAAAATACTGCTTGATGGCATTGCTGACTGCATCTAAACGTCCGTTTCCGTTTGCATCTACCACTGCACTCTTGTCTCCGCAGTTGATCGTTGCCTCTGCCATGATCCCGTCTACCTGTGCAAAGCTGCACTCGGAAATACAGAAATATGGTGTGTGATTTACATAATGATCTTCAAAGATATCATATACCCACTGTGGTGAAAGTTCTTTGTGCTCTTCATCTGAAACATGTTTAACTGCATAGCCGACTTCCTCACGCATTTTTTCGGGCAGTGAGATTCCAAAGTTCTGTTTTAAGATGTAGTTGACTCCGCCCTTTCCGGACTGGCTGTTGATACGGATCACATCTGCATCATAAGTACGTCCGACATCCATCGGGTCGATCGGCAGATATGGAACGGTCCATTTGTTATGTTCTTTATCTTTTAAGCAAGCCATTCCTTTGGCGATCGCATCCTGATGTGAACCGGAAAATGCAGTGAATACCAAATCTCCGGCATACGGCTGACGAGGATCTACATGCATTCTGGTCAGTCTCTCATACGTTTCACGGATCTTTGTCATATTGCTGAAATCCAGTCCCGGATCGACTCCGTGTGAAAACATATTCATGGCAAGTGTGATGATATCTACGTTTCCGGTACGCTCACCGTTTCCAAACAGGGTTCCCTCGATACGCTCGGCTCCTGCAAGGATTCCAAGCTCTGCATCACTGACTCCGCAGCCGCGGTCGTTGTGCGGATGCAGACAGAGGATCACTCCGTCACGATATTTCAGATGTTTGTTGATGTATTCTACCTGAGTGGCAAATACATGCGGCATTGCATTTTCTACTGTGGTCGGTATGTTGATGATCGCTTTATTTGCTGCATCCGGTTTCCAGACATCTAACACGGCATTGCAGACATCCACTGCATAGTCCACTTCTGTTCCCGGAAAACTCTCCGGGCTGTACTGGAAGGAAAAATTACCCTCGGTCTCATCTGCAAGTGTCTTTAAAAGTTTTGCTCCGTCAACTGCGATCTGTAAGATTTCTTCTTTGCTCTTTTTAAATACCTGCTCACGCTGTGCTACGGAAGTGGAGTTGTACAGATGTATTACGGCATGTGGCGCACCTTTGACTGCCTCGAAGGTCTTACGGATGATATGCTCTCTTGCCTGTGTTAAGACCTGAACGGTCACATCGTCCGGTATCATATTGCGGTCGATCAGCGCCCGCATAAAATCATATTCTGTCTCGGATGCTGCCGGGAATCCGACTTCGATCTCTTTGAAGCCGATCTTTACTAACATCTCGAAAAATTCCAATTTTTCTTCTAAGCTCATTGGCTCGATCAATGCCTGGTTTCCGTCTCTTAAGTCGACGGAACACCAGATCGGTGCTTTATCAATGTAATCTTTTTTGACCCAGTCATATTCGCAGACCGGTGGCATAAAGTATTGTCTTTCATATTTTTGTACATGTTCCATGATGATATCCTCCTATATTGAACTCTCTCTAAAGATTCAGATGTCAGAATTGTATTTTAAATTATATCTGGTGGATTATACAAATGAAATATTCCAGTTTTCCTTGTGCAATCCACGGAACTCTGTGGTTGAATACAATTCTGCCTCTTAATCTTTACACAAAAAAATCCGTCCCGACACCTCGCGGTGTAGAGACGGAAGATTATTCTTTCGCGTTACCACTCTACTTCGTACTGTAATCAGTACGCTCTCTTTGGCACTATCATGCCGTTCCCCTTTAA
Organism: Lachnospiraceae bacterium; assembly: GCA_003507655.1. GTDB lineage: Bacteria > Bacillota > Clostridia > Lachnospirales > Lachnospiraceae > Maccoyibacter > Maccoyibacter intestinihominis. The sequence goes on along the minus strand of DNUZ01000006.1, from coordinate 8,455 downwards.
CGGTGGGCTTCCGGCGAAACCTACTGTCTGTTAAGCTGTAACAAAGATTTGTTCTTCTGTTACTGAGGCTTTACTGACCTGTTCAGTCCGCAGCTTCAAGGCGAGTTCACCGTCCGCATTTTGCTGTCTCGCATCCTCCGACAGCTTTCTGGAAAAATGATGGGCAGTTACTATTCCTCTTCACAGCTTTTTACCATGTACCCATCCTACCATAAAAATGCGTGTTTGAGAATGATTAAATTTAATCACTTACATTGACTTATTTTAATTTTTCAAGAATATCGTTTAATGCACTTTTACTGCTCGTATGGCAGCGGATTACATCTGCATTTGCCTTTTCTGCTTCGGTCACTGCTGATTTTACCATCTGATGCGATACGGTATTTGTAAAAATAATAATGGCATCCGGACTTCCGATCTGGTTTCCGAGATTGCCTGCTTTTTTTGTAAACACCTTTGCTTTGCAGCGATGCGCTTTGCAGACCTGCTTATACTGCTGTACCATACGGTCATGGCCTCCGACAATTACTACGCTCATTAAAAATCATCTCCTTATAAAGATGCCAACTGTTTTCCAAGACTTCTGCAATCTTCTAATGCATCATCATCCGGTGTCTCATGGCAGATAAGTCCTTCTCTGTTTAATACGTTTGCGCCTGCATCTAACATTCTGGATTCCCATTCACGCATCCATTCACCATCGCCCCAGCCGTAAGAACCGAACAGTGCAATATTTTTTCCTTTTGCAAATTTTTCTACTTCTTCTACGAAAGGCTCCATCTCGCCTTCTTCTAATACTTCTGCTCCCATTGCCGGGCATCCGAGTGCAAAAGATGTCTCTCCCTCTAAATCAGATGCAGAGATATCTGAAATGGAAACAACCGCACATTCTTTTCCTGCTGCTTTGATTCCTTCTCCTACTGCCTCTGCCATTGCCTCTGTGTTACCTGTTCCTGACCAGTATGCTACTGTAATCTTGCTCATTTTAAAATCCTCCTTATTTCTATTCCCTGTGATACCATTGTGATCACATGTTCCTTAGCTTTGTTGTACTCTTCAAAAAGAGCTTTGGTCTCCATGAGGTTTCCATATACTTTCCAGTATCCCGCATAGAGATAATTTTTACCCTGGTTTTCAATAAATCCCAGAACATCTTCTGTCGGATATCCTAACAGCACGCCCATCTCATGTGGGAACATACCGTTTCCTTCCGCATATTTTTCATATCTGTGAATCAGCTCTCTTCGTATTTCAACAGGTGTCATTCCCCGGTATCCGAAAAGTTCCATGACCTCTTTCGTCGTTGCTGACTCAAGATAAATATCCAGTTCTTCCCTGCGGTAGAGTAAAAACATTGTCTTCTGTTCTGACATGTAGATCAGTTCCACACTGATATAGGTATCTTTGAACAGTTCATAGACATCTAACACATTCCGGTTTGGTACGATCAGAAGATTTGACATTTTAATTCCCATTAAAAGCGGTGCACACTGGAGTGCAAGCTGTGTCTGCAAATCTTCGCGGTCCATTTCTCCAACCAACTGAAATACTTCTTTGCTCATTCCGTCTCCCTTCTTAGTTAGTTATTTCTAACTTGAGTACATATTATCTAACTTTCGTAAAAAAATCAAGTCCTTTAATGGGGAGTTTTTCTCAATAAAAGTATAAACCAAAAATTATTTTCTAATACCAAAAAGGCTGCCGCATCTGTGATTACCACAGATACGGCAGCCTTATTCTTTATTTGGTTCTTTTTTACTAGGAGAATTCCCCTGCACATTCACACTGTCTGACGGTTACAGCCCGGATATTCTGTGTGTCCATGTAGCCACACGCTTTTAATCCTTCGCGTACCACAGTGTTCCATTTTTTTGCAGAAAGATGATAAATCGTATCATCGTCTAACTCTACCGTGCAGGCATCCTCTATTTCACATTCCCTTGCACAGGCAATCTGATACATGCTGTTTCTGGTAATGGCTCCGATCTCCTCTAAGGTATTTACCATCCGGTAGACCGTTGCCGTTCCGATTTTTGCATCTGCCTTCACTGCTTTATAATAAATCTCTTTGCAGCTCTGGCATTCTTCTTCTAAGATGATGTCTATCAACATCAGGCGCTGTTTTGTAATTCGGCATCCTTTTTCCCGCAAAGTCTCAACAATATGCTCTTTCTGCATCTTAGTCCTGCGGTAATTTCTAACCTCTTTATTCATGTGAACAATGTCCTCCGCAGTGTTCGCAGTCACATCCGCACTGTAAGGATTTTCCTGCCTTTTTGTCTTTTACCATACTTCTGATAACTAATCCTACAACTGTTGCTAATGCAAGCCCTACTATCACTGTTCCCATATCATGCGCCTCCTGTTACACGTTCTGTGATGAATTGTTGTCTGTTACTATTTTGCTCCTGCCATTCCTTTCATGTGAACCTCTAAGGTCTCACTCTCTTTGTATGGTCTGAACAGCAGATAAATGAATCCGATGATGAATAAGAATGCAACAACAGTTCCTACTCCGAATGCTCCGGTTGTAACTAATGTACCGATCTGGTATACACAAAGTGATACGACATATGCTAAGAGTGTCTGATATCCGATTGCAAACCAGAACCATTTTGTATTGTTCATCTCACGTTTGATCGCTCCCATAGCTGCGAAGCAAGGTGCGCATAAGAGGTTGAATACCAAGAAGGAGTATGCTGCTACTGCTGTCATGGTTGTTGCCAGTGTTCCCCAGATCTCTGCTCCGTCTTCTGCAACTTCTGCAAATCCAAAGAGTACACCGAAGGTTGCTACTACGTTCTCTTTTGCGATCAGTCCTGTTACTGCTGCGACTGCCATTTTCCAGTTACCCCAGCCAAGTGGTGCAAAGATTGGTGCGATCACGCCACCGATTGCTGCTAAGATACTGTCGTCTAACTGCTCTGCTTCTAACATTGTGAAGCTGCCGTCTACCCAGCCGAATCCCTGTAAGAACCAGAGTATGATGGTAGAAAGTAAAATGATTGTTCCTGCTTTTTTAATGAAGGACCATCCACGCTCCCACATGCTGCGGAGTACATTTCCAACAGTTGGCATATGGTATGCCGGAAGCTCCATTACGAATGGTGCAGGCTCTCCTGCGAACATTTTTGTTTTCTTTAAAATAATACCTGAGCAAATGATTGCTGCGATTCCTACGAAGTATGCACTCCAGGAAACCCATCCTGCATTATCGAAGAATGCTCCTGCGATCAATGCAATGATCGGAAGTTTTGCGCCACAAGGAACGAAGGTTGTGGTCATAACGGTCATCTTACGGTCTCTGTCGTTCTCGATGGTACGGGAAGCCATAACACCAGGAACTCCACATCCGCTACCGATCAGCATCGGGATAAAGGATTTACCGGAAAGTCCGAATTTACGGAAAATTCTGTCCATGATAAATGCAACTCTCGCCATGTATCCACAGGACTCTAAGAATGCAAGGAAAATGAACAGTACTAACATCTGTGGAACGAATCCAAGAACTGCTCCAACTCCGCCGACTACTCCGTCTGCGATCAGGCTTGTAAGCCAGTCTGCACAGTGAATACTCTCTAATGCGCTTGTAACACCCGGAACGATCCACTCACCAAAGAGTGTATCATTGGTCCAGTCGGTAAGAAGTGCTCCGACTGTTGTAACGGATACATAGTATACAACAAACATAACTGCTGCAAAGATCGGTAATGCTGCCCATCTGTTTGTTACAATTCTGTCAATCTTATCCGATACGGACAGTTCTGATTTTTTATTCTTTGTACAGCAATCTCCAATAATGGAAGAAATGTATACATAACGCTCATTTGTGATAATACTCTCGGTATCATCATCTAAGCTGTCCTCTAACTGTTTGATGATGTCAGAAACATCCGGAACTACTTTCATCTGCTCCTGGATCTTGTCATCTTTCTCTAATAATTTGATGGCAAAGAAACGTTTCTGCTCCTGTGGAACACCGCTGTCAAGTCTGTTCTCTACATCTTCAACTGCTTTTTCCACTACAGCGTCAAACTCGTGTACTCTTGCATTTGCTGTCTTTTTCTGAGCTAATGCGACTGCTTTTTCTGCTGCCTTTGAAATTCCCGTGCCTTTTAATGCAGAGATCTCAACGACTTCACAACCGAGTTTTTCACTTAACTTATTGATATGTATCTTATCACCGTTTTTCTCTACGACATCCATCATGTTGACTGCCATAATGACCGGAATACCAAGTTCCATCAACTGTGTGCTAAGATACAAGTTTCTTTCGATATTTGTACCGTCTACGATGTTTAAGATCACATCCGGTCTCTCATTGATCAGGTAATTTCTTGCCACTACTTCTTCTAATGTATATGGTGACAAAGAGTAGATACCCGGAAGGTCCATGATAACAACATCCTTATGACCTTTTAATTTTCCTTCTTTTTTCTCTACGGTTACACCCGGCCAGTTTCCAACGAACTGGTTAGAACCTGTCAATGCGTTGAACAATGTTGTTTTTCCGCTGTTCGGGTTACCCGCTAACGCAATTTTTACTGCCATTCTCTAAAACTCCTTTTCCTATTTTATCTCATTGCGATTGGTTATGCCTGATTTCTGTTGGTTTTAACTATTATTTGTTAGTTTTTACTAACCTATGGGCAAAAAAATTTAGCCCTCAACTTCGATCATTTCTGCGTCTGCTTTTCGCAAAGATAATTCGTAACCTCTTACGGTAACTTCCACCGGATCACCTAATGGTGCTACCTTACGGACATATACGTCCACACCTTTTGTGATTCCCATATCCATGATACGTCTTTTTACCGGACCTTCTCCGGCAAGTTTTTTGACTTTGACCGTTTTTCCACACGGTACATCCCTTAAAGTTGCCATGTTCACTCCTCTTTCTTACACTAAGATTTTATTTGCCATATCCTTTCCGATTGCGACTCTGGAATCTTTTACATTCACAATCATGTTGCCGCCAATCTCAGATACGACCGTAACCATTCCTCCGGTTACGAAACCAAGATTCTCAAGGAATCTTCTTGTTTCCTCTTTTCCACCAATTTTTTTGATTACATTTGGTTCGCCTGTCGGCACCATCGTTAATGGCATACTCATCATCCTCTTTTCCTTTTCTGTAAGACTAATTGATAATGATTTTCATTTATTTTGATGTTAGTATATGCTAACTATCATTAGTTGTCAAGAACTTTATTGATAACTTTTTCTCAAAAAGTAAGTTTGATTAACTACCTTAAGGTATGCTATAATATATCAAATGAGGAGGGTTTTGCACATGACAATGAACGAATCAGCAGAAAACTATTTAGAAACGATCTTAGTTCTCAGCCATTCCCTTCCGGTTGTCCGGTCTGTAGATATCGCCAATGAGATGGGATTTAAGAAATCAAGCGTCAGCGTTGCAATGAAGAACCTGCGCGAAAACGGATATATTCTTGTATCGGATTCCGGTTTTATCACTTTGACAGACAGTGGAATGGAAATTGCAGAAATGATCTATGAACGTCACACTCTGCTCTCTACCTGGTTAGAGACGCTTGGCGTGGATAAAGAAATCGCTGCACAGGATGCATGCAAGATGGAACATGTCATCAGTAAAGAAAGTTTTGACGCAATTAAACGCCACATCGGTTAGGATGTGGCGTTCTTTTTTCACTTCTTCATTTTTCTTAAAAATACCAGATAACATATTGTAAAAAAGATGATCCCGTAAACGGATGCCAATGGAACGGCATAACCGATCGTTGTTAAGGTCGCACCTTTTTGTATACTGAACAGATAAGAAAGCGGGACACGCACTAAAAAGGATGCGCTGATCCCCTGTACCATAACCGGGATTGTCTTTCCATGTCCGTTAAAATACCCGATATAACTGAATACCAGACAGGTCAGGATCGCTTCCGGGGCAAATCCCTTCAGGTACTCTGCCGATCTTGCTATGAATGCCTGATTTCCTGTAAAGAGTGCGGATGGAATATCGCCTCTGAAAAAACTGAGTGCCGATACAAAGATTCCGATCGTGACTCCTAACAACATTCCGGTACGCATTGCTTTTCTTGCCCGGTCCTCTTTTCCTGCTCCGACATTCTGTGCCACAAAAGCTGACATGGACTGCATCAGTGAGGATGGGATCAGCATGATAAACGATACTACCTTCTGTGCAATTCCATAGCCGGAAGATGCCTCTAATCCCATTCCGTTGATGATCGCACACAGGATCAAAAATGAGATGTTTGTCAAAAATTCCTGTAATGCGATTGGGAATCCCACTTTTAAAAAGTTGCGGATCTCGGAAGTAAAGCAGATATCCTTTTTGGAAAAATGAAACGGAAACTGCTGTTTTTTTATAATTGCCAGGGACATGACCACACTGACAAGCTGCGCTAAGATCGTCGCTAATGCCGCACCTGCCACATTCATTTTAAAAACGGCTACAAAGACTAAATCCCCTACAATATTGACCACACATGCGATCGCCACAAAGATCAACGGCAGTCTGGAATTTCCAAGTCCACGAAAAATTCCGCTGATCACATTATATGCTACTACGAATAAGATACCCGCTCCGCAGATCCTGATATAAGTAACGGTCAGATCATACGCTTCTTTTGGGGCATTCAGCCAGGAGGCAAACTGCGGGGCAAATGCCAGCAGTAATACCATCAGTACCGCAGCCATAATGGCAAAAAATACGATCGCACCACCGATGACTTTTCCGATCCGTTCATTTCTGTTCTCTCCTAAATAACGTCCGATCAAAACCGTCACACCCATCGTCAGCTCGGAAATTACGAATGTCACCAGATTAATGACATTACTTCCTGTCGATACTGCCGAGATCCCGGCATCTGTTCCAAACTGTCCGACTACTAAAAGGTCCACCGCTCCATACATTGCCTGCAATACCAATGCTCCTAAGATCGGTATCATAAAACGTATCAGCTTATTCGCAATACTTCCCTGCGTAAAGTCGCCTGCTAATGCTTTTTCTTCCATTGTAACTTACTACTCCTTTTGTATCTTTCTACAATCCTGCTTTTTTCTATTGAAAATATTTTTTGCAGTATTCCAAGGATAAATCCATAAATGTCTGCATTTTGTCCAAATCTCCATATAACAGATGATTTGAATGTGGGAACTCGACATAATCATACGATACCCCATTCTTTTCCAATGCATCGATCAGGTATTCTTTCTGATCTGCCGGAACACAGTGGTCTTTCAGCCCGTACCCGATCAGTGTCGGTACGGAATCCTCACCGACCAAACATGTCGGTGATATTTTTTTTATTTCCTGCCGGTATTCCTGCGCACTCAGTTCCTTTCCGGTCATCATCCGGTAAAATTCTTCTTCTGATCCTAAATTGTCCGATTTCATCAGACTGCCCCAGTCCTCTGCCACAAAATAAGTCGGTGCTGCCAACTCAAATACAAATCTGACCGGTATGGCAGAATTGCCACCATAAGCCAGATTCATCGCCAGTGTTCCGCCCGCAGACACTCCACTGGCTGCCATGCCGGTGACCCGGTATCCCAATTCTTCTGTCTCTTTTTTAATGGCTTTTACTGCATTTTCGATTTCTTCATTCATCAGAAATAAAGATGCCTCTTTTCCCTGGTTCTGCAGCGTATAATCTACACTTGCCGTAAGATATCCCTTTGACGCATAATATCTGCACCAGATATCTCCATCACCTTTAGCACCGGAATTAAAACTTCCACCGTGGATATATAAGATCAGATACTGTTCTTTTTCTTTGTCCAGATTTGCCGGAACATACAGATTGTAGGTATTTCCGTTTTCATTCTCATAATCTAAATCCACATAAACCGTTCCGACACTGTCATCCCACTCTGTTTCCATCAGCTTCATAGGAGCAAATTCTAACCGATGGATATTGATTTTAAAACTGATAAAAAAGACGACACAGAATGTCAGAACAAACAGCAGATATTTTAATATTTTTTTCATACAACCCGGTTCAATACCAGCCTGCCACAGAGTGCTCCTAACACGATGGCAGCTACAATAATGATGCTTAAGATCAGAAAATCTCTCTTTTTCATACATTCTCTCCGTTCATTGCCTCTTATCTTTCTTAGTATAACATAAGATTTTGTTTTTTTATTGACAAATTTGCGACCACCGTCTATAATATCCCTCGTAAAAAATAATTGCATAAGACAGTTCGTGACCATCCTGTCTCTAAACAAAACTAGGGATTCGATAGAAAATCCTCTGATTTTCTATTTTTTTGTGACCGATGCTCCTATATGCAAAAGCCACAAACTATTTTGTTCTGTATGGCACGCTTTGCGTGCCTTTTTTACTCTATAGGATCAGGGTGTCAGAAGGCGGCTCACAACTTAGTGGCTGGCAACTTGCACAAAACCGGGACTGCTTTTGTGACTTTGGGAGAAAATTAGTAAATCTTAG
>DNUZ01000007.1:3566-93298 GCA_003507655.1 Lachnospiraceae bacterium | reverse complement strand
TTTAATGTCTTGCCTTCACAGATCACTTTCAGCTTTGACTGGGTCTGTGCTTTTCCATTATAGGTCTTGCTGCTGAGCCCTGTGATCTGTGCCTTGGACAGACTCTGTTTGGTCGTTGGCGTTGTCAGTGTCGTTGGTTTCGCTACCTTTGGCACTGCCTCTGTCTTGGTTGCTTTGCAGACCGTGCAGATATAGGTCTTTACTCCCTCTTTTTCTGTTGTTGCAGGAGTTGTGATCACACCGCTGTCCCAGCTGTGTTCTGCTTTGTTAAGTACAAAGCCGCAGACATCACATGTCTGCCAGTGTGCATCGGTATTATGTTCATATCCTTCTGCTGCCACATGATCCGCTTTGTCAAATACTTCCTCACAGGTATAATCCGTGCGTGAGGTATTCGGAACTAAATTCTCTTTTTCTCCATTTTCCGGTATCTCTCTGACATAGACATATGTTGATGTTTCCTTACATCCATGCCAATGCTGCTTTGCATTATTTTTCCATACGGTTGTATCAATGCTATGGCTATGGTAAAGCGGCTCTAATACCGGCACATGCGTGTAACTACCACTCGAATGTATATAAAAAGCTTTCTCCCAGTCCTCTTCGTTCAGAGTCTCCTGATCATAGATTGTTGTTATTACGGTGGCAACGCCATTATAAATAGTTCCACTGCTATCCGTTTTCCAGATGTTCCATCCGACAATCTCTTCCTGCTCTGCTACGGACAATCCTGTCTTTTCCGTATCTGCGCCAAGCTCTTTTGCTGTCGTTCCTGATTTCACCGTAATCTCTGGATAACTTTCCACATAATACCGATAGTCTTCACCATATTCCTGGGCATACCACGTCAGCAGCCCATATTCTAACTCGTCTTCTGCTGCCTTAGCAGATACCGGCATCATAGTCAAACCGATCATGATCGACAATGCAAGGGCTAACAGCCCTTTGCATCGCTGTTTTATTTGTTGCATTTTTACATTCTCCTTTCTGTTTTTGCATATAACACATTCTTGTATACAACATTCTATCTATAAATAACACTTATCTTACATAAGTGGGATATTCCGGCATAAATACCGTAAATGCCTCATTCCATCCGGTATCGTCCTTAAATGGGAATGTCCCTGCCGCCCGTCTTTTCGCAGGGAAACCGGTACCTGTGCGATCTTTGCTCCCGACCCGGCAAATTTTCCGATCATTTCCGTTGCAAACTCCATGCCTCCACAGCTTAGCCCCAATGCTAATGCTGCCTCTTTTTCAAACCCGCGAAGTCCGCAGTGAAAATCCTGTACTTTTGTCCGATAACGGAGCCTTCCAAGGAACGAAAGCAGTGGAACTCCAAAATAACGGTGGCTTAAGGGCATTGCCCCCGGTTCTATGCCGCCTGCAAAACGGCTTCCCATAACTAACTGTTTACCACTTCTAAGCGGACGGATAAACCTGCCGATCTCTTTAAAATCATAGCTTTTATCACAGTCACCCATGATGATATAGCGTCCTTTGGCAGCCCTGATCCCTCCGATCACGGCATTGCCATAGCCTTTCTTGGGTACTTCTATGACTCTTGCCCCGTTTTTCTTTGCAATCTCTTTAGATGCATCACTGCTGCCATTATCTGCGATCAGTATCTCGGCAGATATCCCGTAATGACGTATGGCACTCTTTGCCTCGCGGATGCAGTAACCGATGGTTTTTTCTTCATTCAGACAGGGCATCAGGATGGTAAATTCTACTTCATTCACTTTTTATTTCCTGCCTCCCTTTTTCTTTGCAGACGCATTCTTCGTTCCCTGCATTTTTGAACTTTTCGCCTTTGAACTCTGCGTCTTTCCCCGAAACAACTGCGATTCGCGGTTGCACCAGACTACTGCACAGAGTGCGATGATCGTAACTGCCTGTGCCCGGTAGGTAAAGAACTCATGCAGATACGAGTGGTTATTGAGTATCAGATACCGCAGATACGGAACTGCTCCTAATACCAGCACCGTGCGGGTGACATCTTTTTGTTTTTCTTTTCCATGGAGCAGATAATACCCGCCGCCAAAGATCAGAAGTGCTATGAGCAGTCCGATCAGGATCTTCCCAAAATCCACACGACCTTCCCCTCCAAAGAGTGTCGAGAGGTTTGCAAATACTGCATATGGGATCTGCTTGAATAACGGCAGATTTTCTTCCTGTGAGGTACCTGCAAAACGCACCCCTGCCGACTGAATGGCTGAGTGGAATTTATTTTCTCCGGTTGCTACGGATGCCGCTGTCCACTTTATGAGAAATGTCATCACATAGGAGATCCCCCAGCAGCTGACACAGCGTACCAGCCACCTGATATTTTCCGAAAAAGTTCCCAACCTGCCGTCCTGCCATCTGACTAATACCACCAGGATCAATGGCAGTAAAATTGCCAGTGTCTCGGATGTTAAAAAATCAAAAAATGCTATGGACACTCCGCTGAGCACCGAGAGCATCATCAGTGTATCGTCTCCTGTTTCTTCCAACCCTAAAAAGAGCAGACACATCGTCAGACTGACGAGAAATGCCGGCAGATATTCTAGTGAGAGCCTGACATCCCATATGTGGATACATAGCAGAGAGAAGGTTAAAGACACTGCCACAAAATATTGTTTTTTCTTTAACAAAAGCAACAGATTGCAGACTGCAAGCAGCAATACTGCCGCAAGTCCAATGTTCTTAATGCCCTGCACATCCGTTACCAGTAACAGCGGACGTAAAAAGATCACCGAACCATGCCAGTAACGTGAATAATCACAATTTGCTTTTTCTCCGTTGAGTGCCTGATGCAGTCCCCAGTTCACACCATAATCACCACCATCACAGTATTTGGTGTCTAAGGAGGTCAGCACCGGCTGCTTACTGTCAATGTTCCAAAGGATGTTTAACAGGATCGCATCCGCATAGTTATCGGAAACCGTATGCATCTTCTGTCCCTGCTCAAAGGAAAATGCCTCTGCACTCTTATAGAATTCTTCACTTTTTTGCAGATTCTTTTTGATCTGTCCGTTTGGTATCAGGGACGTAAGTATCAGCAGTGCCCAGAACAGACAAAGCACTGCTGCAAATGTTCCTGTGTATCGTAATATCTTCTTTGACATATTGTTCCCTCTTACTTTTTATCTGTTACACCTGAAAATGCTTCATGCTTCCCTCTAATTCATCCGCAATATTTTTTAAGCCTTCCATACTGCCGGATACTATATCAAAATTCTCTGTTACGGTATTGGCTGCCGTACATACTTCCTGCGTAGTGGCTGCATTCTGTTTTGCAATTTCTGAAAGTTCTGACACGGTCTCTACGATTTCTTTTCTTGCCCCATCTAAATACTCTACGCTGTCTGCGATTACCTGCATTCCTTCTATGGATTCTAAAATTCTCTTCATAACCGCTTCTGTCATTGTCTCGGTCTCTTTGATATGTTCGGTCTGTGCCTCTATCGTCGTTGTAACTTTTCCCATGGTCTCTACTGCACGATCAGAGTTCTCCGTAAGCTGCTGTAAAATATCAGAGATATTCTGACTCGACTCATTGGACTTGCTTGCTAACTGCTGGATTTCTGTAGCAACGACCGCAAAGCCTTTTCCACTTTCTCCTGCTCTTGCAGCTTCGATGCTCGCATTCAGACTTAAGAGGTTTGTCTGTGAAGCAATGGATGCAATGATTTCCGTTGCTTCTTTGATCTGTACTACCGATTCATTTGTCTTTGCTGTCTGTGCTTCGATCTCCTGTATCAGTTCCTGCACTTCTTTATTGCTTTCAAGCAGTTCCCGGATGGTTTCCACATTCTGTTTCTCTGCACAGGACATGGCATCTGCATTCTGCTGCATCTGTTCCATCTCCTCTGTGGTCCGCTCAATTTTTTCACCCATACTATGTACATTCTTTGCCGCTTTGTCGGAAATCTCTGCCTGCGTTGCCGCACTTTGCATGATGCTGTCAATCGCTCCCTCTACCTGCCGCATAGAAGTTGTGGTCTCTCTTGCCGTCTCGCCCAGTTCTCCGGATGCCATCAGCACCGCCTCTGCATTTCCTGCAATATTCGCAATACTTTTGATCATTTCCTCCTGCAGGCTGCTGATCGCCTTTGATAAGTCTCCGAGTTCATCCTGCCTTTTTATCAACTGTGTATCCATTTCATTTTTCAGATTACCGGAGGACACGGACTGTACCATATTGATCCCTTTTTTCAATGCTCTTGAAAAATTAAAAGCAAACACTGCTGCCACTGCGATACAGAGCAACATTACAATCAGTACCACTAAGATCACGGTATTGATGATCTTATTGATCGCAGAATCCTTCTGCGCCTTATTTGCTCCCACAAAGATCATGCCGACCGGTTTTTTGCTGTCTCCCTGATAGACCGGAACATAGTAACCATAGTGAAGTGTGCCGTCTATGGACACGGAGTCACTGAAGTATTCTTTTCCCTTTTCTAAGACTTCTTTTTGGATGGTCTCTCCCGCCGGAGAACCTAAGATACGGTCTCCGTTTTTATCCTTTGCAGAAGTCATGATCCTGTCTTTTCCATAGAAAAAAGTCACTTCTAATCCTGTCTTTTCTTTGATACTGTCCACAAGGCTTTCCGACTTGGAAATATTGTAGCTTCCTTTCCATATTTCTCCGTTTTCCGTCTTAATATAATCCCCTGAATTCTGGTCATACGCTGCAAACGTAGATGTTGCCGCACTCTGCAATGCATCTTTAATCTCTTTTAGCAGAGAATCCCTGACAATGGTTTGTGCTATAAAGATAACCATCAGTCCCAATACTAAGACCGGAAGAACCCCAAGCATTAAAATCTTCTTTTTTAAGTCAAATCTTATCTGTCTTTTATTTGTCTTTTCCATCCGTATCTCTCCTACTCTACAATCTTCACGTTTTTATAGTACCCATTGATACCTCCCGTGATGGTACCATCGTCTAGTGTCTTACCTTTCTTTCCAATTGTATCCCCTGTATTGGTTTCAATCTTTCCATCAAAGACATTGCATTTTCCGGATAAAATCTCTGCCCTTGCCTCATCTACTTTTTCCTGTGTTCCATCGGCGCAAAAATCTGCCAAATCCGTAATGTCCACCAATCCTTCTGCCATACCACCATAATAATTCTTTCCATCATAGGTACCATCTATGATACTCTGTACCTCGGAAGTATAATATGCACTCCAGTTCCATATTACACTGCACAGGCAGGCATCCGGTGTCTCTTTTCGCATATCAGAGTTGTATCCGATTCCATAGACTCCTGCATCCTGTGCCGTTGTCTGTGGATACGGTGTATCGCAATGCTGTGCCATAACATCACAGCCCATATCTAAAAGCTGCAGGGATGCCGCTTTTTCTGCCTCCGGTGCATACCAGCTATGTGTGATCTTTACATATACTTCTGCATCCGGGTTTACCGATGCGATTCCCATTGCAAAGGCATCAATCCCTCCTGTCACTTCTGAATTCGAGGAATCCTGCGCCGCCACATAACCGATCTTATTGGTCTTTGTATTCATTCCGGCAACAATCCCGCTTAAGTATCTCGCCTGATAGATGCGTCCGAAATAGTTCGTAAAATTTTTTCCGTTGCTCTTATAACCGGTTCCATGGCAAAAATAAATGTCCGGATACTCTTCTGCCATCTGTTCCATCACATCCATGTAGCCCCAGCTTGTACCGAAGATAATATTGCAGCCTTCGTCTATGCACTCCTGTATTGCCTTTTGTGTTGCCAGCGCATCAGTATCATCTACATTGTTCTTTCTTACGATCTGTTCATCTGATAATCCGAGATTCTTCTGCATTCCCTGGATTCCCAGTTCATGTGTATAAGTGTAACCGCTGCCCTCTGCCGGGTCAGACAAATGGACTACACCTACTTTAATCTTGTCCTTTGCTATCCCTTCTGATGTCTTTTTCGCACTGTCTGTCTTTTCACTCTTCACATTATTGGTTGCATAATCATCCGGTTCTTTTTTCGACTGTCCGCATCCGGCTAACATAGCCACCATGCATACGAACAGAATCATGATAAATTTACTTTTTCTTCTCATCAGTACCTCCTTTTTCTAATCCTATAAATCCAATCTCATAGCCACGTTCTACCGCCTGCTGCCGGTTTTGTACCTTGAGCTTTTTAAAAATGTTTGCCGTATGAAATTTTACGGTTCCCACTTTCTTGTCTAATTCCTCTGCGATCATATCATTGCTCATGCCTCTTGCCATCAGGCGTAAGACCTCTGCTTCTCTCTCCGTTAAAGCACCGTAACGCTCTCCCGGTGACTTTAAGTAATCCGGAAAATGACTTGCTACACTGCCTGCAAGGTCGAGCACGTTTTCCGTAAAGCTGTCTGCCCCTGCCTCTTTATGATAAATTTTTAACATTTCTACCATACAGGCTCCCTCGTCTGCTAACAGGCGGTAATATCCATACTGTTTTGCAAGGTCTAATGCCTTTTGCAGCTCCTCGCACAGACGCTTGTTATCTTTTGCCTTATAACATGCCATGGCTGATAACATATAGCACTCACACAGATCCATATACCTGTTGACCGGCTCGATCAAATTGATCAGACGTTTTGCTAATACGATTGCCATCATATGCTTTCCATTTAAGAGATAACAGCGGATCTTGATCAGATAAGCATACATATCCATCATATAAAGTTCTTTATTTTCATCCGGTGCCTGATATTCTAACCACGCCTCGATACGCTCCATATTTCCGCCATATAAGGCTGCTCGGCATTCTAATGCATCCAGACTTGACTCTAACTCATCCCGTCCGCCTCTTTGGATGCGTTCCCGGATTTTTTTGATGTACGGCTCTGCCATCTTGGTCTGTCCGTTGACAAGAAGTATCCGAAACTGCAACGCCATCGCCACAAACAGGCACTGTACATCCTGCTCGGACTCTAACAACGGAATTGTTCCGGTGACTAAAACTAATGCATCAAAACATTTGTTGTTCTGGTAATTCCATTCCGCTAAGGCAACTTCATAGACACCTTTTCCGCTGTTGCCATATAATGTCTGCACGGATTTCGTAATCTCATCTTTATAGCTGACTAAATATTTTCCATAGGGTGTGAAATCCCTAAATCCATCCAGAATGCTTGGTCTGCATGCAGAAAGTATCAGACTTTGAATCGGCTTCGTATGAATCCGTTCCAGAAAACATACAATCTGAAAAAAACGTTTGTCCGTGGTATCGGGAAGCACCATTTCTAAAATCAGACGAAAAAATTTCTCACGCGTCAGTTCCTCTTCATCCGGCGCTGGTGCTTCACACAACATATCCGCATAACAGCGTGCCTCTTTTAACTTTCCTTCCATTGTTGCCAGTAACGCTCTGATGGAAAGCAGGACTGTGTCACCCTCATAACCGTTCTCATCTTCCATATGAAAATAACTTCTGCACTCCCAGATGCCGGTCATAGACACCGGCTTTTTAAATTCCTCTTCCATGACTGCCCGAAGCTGTCCCTGCTCTTTCGCCTCTTCCATAATCTGACACAGCTCTTTGACATGTCTTGGGTAATGCACCTCGTCTTTACTTTTTCTTACCGTTCTTATCGTTATTTCCACCACTTCCTCATCTATGTAAAATTTCCGTTCTTTTCCTTTTTTTACCTCATTTATTATAGCGTATACGGTCATTCCATGTAAACCAAACCAAAACCAAACTTTTTGCCAAACTTTCTTGGCGTAAGAAGAGGACCGGTAACAGGATTTCCCTGCCCCGGCCCTCTGTGTATGATACTCCGGACACCGTTTCCGGTTCTTTCTATTTTTTTACGCTTTTTTGATCTTCATCTTAGAAGTAAATCCGGTCTTTTTGTTGAATAACTTCTTGTATGCCTTTACTTTGTCTTTCGGTACTTTGATCGTTGCTTTTTTATGGATATTCTTAACTGCATCCTTGCCTACGCTCTTTAAGTTTTTCGACTCAATGGTAATGGTCTTTAACTTCTTGTAACCCTTGAATGCGTTATCTCCGATCGCTGTCACCTTAAAGGTCTTACCACCGATCTTTACGGTATCCGTTATTTTACAGGAAGTAAACTTTGAATCGGATTTTGACTTTTTGGTTGCAGCAAGGGTAACGGTTCCTTTTCCGTTTGTGGATGCTTTTGTCATCTTGTATTTAAAGTTTCCTGCCGTATAGGTTTTTCCTTTTGCTACGGTAATCTGGAAGGTCTTTTTGATGCTTCCTTCGTATTTACCTTTCCCTTTGATGGTCACGGTCGCTTTTCCGATATTCTTATTATTTTTATAGGATACGGTATAATCGGTTCCCTGTTTTAATGTCTTTTTGCCTAATTTGACCTTGATCGACTGCTTCTGGGATTTTCCATTGTAGTTCTTATTGGAAATACCTTTTACCGATGCCTTTTTGATGCTGGTCTTCTTTGTTTGGATCGGTGTATTTTCCTGTGGTTTTACCCGCTTTGCAATGGTTTCCGTCTGTGTCTGTGTACTAAATGCCGCATTTTTAAAGGCTGCCGTATAAGTACGGACTCCTGTCTTTTCATACGTCGGCTGCGTGGTCACTGCAGAGGTTACGGTTGCTTTTTCTGTCTCTATATGTGTCTTATCTTTCTGACATACCCTGCTTGCCGTACAGGTACTCTTATCCGCACTCCAGCTATAATCTGCTGCTCCATAATCATGGTTTGTATTTGTTATGATATAGCCTGTTCCTGTCTCATTTTCCTTTACATCAGCGCAGCTTCCATACTCAATTGAAGCGTTTCTATCCGAATCGCAGACTGCCCTTGTCAAAGACGCATTGTTGATCAACAGATTTGTCTGATATAGATAATCATCACTATGTTGTTTTGCTTCGTATATCTCAACTACGCCATAATTTCCACCGTTTATAATAAAATTCTGCACACTTGTAGTAAACTTTTCTTCGCTCTCATCGTCTCCCATTGTACTCAGGGATATATTAGTTGTATTTAGATTGACCCCATGAGAAATCTCTTTGCTATCAAAAGTTCCTTCCTCTATGATAACGGTTCCGCTTCCATCAAACATTCCCGGTGTCAGACTCAGCTGACTTTCCCACTTTGTCCTGTCAAAGACATCATTTTCTAAGGTAACCACCGCTCCTTCTTTGACCTCTTTGATATGTAGTTTTCCACTGACAGCAAACAGTCCACGAACATATTGTTTATCAGAATAATTAGTCTGTGTCGACTGACCACTGATCGCCACATTGCCGTCAATATAGAGATTGGCTGTTCCGTTGATCACAAATGGATTGACTCCTAATGTAGACCTGGCGTAACCACAACCCCAAACATAGTTTGCATCATCATTGTTGATCGAGAATCCGTCTGCTAAGATGATATTGACTTCTACGCCTTCCGGAACTGTAATCTGCGTATCGATATAGGACTCATTGATATAATTGCTGCCCTCTAAAAGATAAGTTCCCGGTGTATCTAATACAATTTTAATCTGCATATCACCCCAAACCTCTTCCGGTGTCTGTTCGCTGATATTGATCTTCGTCACATTCTCTTTGCTGATGCTGAGTGTCTCTGCCGCCTGTACCACGGATACATTTCCGGTTCCGGTCAAATAAGACGCTAATCCGGTAACTGCCGGACATGGATTTACTGCCATTCCTGCTGTTAAGGTTGTTGCTAACAGAAGTCCTGCTTTTGCCTTTCTACGCTGATTTTTCATTCTTTTTTCGTAACTGTGTCTGGTTGGTTTATACATATGTTCCTCCTTGTGATTTCATTTCGTCACTTTTGTCTGAAACCATTTATGCCTTTATGTGTATGTGTGTTTGATATTTGAGTTGATGCAGTATGATCTACGCCAAACACGAAGCTCCACATATAGGCATAAAATGGTTTCAACACAAAATTCATACCTATATTATATGAATTATAATACATTCGTCTTATTATCAAAAATATCCGGCAATACGTCAATGTTATCTGCCTGATTGTCAAAAAAAATGCCTATTTGTCATTCGTGGCTATCCATTTTTTTGTGATTATGCTATAATTTATAAAAATTTTTTGTGATTTATTTTTATGTTTTACTGATATGGATTGTGATAGAAAAGGGGGTTGCCTGTTATGCTGATCTACATTTGTGATGATTCAAAAAGTGATTGTCTACGCCTGATGCACCATCTTTCTGCTTATGAAAATGAGATTGGTGCAGATTTTTCTACGGTTGCTTTTTCAAGCGGTGATGAGATGTTTTCGTATCTGAAGAAACACCGGGAAATCCCGGATCTGTTTTTCTTAGATATTTATATGGAGGGAAAAGACGGCATGGAAGTCGCCAGGGAGCTCCGCAGGCAGCAGGTGACAAGCGGCATTATCTTTACTACCTCTTCTACCGAGCATGCCATGGACAGCTATGAGGTACATGCGCTTTATTATCTGCAAAAACCTTTTACCCATGAACATTTTCTGATGGCGATGCAAAGATGTGAGGCTTTGATCCAAACGGCTCAAAAAAAGCTCTCTGTCTCCGTGAAGGGCAAAGAGCTTTTAATCGCATTTTCTGATATTTTATATTTAGAGACCGGACGGCATACTGTGATCTTCCATACACGCAAAGAGACCTTTTCCGTACCCGGAAGCTTAAGTCGTTTTGCAGACGCTTTCGCAGATACGAAAAACTTTCTTTCCTGCGGTCGCAGTTATTTAGTCAATCTGGATTTCGTGGACGGATTCTTAAATCAGGATTTAATTATGTCGGACAATTCCCTGATCCCGGTTCCGATCCGTAAACAATCCGAAACTGCCCGTATTATTGAGGAATACAAAAATTCTTTGGCGAAACCTACGGCTACTTTCTGACTGTACCTTTTGCGAATGGCGTTTTGCTCATCTCTTTCTGATTCAGGACAGTACCGTCTGTATGAGACGAACAATACGCTCCCATTCCTGCATGGCTTCTGGTAAAAGTTCTTCAACCTGTCTGCTGTTTCCCTGCTTTGCAGTCTCTTCTAATTCTTCAAACAGATTTCCAAGCCGTTCCGCTCCGATGCCGCGGGCTTCTCCCTTGATCCCATGTACCTGTGCTATAAAATATTCATCAATATCCGTGGTATGTATTTTTTCTCTTTTTTCTTCGTATTCTTTGATGAACATTTCTAACAGATTCCGGTAAAATTCCACATCTCCATCCGCAAACTGCAGACCGTTCGTTACATTGATCTCACCCTGTTCTAAGACATGGAAAATCCCTTCAGGAACTGTCTTTGCTTCCTGCTCATCAGACTCCCAGCCTAAATATCTGCCTAACAGTCGTTCTAATTCTTTGGGCTTTATGGGCTTTGTGATATAATCGGCAAATCCTTCTTTTAAATACATCTGCTCTGCTCCCGGCAGTGCATTTGCCGTCAGTACGATCACGGTCGTATAGCGGTTCCTGCCCGCTGTATCCTCCTGTATCTGATGCAGTGTCGCTATGCCGTCCGGCTGTGGCATTAAGTGATCTAAGAAAATTAAATCATAATTTCTTTTTCTGCATGCTTCTATAGCGGCTTCTCCACCGATAACGGTTTCTAAATGTACATTTGTCTTTTTCAAAAGATGTTTTAATACTTTTAGATTGGTTGTGTTATCGTCTGCGGCGAGTATCCATTTATTACTTAGGTCACTTATTTGTTTTGTTCTGTCTGTATTTGCAGTTGTATCTATATCGGCTTTCACATCGGCTCTTCTGCCATTTGGAGCATCCGAGTGTGCAGAAATTTCTTCGCCTGTCGCTTTTTCTGCTTCATAGATTGCCTTTTCGATCAGTGCAAGCATCTGTTCTCCTGCTTTTTCTGTCTCTTTGGCATACTCTAACACCTGTTCCTCTTTGCTCTCCCGCAATATCATTTCGTTCATTCCAAGCATTGCGTTCATCGGTGTACGGAGCTTGTGGCTGATCTGTATCAGGATATTCTGTTTGATCTCGTTGGCTGTCCGCAGTTCTTCCATCTGCTTTAACTGCTGTGTCTGATTGATGAACCAGAGCATCATGCCGCTTTTTTCTTCGTGCTCTATGATACTTTCGGTTCTAAGCTCATAGATTTCTTCGCCCCACTCTAACATATGGTCTTCTTTTTTCAACACTTCTATGATGTCCGGGTATTTGGAGATTCGCTCCCCTTCCCGGATGCCCGGATACATCGCATTCATCCTTGCGTTGACAAAGATAATGGTATTTTCATTACTCAGTACAAGCAGTCCTTCGTCACCATGATTAAACGCATTGTCTACCGCCGCATGCAGGGAACCGAAGTAGCCGTATTTTACCATTGCCATCATCATACAGAACATCATAATGGTCATGGCACACACTACCGGATTATAGCTGCCAAAGACTCCTAAACCTTTTAATATCAGTTCTAAGGCAAAGATTCCGTTTCCTGCTGCTATATAAAGGATTCTTTTTTTCTGTGTTGCCGTACTCTGTCTGTAACGCACACCACAGCAGATCTGGATCGTCAAAAGTACCGCTGCCATATGGATATAGTGCATCTTCCAGATGATCCCGCCGCTGACATTGATCCTTTGATACATTCCATCATTTAAGATCTTCATGGAATTGTAAAAATAAGGATTGTGTTCTGCCGTAAACACACCAACGAGTACCACCGTATTGATCGCTGCCTGTATGATATAGATCCAGCCGGGTATTTTTAAATAGGCAAATTCGGAAGCAAACCACAAGAGTGCCATCAAAAAACCTGCCTGTCCGACATACTGGACACAGAGACCGCTCAACGCTTCTCCTACCGTATCTGCATGCATCAGCTCTAACTGGACTCCTATTACAAAGATCACGGTAAATACGTCATATAGCACAAATGCCATCTGTGCTCTGGATGGCTGTTGTCTGATCACAACCACGAGCATAGACAGCATTAATAAGATCGCTGCTATATTGACTGCTTCAAGTACATAAAACATGTCTGTTTTCTCCTATATTAACTGAAATATACCAGCTCATCTTCCGGCTTTTTCGCCGGTTTTATTTCTACCGGATAAAGGACCGGTCCTTTTCCACGATACTCTTTTGCAAATTCCACTTTGACTTTTGCCGTAATCTCGATCCAGGATTTATGAGGTATCTTATCGGAATCCGGATATTTGCACTTAAATCCGATAAAAGTAATATCCTCCACACAGCAGGTCATTGCAAAACGTCCCGGTACAAAGACTCCTTTTTTCATTTTGTCCGGGTTATAAACTAAGGCTAAGAACTTGATCGTCTTTCCGTCATATTTTTTGGGATTGTCCATGGCATCGAGGTACCACAGTCCGTAATCTGCATCGGATAATTCGATAAAATCCGCACTGGTGTCAAATGGAACGTCCTCCATCTCACGCTCATCTAAGGTTCCGTCTTTTCTCTCATAGACGATCTGTGCTTTCCGGTTCAGTGCTTTGACATTCCGGCGGAATTTTTCCCGCGGCGTATCATCATCGCAGCGGTTAAAAATGACCACATCCGCATCGAATAACTGTTCCATGATCATCGTCCGCATATTTGCCAGATACATCTCAAAGGTTGTGGCATCGGCGGTTGCTAGGGACTGTACGATCACCCAGCCCTCTGGCAGTTCTGTCTCTTTTAGGGTGTCCATGCCCCAGGTGCCGTTATATTCGATAAAGATCACCTGCGGTTTATAAGTCTCATTGAGTGTTTCTAATGTCTTTGCATTAAAATCCTCTTCCTCATCGATCGTTGCAAGTTTTACATTGATGCCGGCTAACTTTTCTTCGTCATACTCCACATCTCCGTCCTCGCAGGCGATGATCAGTCCGCGGTCCTCTTCCGTAAAATCGTTCTCAAATAACGTCTCTAAGATTAAAGATGTCTTACCGCTGTCCATAAATCCCGTAAAGAGATATACCGGTATTTCCTCCATGCTGCTGCCTCCCTTGCTCTATCTTTTTTATACCAGTTCAAACAGATGCTCTAACTGATGCTCCTCAATATCGGTTCCGATAACACAGAGTCTTCCTGTATAATCAGGCTCACCCTCACGAATCTCATATTCACCCGGAACCATATCAAAGTAAATCCATGTGCCGTCCTCTGCCGGAACCATGCCTTTTGCTCTTAAAATCGTACCATATTCTTCGGTATCGCAGAATTTCTTTAAAATATCCTCAATACCCTCTTTCGTGTATTTGTGAGGTGTCTCCCTGCCCCAGCTTGTAAATACATCATCGGCATGATGATGTCCATGCTCGTGGTCATGGTCATGACAGCCGCAGGTGCAGTTCTCGCCATGCTCATGTTCATGGTCGTGATGATGCTCATGTTCATGCTCATGGTCATGATGATGCTCATGCTCATGGTCGTGATGATGCTCGTGCTCATGCTCATGATGATGTTCGTGGTCATGATGATGCTCATGCTCTTCTTCCTCACGATGATGTGCCTCCGCTAAAAGCTCTGCCTCCATGGTATCCTGACCCTCGATGACTTTTAATATCTGCTCACCTTTGATTTCATCCCAAGGTGTTGTGATAATTGCTGCTTTTGCATTCAATTCCTGTATCTGTTTTACGCAGAGTTCTAACTGTGCCTCGGATGCTTTCTGGGTTCTGCTCAATACAACGGTGGTTGCATATTCAATCTGATTGTTAAAAAATTCACCAAATGCTTTCATCTGCTTGCTGGCTTTGAGTGCGTTGACGACTGTAACCAGTCCGTTTAATTTGACATCCTGCTCTTTTTCAATATCCATTACGGATTTCATGACATCTGAAAGTTTTCCAACACCGGACGGCTCGATTAAAATACGATCCGGATGGAATTTCTCGATCACTTCGTTCAGATTCTTACCAAAGTCTCCAACTAAGGAGCAGCAGATACATCCGCTGTTCATCTCGGTAATCTCAATTCCGGCATCCTTTAAGAATCCACCGTCAATGCCGACTTCACCAAATTCGTTTTCGATCAGCACGATCTTTTCTCCCTTGAATACCTCGTCTATCATTTTTTTAATAAATGTTGTTTTTCCTGCTCCTAAGAAACCGGAAATAATATCAATTTTTGTCATACTATCGTCTCCTTCTTTCTATATACTATTGTAGCACAGCCTGTCAAACTTCTTCGTCGGCAAACTGCATCCGGTAAAGACCGGCATAAATTCCGGCTTTTTTCATCAGTTCCGTATGGGTTCCCTCTTCTTCGATGCCATTCTCGGTCAGCACCAGTATCTTTTTCGCATTGCGGATAGTCGAAAGTCTGTGTGCAATGACAAAGGTTGTACGGTTTTTTGCCAGTTTTTCTAACGATTCCTGTACGACCCGCTCACTCTCGTTATCGAGTGCGGAGGTTGCCTCATCAAAGATCAGGATCGGCGGATTCTTTAAAAATACTCTTGCAATGGAAAGACGCTGTTTCTGCCCGCCGGAAAGTTTGACTCCACGCTGTCCGATATCGGTGTCATAGCCATCCGGCAATGCCATAATAAACTCATGGGCATTGGCATTTTTTGCTGCTTCTATAACTTCCTCTCTTGTCGCATCCGGTCTGCCGTAGGCAATATTGTCATAGACCGTTCCGACAAAAAGATAGACATCCTGCTGTACAATGCCGATATGGTCTCTTAGGCTCTTTAAGGTCAGATTCCGGACATCTTTGCCATCCACTTTGATACTGCCACCCGTCACGTCATAAAAACGCGGGATCAGGTTGCAGAGTGTGGTTTTTCCTGCTCCGGAAGAGCCTACCAGTGCCAAATACTCTCCTGCATCCACATGTAGATCTATGTGGCTTAGTACCTTTTCTGTATTTTCCTCATACTGAAAAGACACATTTTCAAAATCAATCGTTCCTTTGACATCGGTCAGCTCTTCGCTGCCCTGACTGTCCTGTATATCCGGCTCGATCGCCAATATCTCCTGAAAACGCTCATAGCCGGAATATCCGTTCTGGAACATCTCCGCAAAGTCGATCATCGTGCGGACCGGATCGGTCATAATACTGATATAGAGTAAAAATGTAACTAAATCTGTTACGCTGACCTGTGCTTTTGTAATCAGGATTCCGCCTGTTACCAGCACAATCACGGTAATCATATTGATAAATGCCGTCAGTCCTGAATGATAACCTCCCATATAGAGGTAACTGTCTTTTTTTGCAGCTAAAAATCCATCGTTGCCGACTTTGAATTTTTCTTCTTCCACACTCTCGTTTGCAAAAGATTTTACCACACGGATGCCCGATAAATTATCCTCAATCTGAGCATTGATATCGGCAATCTTCACGCGGTTTCTCGCAAAGGCTTTTTTCATTTTACGGTTAAAAAACCACGCATACAAAAACATGAACGGTATCAGTGCAAATGCAGCAAATGTCAGTTTCGGACTGATTGTGAATAATATCACAAAGGCTCCGATAAATTTCATTGCAGAAATGACCACATTTTCCGGCCCATGATGCAAAAGCTCCGTAATATCGAACAAATCCGAAGTAATGCGTGACAGCAGTTGTCCCACCTTCTGATTGTCATAAAAGGAAAACGGCAGCTTCTGATAATGTGCAAAAATCTCTGCTCTCATATCATACTCAATCTTTGCTCCCATCACATGTCCGTAATTTGCTATAAAATAATTGCAATAGCACTGAAATAAAATCAAAACGGTCATCATCAGACCCAGTTTTAAAATTACCCGGAATGCCTCATCCGTTTCATAATATATCACAGTCGAGGTGATATAACGTACCACCAGCGGAATCACCAGTGTAATGATGGATGCCATAATTGCAAAAAACATATCTGCAAAAAAGATTTTTTTATAGGGTTTATAATAAGAAAAGATACTCTTTTTCTTCTCCACGTTATCACTTCCTTTACGTTTTTATTCCGTCAACGTTTCTTATCATACCTTCTTTTGCCATGAAATGCAAGCTATGCTATAATGCTGTCAGACAATTTTTCAAAAGAAGGAGGCTTCCCTATGAATCCAAAACAGACCTTTTATGAACATCAGGCAAACACGATCATTGCAAATTTAAAAAAACGTCAGATGGACGGCTTCTACTGTCCAACCTGTAAAGACGCAGTAAAAACAGCCATGGAGCTTGTATCCACCGGCGACAGTGTAAGTTTTGGCGGCTCCATGACACTTTCCGAATCCGGTATCATGGATGCGTTAAATGCCCGTGAAGACATCACACTCTATGACCGTTCAAAGGCTTCTACCCCGGAGGAGATCGGTACGATTTACCGCAAAGCATTTTCCTGCGACACCTATTTTATGAGCACCAATGCCATTACCTTAGACGGCGAGCTTGTCAACACGGACGGCAACGGCAACCGCGTGGCTGCTCTGATTTTCGGTCCGGCACAGGTCATTATTGTCTGTGGCATGAACAAAGTTGCAACGGATACAGACGCTGCTATCGCAAGAGTACGCAACATCGCCTCTCCACCAAACTGCAACCGTTTGAACAGAAAGACTCCATGTGCCACCACCGGTGTCTGTGCAGACTGTCTTTCCCCTGAGTGCATCTGTAACCATACCGTAATTACCAGACGCTGTGGTACGCCGCACCGGATTAAAGTGCTGTTAGTCGGGGAGGAACTTGGGTATTAAAAAAATACCGGTAACATGATAAAAGGAGAGGATGCTATGATACGCATACCTCTCCTGCTTTGCTTTTCACACTTAATACTTCCGGATACTATCCTCCGCTTCATCATCAGACTTCTCAATGGCACGAATCTCCAGATAGTAGCCGGCATTCTCATTGACCTTGACATACACGCGGTCACCGACCTTGGCTCCGCGGATGGCTTTGCCGATCGGAGATTCAATGCTGATATAATTTTTCAGGGAATTGCCGCGTACACTGGTCACTAATTTGTAGACCTCTTCCTCGTCATCATCCTCAAAATAAACGGTTACCCTATTGTTCAGTCCGACCTCGTCCATCTTTGACTCATCCGAAATGACGCTTGCCGTCTTTAACATTCTCTCTAAATACCGGATACGGCTCTCATTTTTATTCTTTTCCTTTTTCGCTGCATGGTACTCAAAATTTTCACTCAGATCGCCCTGCGCTCTTGCTTCCTTTACGGATTCGATGAGCTCCTTGCGAAGTACCAGCCTGCGGTATTCAATCTCTTCTTCAATTTTTTTCACATCGCTCTTTGTAAGCTGTTCTCTCAAAATTCTCCCTCTTTTCCTGTTTCCACTCTAATGCTTACATCTTCTCCGGTGCTTCAAATCCAAGCAGGTCGATGCAGATTTCCAATGCAGATTTTGTCAGTTCTAACAGACGGATATATCCTGCCTGTACCGCTGCATCTTCCTCCGCCATGATCTTTGTCTCATGGTAAAAATGGTTAAATGCATTCGAGAGATCATAAATATATGCACAAATCTTATGCGGTGCTTTCTCCTCATATGCATTTTCCATTACAGCATTAAACTTTGATAACTCTAACATCAATGCTTTTTCACTGTCAGAATGTGCCGGCTGTATCACAGCATCTTTTGCACACTTACCTGCCTCGGCATATTTTGCTAAGATCGACTTGATACGCACGATGGTATATAAAATATATGGTCCTGTATTTCCTTCAAAAGAAGTGAAACGATCAATATCAAAAATGTAATCTTTAGATGCCTGATTGCTTAAATCTCCATATTTGATTGCAGAAAGTGCTACGATCTTTGCTGTTTTTTCTGCTTCGTTCGGGTCTACCGTATGGTTTTCCGTAATCTTTTCGTACATCTTCTCGTTGATATTTTTCATCAGCATTTCTAAACGCATAACGCCGCCTTCACGGGTCTTAAACGGTTTTCCGTCCTTGCCGTTCATCGTACCAAAACCTAAGAACTCTAATTTGGTATCCTCCGGTACAATTCCGGTCTTTTTCGCACAACGGAATACCTGTACAAAATGCAGTTCCTGACGCTTGTCTACCACATAGATAACCTCATCTGGGTGGTAGTCCTGCTCTCGCATGATCAAAGTTGCTAAGTCTGTTGTTGTATACAAAGATGCGCCATCGGATTTTAGGATAATACACGGCGGGATTTCTTTTGTATCCTCTTCTTTTGCAACATCTACTACCAGTGCGCCGTCACTCATATAGGCAAATCCGTCTTTTTTCATCTGCTCTACCATATCCGGAATGTATGGCTGGGCATCGGATTCTCCTTTCCAGAGTTCAAAAGATACATTCAGATTTTCATAATTTTTCTTTAAGTCTGTCACGGAAACATTTAAAATATGGGCAAGAAGTGCCTGATATCCTCTCCGTCCTGCCTGTAATTCAGAGGTTGCTTTCATGGCTGCCTCTTTATATGCCTCATCCTCTTTGGATTTCGCACTTGCAGTCGGATAGATCTCCTCTAACTCTGAAATGGTAAACGGTGCTTCTTTCGGATATTCTCCGGTATAGTTCTCATCATAATATACAAGCTCCGGTTTACGCTCTCTAAGCTCGGTAATGATCAGACCCATCTGTAGTCCCCAGTCACCTAAATGCACATCACCGATTACCTCATGTCCCATAAATTTTCCAATACGTTTGATACTCTCACCGATAATTGCAGAACGTAAGTGTCCGACATGCAGCGGTTTGGCAACATTCGGTCCGCCGTAATCAATGATGATCGTCTTTGGGTTCTTTGCTTTTTCACATCCAAGTCTTTCTTCATCTTTCTGCATAGACTGCATATAGGATGCAAGATATTCCTTTGATAAGATCAGATTTAAAAATCCCGGTTTCACGGAATCTACCGACTCAAACATCTCACTCTGTTTTAATTCCTCTGCCACCTTATCTGAGATCATAAACGGTGCGCAGTGATATTCCTTTGCGGCAGCCAATGCACCGTTGCACTGGTACTCGCACAGATCCGGGCGGTTTGAAAGTGTCACTCTTGCATATTTTTCATCGTAACCGCAGGCAATAAATGCCTTAGTCACTTCCCCTGTAATTAAATCCAGCATTTTTTCCATAAAAGTATCTCCTTATATCACCAAATCAAAGAGGGTAAGATGACTTACCCTCTGCATAATCTATTATAGTATAATACTTTTTGAAATCCCGTGCAAGTTCTGGCAGAAACTTAAGAGAAAAAGTTCTCAGCAATCGTATAGCTCTCTGTTTCCTTGATACCGCCGGTTAAAAAATGTGCCATATCTTTATTGAAAAAGTGCATTTCGACACCACCCTGCCCATCTGCAAGTACGAACTCATCGTCTTTGATATAACCGTCATCTAATAAGTATTTTGCAAATACACTGATGCCGCCTTCATACTGCTCTGCTTCTCTTCCGCTCTTGTCATACATCCGCACTACGATCTTGCCGTCATCTAAGATCGGGCCATACAGTAAACCGACTGCATTGCTTCCAAAATTTCTCTTACAGAGCATTTCGATGTTACGCTCCTGTAAGTGGATGTCATTTTTATTCGGATCTAAGATCAGGTAGTTATTACCTCTTCCTCTATATTTCTTTAATGTGATCGTTTCCATAAACCTGCACTCCTTTCGCTCTGCCTTTGTTTTATCTTTTATCTATACTTTATTATATTTTATTTTTTTGCATTTTCCAGTGTGTTTTGTGCTTGAAAATATGCAAAAAGTGCTGTATGATAGTGTTAGAGCATTTGTGTGTAATTAAAATAATTTTTTTATTTTGGGATATGTGCGTGTTTGTTGACGATTCTGCTATTTTCCGGTGTAGCGGTCAAATATGCTGAATCGCCAACGAACACTGCACAGCTAAGCAAAAGAATATTTTATTCATTATACTCACACAATAACCAGATATCACCATACAGGGAGGAATTTTTCAGATGTATCCACCGGAGGAAAATTTAAGAAGCGGCTATTTACAGCAGAATTTCAGATTATTTCATTTAAAAGACAAGAAGGAACAGCAATTTGATTTTCACTACCATGATTTTGACAAGATTGTGATTTTTTTATCAGGAAATGTTACTTACATTGTGGAAGGAAAATCTTATCATTTAAAGCCTTGGGATATTCTTTTAGTGCCGCACCACGACATCCACAAACCGGTCATTGACGGCAGCAGTGTCTATGAGCGTATTGTTATCTGGGTAAAAAATGAATTTATGGAAAAGCAGCACCGCAAGAACTGTGACCTCTCCTCCTGTTTTCAGGAAAGCCTTGACCGCAGCTTTAACCTGATCCGCGTCCGCTCTTCCCTGCAGTCGGAGATCCAGACGATCATTGCCAATTTAGAGGACAGTCTGCGCAGTACGGAATTTGGCAGTGAGTTATTAAGTGACACTTATTTTTTGCAACTCTTAGTCTACATTAACCGCGTGTTTTTAGATGCTTCTTTTACAAACGATGAGACGGATCTGACCTATGACAAGCAGATCACGGAATTACTCAAATATATCAACTCTCACTTAGGGGAAGATTTATCGAATGAAACGCTTGCGAACCGGCTGTATTTAAGCAAATATTACCTGATGCACCGCTTTAAGGAAGAAACCGGTTACACCTTACACAGCTATATTGAACAAAAAAGGCTGTTACACGCCTCCGAACTGATCAAGGAAGGTGTCCCAGCCATGAAAGCCGCCCAGGAGTGCGGCTTCAAAGAATATTCTACTTTTTTAAGGGCGTTCAAACGCAACTTTCATATTTCTCCAAAGGAATTACTGACGGATGTAAATGCCCTGTGATTCTATAAAATCCTGCAGCTCGTCCTGTGCATCCTGTGACCATT
The DNA here is from genome assembly GCA_003507655.1 of Lachnospiraceae bacterium. Lineage (GTDB taxonomy): Bacteria > Bacillota > Clostridia > Lachnospirales > Lachnospiraceae > Maccoyibacter > Maccoyibacter intestinihominis. Next base: position 71,569 of record DNUZ01000007.1, on the reverse strand, counting down.
CCGGATTTAACTCCTTTTTTGTCTTTTCCTGCTCTTTTTGTTCCTCGCTCCGTTCCTGTCTCTTTGCAACATCACTCATTGCACATCACTCCTCTGTCTGACTGTCATGGATCACCTTGTCCAATTCCTGTCGCTTCTCCGCTAAGATCGCATTGATCTGCTCTTTGGTTACCGGATTGTCCGTCTCGTTCGTGCCGTATCTGCTAGAAGGCGGCATTTTTGCCTGTTCTAAAAGCTCCCGCTGTTCCATCTCACGACGGCGTTCTAACTCTAATGCGGCTTTTTTTGCGGCTTCTTCTAAGCGTAACCGTTCCGCAGCTTCCTGCTGCCTTTTTCGCTCTTCTTCCTCTTTTTGACGCGCAAGCTCTTCCTGTGTGACATAATGAACATTGTATCCTTTTATAATGCTGTTTTTCAGCTTCTCACGTCTGTTACGTTCATCGATTAAGTCTCTCATTGACATCCCTTTTCCCATCCACTTTATGGTCTTATTTTAGCATATCATTTTTTAAAAATAAAGATATTTTGAATAACTTTCCAAGAGAAAGCACATCCTAGTATCGTCCTCATTTTCCCCTACATATTTTTCATTCAGGAGGAACTGTCATGGCAGCATACAAGGTTGAAATCTGCGGTGTAAACACTGCAAAACTCCCTATTTTAAAGGAAAGTGAAAAGGAAGAACTCTTTGCTAAGATCAAACAGGGAGACATGGCTGCCAGGGAAACTTACATTAAGGGAAATCTGCGGCTCGTTTTAAGTGTCATCAAACGTTTTTCTAATCACAATGAAAATGTAGATGACCTGTTTCAGATCGGATGTATCGGTCTGATCAAATCCATTGATAACTTTAACCCGGATATGGGGGTAAAATTTTCCACATATGCCGTGCCGATGATCATAGGGGAGATCCGAAGATACCTGCGCGACAACAACTCGATCCGTGTAAGCCGCTCTTTGCGTGACACTGCCTATAAAGCGATCCATGCGAAAGAAATCTTAACGAGGACTGCTTCTACGGAACCGACATTAGAAGATATTGCAAAAGAAACCGGTATCCCAAAAGAGGATATCGTCTTTGCACTCGATGCCATTCAGAGTCCTTTAAGTCTCTATGATCCGGTCTATACTGATGGTGGTGATGCGCTCTATGTCATGGATCAGATTAGTGATAAGAAAAATAAAGAAGAGAAATGGATCGAAGAGCTCTCTTTAGGCGATGCCATGGATCGTTTAAATGAGCGTGAAAACTATATTATCCGGCTTCGTTTTTTTGAGGGCAAGACCCAGATGGAAGTTGCCGAGGAAATCCATATTTCCCAGGCACAGGTCTCCCGTCTGGAAAAATCTGCCCTAAAAAGTATGAAAAATTATCTTTCTGTGTAGATTTTGATATAGATCAGCAATCCCATTAACGATCCCATTTTTCACACAGTGCATTGATCTGGTCTGCAAATTTTGCCATATCTTTATTTGCAGTTCCTTCATTTTTCTGGATGACCGCTAAGAGTCTCTCACCGGCTGCTAACAGTCTTGCAAAGACGTTCGAAGAAGCCTTGCTGCTCTTTGTCTTTTTCTTCACAAGATCTCTTGAACCCTGTGCAGTCTGCTGGTTCAGCACCAGATCAAACGTATCCCCACTGTATGGTGCTACGGCATCGAGTCCTAATTCTTCCCGCAGATATGCAGCAAAGCCATCGCAGACCTCATCATCACCATGCACGATAAAGACCCGTTTTAACGGTGTCTTATAGGCTTTGATCCATTCTGTCAACATTCTCTTATCCGCATGACCGCTCAATCCCGGAAGGTTCATGATCTTCGCGTGAACTTCAATCTGCTCGCCAAACAGTTTTACCTCTTTGACACCATTAAGCAGTGAATGTCCTAACGTTCCCGGCACCTGGAATCCGACAAACACAATTGTGGAGTCCGCTCTCCATAAATTATGTTTTAAATGATGGCGGATACGGCCTGCCTCACACATACCGGAAGCTGATATGATTACCTTGGATTTTTCGTTAAAGTTGATCATCTTCGATTCATCACTTGTAATCGCCATCTTCAAGCCGTCAAAACGGATTGGATTGATTCCTTTTCCGACTAATTCTAATGCCTCTTCATCGAAACATTCTGCTACATTTTTATGAAAAATCCCGGTTGCCTCCACAGCAAGCGGACTGTCAATATAGACTTCAAAATCCTGATACTCTTTCATCAGATTTTCGGTCTTGATCCTTCTTAAAAAATAGAGTAATTCCTGTGTCCTTCCTACAGAAAATGCCGGGATCACGACATTTCCACCCCGGTGAAAGGTTTCGGTGATCACTTCTGCCAGTTCTTTTGCATAGTCGACAGACACCTCATGCAGACGGTCTCCATAGGTGGATTCCATGACTACATAATCGGCATCCTCGATAAAATGCGGATCTTTGATCAATGGTTTGTTGCCATTGCCAATGTCACCGGAAAAGACAATTTTTGTCTTTCCGTCTTCGTCCTCTGCCCATACCTCGATGGATGCAGAGCCTAACAGGTGTCCTGCGTCCACAAAACGGATGGTAAGTCCCGGTTCGATCTCAATTTTTTGTGCATATGGACATGGTACAAAATGCTCCATAACTCCCATTGCATCATTGATATCATAAAGCGGTACCACTTCCGGTCTTCCGGCACGTCTTGCTTTCCGGTTCTTCCATTCTGCTTCAAACTGCTGGATATGCGCACTGTCTTTTAACATGATCTCGCAGAGTTCCGTTGTCGCATTTGTCGCATAGATCTTTCCGCGAAATCCATGGTTATAAAGCAGCGGCAGCAAGCCTGAATGATCGATGTGTGCATGTGTTACTAACACATAATCGACTTCTGAAGCATTGACGGGTATCTCCTGATTGACATATAGATCTGCTCCCTGCTCCATTCCACAGTCGATCAGGACATGCGTCTGCCCCACTTTCAGATAATGACAGCTTCCTGTTACCTCATGATCTGCCCCCAAAAATTCCAGTTTCATATACACTTCTCCTTTTACGTTTCCTCTGTATGCAGATTATTATATGATTGATAGGATCATACTTATCGCAGTACCTCTCAAAAATCTGAGATTTTTATTATTATACCATATTTGTTTCGGAATTGTATATGCAATTACTCGAATTTTACAATTTCTTTTTTTAATCTTTTCATGATCTTCTTTTCTAACCGTGAGATATAGGATTGAGAAATCCCAAGCAGATCCGCCACTTCTTTCTGGGTCATTTCCTCTCCGTTTTTTGTTCCAAGTCCAAAGCGCAGTTCTACGATCGTCCGCTCCCTGCCTGAGAGTTTTTTGATCGCTTCCCGTAAAAGCTGCTCCTCTACTTCGCTTTCTATCCCACGATAGATAATGTCTTCTTCGGTGCCTAATACATCGGATAGCAGCAGTTCATTGCCATCGTAGTCTACATTTAAAGGTTCGTCTATGCTGACCTCTAACTTTGTCTTATTATTTCGCCGCAGATACATCAGGATCTCATTTTCGATGCAGCGGGAAGCATAGGTTGCCAGCTTGATATTTTTTTCCGGATTAAAGGTATTGATCGATTTGATCAGACCGATCGTTCCGATCGAGATCAGATCCTCTACTCCGACACCGGTATTGTCGAATTTTTTTGCGATATAAACGACCAGCCTTAAATTGTGTTCTATTAACATGGAACGCGCCTCTTTTAAGCTCTCCTCTTCTCCATTCACCAGTCCCTGTATGTAATGTGCCTCATCGATCGCATCCAATGGAGGTGGCAGAACTTCACTTCCTCCGATGTAGTGCACTTCATTTTTCTTTTTTAAAAACATAGAATAGAAAGACGGTATGATCCGAATTCCCATTTTTCCCGGCAGATTCATTTTTATGTACATTTTCTGCTGCTCCTTTCCTTTACCATAATCGCCCATTTAAAATTATCCTGTATGTACTGTCTTTTAAAAATTTTTCTTCCACAATGGCAAAAACTGCCGGCTGTATCGCAATTTCTTTTTTTTCTTTTTTAATATAAAGGGAATCCAGTATCACCGCCTGCACCATGCCGTGCTCTTCTCCAAGTGATACAAATGGTATATAGCGGTACAACACCGGCTCCTCCCCTGTAAGCATCTCTAACGTGTTCTTTTCTATAAGGCTGACCGGAAGATTACTGTACGGGTCCATAAGCAGATTTCCCGTATCGAAAAAACCCTTTGTGGAAACTTCTTTCCCTTTATGGCATACTCTGATATCATAGATTTTTTCTTCCTCCTTCCGGTCCTGAAACAGGAGTAAAAATATAGTCACCACTCCTGCTATGCCTCCCACAACCCATCCAAAGAGATTCCTTTGTCCTAAGAGCCGGCAAAGCCACTCTACCGAACCGCCAAGCAACAGCATGATCAGATATCCCGCTGCATAGTCTGTCAAAAATTCACGAATACTTTTCTGCTGAAAGCAAAAATAGAACATCAGCGGATTGATAAGAAGGTGTACAAGTATTTTATAAATCCCTGCATTTTTCAATAAAAGCATACTGGCAGCCGCACTCAATACGCCCAACAATGCCATCACTGCCATTCGTCCTGTTTTTGTCTGTTTTCTTCTGACTTCCCGAATAAGGAAGAGGGTCAGGTAGTCGAAGAAAAAGTTGGTCACGATGTATGCATCTATGTAAAACTCATAATGCACCTGCTACCTCCATTGCTGCTTTTGAAATCTCTTTGATCGGTACGAACCTATTATATGAAATATCAGATGCTTTTTTTGTCAAAATCAAAGTGGCGAAATACAGGAATCATCCTGTCCTTTCGACAGACCTTCCCATAATATCCGAAAATCCCGGATCGTTACAGAACGGTAATTGCGTGAGAAATTTCTTATAAGGATCAGGGTGTCAAAAAACTTCAAACCGCCTTTTGACACCCTGATCCTATAAAACAAAAAAGAAAGCAGATCTCTCTGCTTTCTTTTACGTTATCTATCGTAATATACTTCCCTGTTACTATTTGCGGATCTTGAAGCTCTTGATCAACTGCTCTAACGTTCCTGCCTGATCGCTCATTTCCTGACTTGCTGCCGCACACTGCTGTGAAGTTGCGGAATTTGTCTGAACAACACTGTTGATCTGCTCAACTCCCTGATTGATCTGTGTCATCGTTGCTGCATCTGCCTCTAATGCTACCGCGATCTTGTATACTTCTGCAGTCGCTGCTTTAGAGCTTTCTACAACCTGCTCTAACTGTTTTGCAGTCTCATCTGCAATGACTTTACCTCTCTCAACCGCGGATACGGAGGTCTCGATCAGATCACGGGACTCTTTGGCTGCTTCCGCACTCTGTGCTGCAAGAAGGGATACCTGATCTGCTACCACGGCAAATCCTTTTCCTGCTTCTCCTGCTCTTGCTGCCTCGATGGAAGCATTCAGTGCTAACAGATTGGTCTGTGAAGCAATGTCATTGATCGCTGCAATAATGTTGCCGATCTCCTGAGAGGTATTACTGATCTCATCCATGGCTTCGACCATTTCCTGCATCTTCTGGTTACTGATCATAACAGCTTCTTCGGAAGATTCTACTTCCTTGCTGATATCTTTTGCATTCTTTGCATTACCGGATACGCGCTCGCTGACTTCGTCAATCGTTGCCGTAAGCTCTTCTGTAACACCTGCCTGCTCAGTTGCACCTTCTGCTAAATCCATGGAACCTGCTGCTACCTGTTCTGCTCCGTTGGTTACCTGATCTGCAACGCTTTGAACGTTTGTGATCATATCTGCCATACTGTGCTCAAATGCTTTAAAGGATGTTAAGATTCCTTTGAAATCTCCCTTCCATTCTACGGATGGATTGACAACAAAGTTCCCTTTTTCAAATTCCTGCATTGAAGCACCGATATCGTCTACATAAGAAGATAAGGTTGCTATAGAAGATCTTAAGCTGTCTGCTAATGAACCCAGCTCATCATCTGCCTGATAATCCAAAGTGCTGTGAAGATTTCCTTGGGACAATTCTTTCGTTGTCTCCTCCAATGCAGCTAATGGTATCAAAATAGATGCAATAATACGTTTTCCAACTACTACTGCGGATGCGATGCCGATTAAATTGAATATGATAATACCAATAATATTGAAAACTGCATCACGCTTACTTGCAAACATCAGTTTGTCCACTTGTTCATCTGTGATCTTTTGTATTTCTTTTGCGGTATCTACTGCTTCGGATAATGCCGGTGCACATTTTGTCAGTATCTTTTCCGTTGCATCTTTCTGATTTCCTGCTTCAATCTCATCGATAATATCCATACCGATGGTCCCCCACTCATTCATCTGGGTCACATACTGATTATAGAGCTTGTCCTCAATGACCCCTGTTTTTTTCATTGCATCTAACTCTTGATCAATATTCTTTAAAGCATCGTCTACATTTTTCTTATATGTATCATAACTTGACTTATCGTCATTTAACGCCATCTCACGGATATTTCTGGCTGCAATATTTACATTCAGTCTGCACATCTGAACGGCTGTGTCAGCCCGCTGTACTTTGTTAGAATAATTACTGAGATTTCTAAGCAGTATCGTCTCTCCTACGATTGCTAAGATTCCTGAAAATACCATCAGTACAATCACGATCAGATAGCCGGTTATCATTTTTTTTCTGACAAGCATTCCATCTAATTTTTTAAACATATGCTTCTCTCCCTTTTTGTGTATTTTTGTATTCTCTCATATACGATTATTATAATCAGATTGGTAGGCTTTTGCAATATTTTTTTCGTCATATTTTGTCAAAAAATGCAATTTTTTACACTGCTTTTTATAAATATCCAAAGTCCGTCAGAACTACCGTTCCATGCAGTCTGTGCTGCTGTCTATAATCTTTCTACACTGTTTTTTTAACTCCTCTGCTGTCTGACTGCATACCAGCTCTTCTAATACTTCGTAGGGTTCTTCCTCCTGTGATGCACTGCCTCCATCAAGTGTCTTGCTCTCTCATACGAGACGGAGCTGCTCTCTGCTGAGGTGAATTTTTCTGTCAGCTCTGCTACTACGGGGATCAGTTCTTCCATTCCATAATCGATCTGCTGATCTGTTTTCTGCTCTGTATTCATGCCTCATCCTCCCGATATTTCCGATATATTTTTTCGTACCGGTCCGCACCTCTCTTGCGAATGTATCAAGTACCGTTCCCTCTAAATAATCAAGATCTCCGGCACAGATTCCATCAAATTTCTCTTTCATGTACTCTAACAGCTCATCATCGGTCAGTTCATCTAAGGATTCATTTTTATACAGATAAAAAATATCCTGTAACCGCATCAATGTATCCGCATAGTTTTCCTGCATGATAAACGGGGAGTCGCAAAAATGAAAAACCAGCTTTTTTAGGATTCCCTCCCCAAATTCTACTCTCTGCTACTCCCTTAAGCTGTTTTTCCGCTCCTGTACCAGCAGTTCTGCGTCCTCCCTGCTCATGCAGGTAACGTGCTCCGTGCGTATATCATCCATCAATTTCCAATGGATATCACGGTTGGTATGATGATAGATAAATCCGCATTTTTCCTGTACCCGTTTTGATTTCTCATTTCCATCAAAATAGCCACACCAGATCCTGTCTAACTTCAAATCTTCAAAACCGTGCCTTAACAGTTCCTCCACAGCTTCCGGTATCAGTCCCTGTCCCCAGAACGGCACTCCGATCCAATATCCGATCTCTCCTTCGGTGTCAGGAATATCTAAATTACTTGCAGACCCGATCATCAGTCCTACACTGCCTACTGCCTGATCCTGATCTTTTGGTATTACTGCATAGGTCTCATCCGCAGATAATACATTCTTTATGATCTCTCTGCTGTCTTCTACACTTGTATGTATCGGCCAGCCGGCAATGGGGCCAACCCTTGGATCTTTTGCGTATTCATACAGGCTTTTAGCATCTGATGCCTGCCATTTACGCAGTATCAGTCTTTTGGTTGTTAATTCCATGAAAATTCTCCCGTTCTTGTATTGCTATGTTTTTTATTTTACCTTAATCGATACTTTAATCGTACGGCTGGCATAGGTTCCTTTTCCCTTTGCCTTTACGTTGATCGTATATTTTCCTCTCGGTGTTCCCTTTTTGATGCTTACCTTTCCTTTATTGTTTACCGTAATATATTTCTTACAATTCTTGGACTTACTGTAGGTTACCGTTCCCTTTGCCTTTGTGACACCGATCTTAAAGGAATAGTTCTTTGCAAGTTTACCGGTAGATGCCTTGGCTTTGTAAGTCTTTGACTTGACTTTTACAGTCATTGGATTCTTTTTTTGGATCACCAGTTTTGCAATATTAGACTGTGCACTCTTATGCGTGCTGGTTGCTGCAACTTTTGCTCTTACATAATAAGTTCCGACTTTTTTCGGATAGTTTTTCAGCTTCTTTTTGCACTTCGCATCCGTATAATAGGTGTAGGTTACTTTTCCTTTGCTTCCGGTTGCCTTCGCCTTACCGATCTTGATCGCTTTGCCTGTGTAAATGGCATACTTGTCCTTTAAGACTACTTTTGAGGATTTTTTCGTACTTGTTTTTCCATTGTCTTTGACTTTTATTTTCACAGAGGTCTGATAGTATTTCGTTTTACCTGTGATCGTTACATTTCCCGAGCCGACAAAGGATACCTTTCCTTTGGCATCTGTTTTCGCGATCTTCGTATTGCCGGATACCCAGGTGATATTCTTACTGCTAAATGCCACCTTTTGTCCAAATTCCGGATTGATCAGCCACAATTTTGCCTGTGTCTTTTTTCCAACCTGACATTTTGCACTATCAATCCCAATACTAAACTGATATGTATACTCTTTCGGCGTATTCCATATGATTCCCCTGCTTGTGATCGCTTCCGAAAAAGTGCCGTTTGGAATATACATCGACTGACTTACTGTCTGATTCGCCGGTTTCGCTGCTGCCTGCGGATTCTCGGCATTCCCAAAGCACTGCGCCCATGTATAGACTCCATCCATATAAAAACATCCGATTCCTATCGTTGTGGCATCTTTCGAAAGAATATTCTCTCTATGACCTTCTGAATTCATCCAACTGTTCATCACTTCTGAAGCTGAACGCTGATTGATCGCAACATTTTCTGCGATCATAGCTGCATTTGCGGAAAAACAGGCTGCACCATCCGGTCTTGTATGGGAAAACAGCACTTCCTGTTCGCCAGCCCTGATCATAGCTGTTTCTAACAGACTGCTGTCCATCGTCAGTGCCGACAAACCATTTTCCGCTCTTTTTTTATTTACAATGGAAAGAACCTCAAAGGCTTTTTTATAATCTCTGGTACCGGAAATGGTGATCTTCTCTGCATAATGAAGTCCATTTTTACCAAACTTCACAAGTTCTTTATTCAGGCAGTTTACCTGTACCCCTGCCTCAAAGGCGTTCTCATCTACATACTGTGTAGATGCCGGAAGCGTAATACTGGTTAAAGAAGGGCAATTTGCAAATGCCTGTCGATAGATTGTTTTCACCTTTGACAAATTTACCGTTTCTAACGCATAGCACTGTGCAAAATCAGCATAACCGATCGTTTCTAAGCCTTTTGCCGTAAACGTTTTCAGGCTGCTACAACTGTTAAAAACGGAACCACCCCATTTTTTCATTCGATCCGGAAGTGTGACGTTCACTAAACTGCTACAATCGCAGAAAGTACGCATACCCAAGGTCTGAAGTCCGCCAAAATCAATCGTTTTAATGCTGCTGCACGCCTCAAACATCCTGTAAGGGGACTCTTTCAGTCCTTTCCCGAATTTGACGGATGTAATCTCTGTACAACTATCGAATGCAAAACTGCCAGCCGTTGTTATCTTATCGGTAAGTACCAATGCTCCTGATAATGAGGAATCGTAAAATGCTCCCTCCCCAAGTGTTGTTACATTGGAAAAACGAACGCTTTTCAGATTACGGGTCTTGGAAAAAGCATAATCTCCGATCTGCTTTACACCGGTCGGCACGGTAAATTGTGTAACCGCTTTATTCACTGGAAATAGCACTAACGTGGACTTATCTTTTGTATATAAAACACCATCTTCTGCTATAAAAGCAGTGTTGCCGGATGCAACTTTCAACTCGGAAAGGCTCGTATTGCCAAATAATATCTGTGGCGAAAATTTTGTCATTTTTTTAGGAATTTCAAAAGTAGTAATCACGGTCTCCTGCAATGCATAATCCCCCATTGTGGTTACTCCGCTTGCGGAAAATGCTGCTAATGAAGTACATCCTGCAAATGCTCCGCTCTCTATGGTTTTGACATTCTTAGCAAGTTTTACTTCTGTAAGTGATGAACACTCATAAAATGCGGCCTCTTTGATGGTCTGTAAGGATTGTGGAAAGCTAACCGATGTAATGGAACTCATTCTGCAAAAGTTCTGCTGTCCGATCACGGTAATCCCCTCACTGATCACTACACTCTTTACATTGAGTTCGCTCCACGGTGCAGGTTCTGACAGACTTGCATCCGGCATTGCACCGGAACCTGTGATCGTCAGTGTCGTACCTGATAATTTCCATTTTACATTGCCATATGTACCGCTCTGCGCAGAAGCTCCTGTCGCATTCTGAGTCAGATCATTCGTTCCGGTACTTTTTTGTTCTTCCTGATCCTTTACTTCTATGTTCTCTGCTTCTGTACTCTTTGTATCCTGACTCTTTACTTCTGTATTTTTTGCATCTTCGTTCTCTTTTGGTTTGTATTTTCCCGCCGGTGAGATGTCCTGAGCTTTCCCTCCGACTAACTGCCCGTCCTCTTTTTGGAGAGATGCTGCTGCCTGTACGGATTTTGTGGAAAATCCAGACATTGCGTATAAAAGACAGCATCCCATGAACAGTCCTAACACTAATTTTCCTTTTTGTTTCTTTTTCATAGCTTTAGACCTCCTTTTTTAGTTGATTTTCCAGTAATAATATATTATTTCCCTACTTTTTTCAGTGATCCTATCAATCACCCTTTCAGTCACCTTTTCAGTCACTTTCCTATTTCAAAATCTTGTATTGTTATTGCTTTATTTTACCACATTTATCTGCTTACCGGAATATATTTGGAATAATCAAAAGAATCAAAAAAGACATTCGGACTCCTTTCAGAATCCGAATGCCTAAAATATTATACGCTATTTCCGTAATTGTGTTTGCATTGGTACAAATTCAATTTTTAATTGCATCCCCATACCATGAGCTAACCGCTTCAAAAGTTTTAAAGATGGATTTCTGGTTCCATTTTCAAGTTTACTTATATCTGCCTGATCTATTCCCGTACGCTTTGCAAGCTCTTTTTGTGTTAAATTCTGTTCAATGCGTGCATCAATCATGGCACGAATAACATCCATTTCCGGCTGCATGTCATCCCATTCCTTTTTAAATTCAGGGTCTTTTAATTCTTCTTGTAATAAATTTTGAAATTCACTCATTATTCACCACTCCTTTCTAAAAAAGCTTTTCTGCATTTCTTTGCATATTCAATTTCACTTGGCGGTGTCTTTTTCGTCTTCTTAACAAAACCATGTGTTAATACTATTCTCCCTTCATAATAAAAGAAATATAATACTCTTGAAATATCTGTCCCTACTTTTGCTCGCAATTCAAATATTCCGTCACCTAAAGGTTTACTGTATGGTTCTCTTAACTGATTCCCATACTGCTCTAAAATACTAACTAAGCCAAATAATTTTGCCTTCATTTTAGGATTTTGTGAAAGCATAAAATCTTTCGCGGGTTTCTTTCCCTCCTCTGTTTCGTAGAATTCTGCTTTAAATTCACTCATAACTTTCCTCCGATGTGATTTCTATATAAATATAATATGGTGTTTTTACCATATTGTCAAGCAACAGGGCACGCCTTGATTAAAAACAAACCGTAATGTAAATTATGATAAAATGAAACCAAGTCCTCTCCCCATGGAATCCCCCACGAGTAAAGGACTTGCTCTCTTATTTTCTTCTCTTCACATTTCTTAGCAATCAGAAAATGCAATCTCTCCATTACTCTTACAGGCTCTAAAAGCTCTGTTCCGTAATCTAACATCATAAATTCATCACCGCCATAACGTGCGACAAAGATGTGATACTCTCCTGCAAGCTGCATCATACACTCTGCAATGGAAACCAATGCATTGTCACCCTCTGCATGAGCATACTTGTCATTGATCTGTTTAAAACGGTTTGCATCTAAAATATAGAGAAGCATTGGATGCTCTTTATCCACCTGCGGGATTTTTGCCTCCAGCATAAAAAACAGACGTTTCCGGTTATTCAGTCCGGTCAGTGCGTCATTATAGATCTGTGTCCTTTGTACATAGACAAAAATGATAAACAACGAAGTGATGATCGCCGGTGCTATGATCGGTGTGTTTCCAACTGTCATCTGTACCATACCTGCTGCCAATGGAAATATCAAAAATATTCCAAACAGCCAGCACAATGTCCGTCTTTCCTTATTCGTTTCCCGGATGCCATACTTTACGGCATAGATACAGACTACAAGACTATACAGATATTGCAGGGATGACACAAAAACGAACAATACGCCTCTTTGGTATGTACCATCTGCCGCAATCTGAAATACCCAGCCGGTCCACGGTGTCGTCAGACATAATACCATTGCAAGCCCGATCGGTATCTGACAGATCAGATAGACCAGTCTGCCCGGACGTTTATCCGTTCTTCTGATGCGTGCCATCGCAAAAAAAATCTACCCCTATATAGGTTACTACCATTTGCAAATTCACAGACTCTCCCACCTCTTTCTGTTACTTTTCCTCTACCTTCTTTCTCCAGTAAAATTTATTCCTAATCCTTAGACTCAATTACAATTAATCTGCCTGTTCGAAATTCAATCTCTGCCTGTTCTCCTGTGATCTCATTACTGATCCCAATTGAATGGCAGTGATCTAATATATAATCCTCTAATGGATATTTCATTCCCTTTAATGTGATGCCTTCCACAGCTCCCATAAACGGAAGCAGTGAGACATATTTTCCATACTGTGTTTCTCTTTTGATCACGGTTCTTTGATCTATGACCTGTACCCGGTTATGTGCATCTACAAGATAAGCCGAAATTCCCTCTTCCCGCAGCAATCCCAGCAGATAGACATTTGCAAGCATATGGTCTAACCTGCTTCCGGTTCCTCCTACAATATGAATCTCTTCTGCCCCAAGCTCTGCCGCAGTCTGCACTGCTGACTCGGTATCCGTATCGTCTTTTTCCGGACGTAATACTTTCCACTCAATGCCGTCCATTTTTCGATACGCCTCTAATACAGCCGGGTCTACGGAATCAAAATCGCCCACGATCATGTCCGGTTTTTTTCCGTACTTATATAAAAACTCCATGCCGGAGTCCGCAGCAATGATATAACGAAATTGTTGTTCTTCTATATATTTTAACATAAAAGATGCCTCTATGGCACCGCCTGATATTACCAATATCTTTTTTGTTTTCTGTATCATTTTACTAATCCGCTCTTATTTCATCCGATTTAAAAATTCCTGCACATTCTGCTCTACATCACCTTTGAACACTGCACTTCCTGCCACGATGATATTTGCTCCTGCATCCATGACCATTTCCACATTGTCCAGATTGATCCCGCCGTCCACCTGGATGTCGGTTTTGAGTCCCTGACGCTCGATCATCTCCTTTAACTTACGGATTTTTTCCGTACAATAGGAAATGTAGGACTGTCCGCCAAAGCCCGGATTGACTGTCATCAACAATACCATGTCCACTTTTGGCAGGATATACTCTACCGCTTCTAATGGGGTTGCAGGATTCAATGCCACTCCTGCTAAGACATCATGCTCTTTGATCACTTCAATGGTGCGGTCTAAATGTTTACACGCTTCTGCATGAACGGTAATGATATCCGCTCCTGCTGCCGCAAATTCGTCAATATAACGAATCGGTTCCTCGATCATCAGATGCACATCAAAAATTCTCTCCGTCAGCGGACGGATCGCTTTGAGCACCGGAAATGCAAAGGAGATGTTTGGGACAAAACAGCCATCCATAACATCAATATGCACATAATCCGCTCCCGCTTCATCAATCACTCGGATCTGCTCGCCTAAATTGGCAAAATCAGCAGATAATATAGACGGTGACAGACATTTCATAATTAAGTTCCTCCTAATACTTTTTCGTATCTTTTATTTCTTCATATAAGGTACAGTAGTTCTCATACCGCTCTGTACTGATCTTTCCTTCTGACAGTGCTTCCTTTACGGCACAGTCAGGCTCATGGATATGACTGCATCCCGTAAAACGGCACTGGGATTCCAGTGCTGCAAATTCAGGATAACACTCTTTTAAATCTTCTTTTTCAAAACCCGGCATATACATGGAACTGAATCCCGGCGTGTCCATCAGATAGGTGTTTTTCGAAAGCGGTATGACCTGTGAATGTCTCGTCGTATGCTTTCCTCTTTCGATCTTCATACTGATCTCTCCGGTCTCCATCCGGATCTCTGACTGCAACACATTCGTAAGCGAGGATTTTCCGACACCGGACGGACCGGCTAAGGCAAAGGTCTTTCCCTCTATCTGCTCTTTGACAGTTTCTATACCGATCTGCTCTTTCGCACTGACAAAACAGATCGGATATCCGGCTGCGGCATAGATGTCCTGCAGTCTCTTTCGTTCTTCTTCATCCACTAGATCTGTCTTATTAAAACAAAGCACTGCCGGAATATGCTGATATTCCATCATCACTAAAAAACGGTCTAACAGATGGAAGTTTGGCTTTGGCTTTGCCGCCGCAAAGACCACCAATGCTCCGTCTATATTGGCAACTGCCGGCCGGATCAGTTCGTTTTTCCTCGACAGAATTTTTTCGATATTTCCTTTTTTCTCATTTTCATCTAAAATAGCAATTTCCACGTTATCTCCGACTAACGGTTTGATCTTCTGATTGCGAAAACTGCCTTTTGCTTTACATTCATAAATTCCGGCTCCTACTACATGAATGTAGTAGAACCCGGAAATTCCTTTTACTATCTTTCCCTGCATATCTTTCCTTACTGCTTGTTAAATGTAACGTCCTGTACCTGTTTCTGCTCTGTTCCGTCAGAAAGTGACCAGGTAATCTCAAGTTTTCCGGAAGACATTTCTGCGATATCTGTTTTCTGGATCGAGTATGGGAAGGATTCGATCGCAATACTGTTCCACTGCTCTAACACTGCTCCATTAGAGTCCTTTAATACAATACTTGCACCTACCACACTGTCATTATCTGCTGGTGCCGTAATCTTGGCACTGAACTTATAATAAGTGATCTTTGGTCCGTCACTGATGACCAGACTGATATTGCTTCCCGCATCGACATATTTTCCATCTGCGATACTCTGACTGATGACATTTCCTGCCGCAACGGTATCACTGTTCTCTTTGGTAACACTTGTTACCGTCAGTCCTGCTCCTGACAGTTCGTTTCTGGCATCTGTCTCCGATTTTCCAACCACATTTGGAACTACGACCGGTGCTTTTCCCTGAGATACAACAATACTGATACTGTCACCCTTCTTTGCCTTGGCACCTGCATCCGGTGTCTGGGAGATGACCTGACCGCTTGCTACCGTATCACTGTTTGCGTAATCCCTTGAATACTTAAATCCGTTATCCTGCAGTTTATTAATGGCGGATGTCTCATCGAGTCCCTTGACATCCGGAACGGAAACTTCACCCACGCCACTGCTCATCACAACGACAATGGTTGTATTTTTCTTGATCATATCTCCTTTGTCTTCACTCTGGGAGATGATCTCTCCTGCATCATATTTTTCGGAAGCCTGTGTGCCGCCGTCTTTGATGCCTAGATCAATTTTATTTAATGCTTTTTTTGCTTCCTCATAGGTCATTCCGGTAACATCGATCATCTCGACCTGTTCGCTGTCTTTCTCGGTTTTTGTCGCCTCTTTTGTATCATCCTTTTTACCGGAGGAACCAAATTTTACGATCCCACTGACACTTAAGATCAGCCAGATGACAATTCCGACAATGATCACACCTGCAACGATCCCTGCAATGGACATAGCCTTTTCCATCTTCGGATTGAGTTCGCCTTCGGATTCTTCCTCTTCTTCGTCGTCCTCATCCTCTTCCGCTTCTTCCTGCGGATCATAATAAACGCTTTCTGCTTCTTTTTTGATGCGCTCTAAATCTTCATCATTATATTTTCTTGTCTCGCCGCCGACATTCGGATCTACCAATGTCACAAAATCTTCATCCGGATTGATCAGGGATTTCTTTAAATCCAATAACAGATCGCCCATGGTCTGATATCTTCTGTCTGCATTCTTCTGTGTACACTTTAAAATAATCTTTTCTAAGCTGACCGGAAGATTTGGTGCATAAGCACTCGGTGCTACCATTTCTTCCTGCAAATGCTGGATTGCCACGGCTACAGTGGTATCTCCGTCAAACGGTACACGTCCTGTCACCATTTCGTACATCACGATTCCTAAGGAGTAGATGTCACTTCTGCCATCCACAAAACCGTTTCTTGCCTGCTCCGGGGAAGAATAATGGACAGAACCCATCACATCCGAATTAATGGTATTTGATGTTGCCGCTCTTGCAATACCAAAGTCCATGACTTTGACTTTTCCCTCTGTGGAGATCATGATATTCTGCGGTTTGATATCCCTGTGAATGATATTTTTCTTATGGGCAGCCTCAATTCCTCTGCCTACCTGAATGGCAATACTGATCGCCTCTTTAAAAGTAAGCTGTCCTTTTTTCTCAATATAAGTCTTTAAGGTAATGCCTTCTACATATTCCATGATAATGTAGTACATCCCCTCCTGACTTCCTACGTCATAAATATTGACAATATTCGGATGCTCTAAGCCCGCTGCTGACTGCGCCTCAGTACGGAACTTTGTTACAAAATTAACATCCTCTGAAAATTCCTGTTTTAATACTTTAATCGCAACGAAACGTCCTAATGTATGGTCTTTTGCCTTATAGACATCCGACATTCCGCCCGCACCTATTTTTCCTACGATCTCATAACGATCATCTATAAACATTCCTTCTGTTAGCATTCTTTCCACCTCGTCTAAAACGGTTCTATAACAACCACCGTGATATTATCCTTTCCCCCATTGTCATTTGCTGTCCGGACTAATCTCTCCGCGCACTCCGCAACGTCTCTCTGACTGTTGATGATGCTTCGGATGTCCTGGTCCTCTACCATGTTTGTCAATCCGTCCGTACAGATCAATATGTAATCCTGCGGTTCTAAATTCACCTGAAAGAAATCCGCTACTACTTTGTCTGCTGCTCCTACAGCTCTTGTAATGATATTCTTGTCGGGATGATCTTTTGCTGCATCTTTTGCAATCTCGCCCATGCGTACCATTTCCTCTACTAAGGAATGGTCTCTGGTCACCTGTTTGATCTCTTTGCCGACAACATACATTCTGCTGTCACCAACATTGGCAACCCATGCCTTTTCCCCGATTACTGTCACTACAACAACCGTAGTCCCCATGCCGGACATTGCCTCATCACCGGCTGCTTTTTTTATCAGTTCCTCATTTGCTTTACAGATGGCATGCTCGATGACCTCCACCGGTTCGGTTCTCTCATCCTTTTCAATACTCTCTACGATACTTTCTACCGTATATCTGGATGCATACTCACCTGCTTTGTGTCCGCCCATCCCATCTGCTACAATAAAAAGGTTCGGCAAATTTCCAACGGCATTCTCCGATGTATACATATAATCCTGATTCATTTCTCTTCTCTTTCCGATGTCTGATATCGAAAATGTCTTCATTCCCTGTTTCGCCTACCCTTCTGTATATCTCTTTCTCAATTGTCCACAGGCACCATCTATGTCTCTGCCCATTTCCCTTCTAATAGTAACATTTATTGCATTTTTTTCAAGTTCTATTTTGAATTTCTCTGTTGCCGTATGATCCGGCTGCTTATAATTCCGCTCTTTGATTGGGTTGACCGGTATCAGATTCACATGACAGTTCATTCCATGGATCAGTCTGCTGAGTTCCTCTGCATCCTCTTTTGTATCATTGACTCCTGCCACTAAGCTGTACTCAAAGGTCACTCTCCTGCCTGTCTTTGAAAAATAATATTTGCAGGCATCGATCACTTCTTCGATGTCATACTTATTTGCGATCGGCATCAGTTCCTGCCTCTTTTTCTGGTTTGAAGCATGCAGGGAAAGTGCTAATGTCATCTGTAATTTTTCTTCGGCAAGTTCCTTAATCTTCGGCACAATGCCACAGGTGGATACCGTCAGATTTCTCTGGCTGATGTTTAAGCCGTTTTCATCGGTCAGCATGGTAATAAAACGCAGCAGGTTTTCGTAGTTGTCTAACGGTTCTCCCGTTCCCATCACAACCACATTGGAGATCCGCTCTCCGATGTCTTCTCCTACGCGGTAAATCTGCTCTAACATCTCTGCCGGAGTCAGTCCTCTGACTAATCCGTCTAAGGTAGACGCACAGAAACGGCAGCCCATACGGCAGCCTGCCTGCGAGGAGATGCAGACGGAATTGCCGTGTTTATAGCGCATCAGCACGCTCTCTATCATATTTCCATCCGGCAGACGGAACAGATATTTTTTGGTTCCATCCAGTTTCGATGTCTGAATGGTCACCGGCTCTAAGACCGTCAGTTCTGCCTGCTCTTTTAACTTTTCCCGAAGTGCCTTTGATAAATTCGTCATCTCATCCCAGCTGCTCACATGGCGGACATGCATCCACTGATAGATCTGGGATGCCCGGAACGGCTTTTCTCCAATGGATGTCATAAACGCTTTCAATTCTGCTAAATCCATGGATTTGATGTCTGTTTTTCTATGATTTTCACTCTGTATCTCACTCATGTTTCTTTCCTTTTTTCATCCTTGCAACAAAGAATCCGTCATTTCCTTCTTCTCCTGGAAAAATCTGCTTTTGCAGTTCTACTTCCAGTTCCGGGTACTGCTCTGACAGCCACCTGACATTTTCCTCATTTTCCGCTTTATGGATCGTACAGGTACTGTAAAGAAGTGTTCCGCCCGGTTTGACATAACGCACTGCATTTTTTAGGATTTCCCTTTGCAGTGCCACAAGCTCTGCCTCTTTTTCTACGGTCATCTTATATTTGATATCTTTTTTTCTGCCTATCACACCAAGTCCCGAACACGGCAGATCTGCGATCACGACATCTGCTTTTTTCTCCCATGCCGCATCAAAAATCCTTGCATCCGCGCACTCTGCCTGCATATTAGATACCTGACATCTTCTGATATTTTCTTCGATCAAAAAGACTTTCTGTGGTGTCAGATCCCTTGCGATGACACGTCCCTTTCCATGCATCTGTTGTGCCACATAAATGCTTTTACCACCCGGCGCGGCGCAGAGGTCTAAGACCACATCCTGCTCTTTTGCTCCTGCTTCCTTTGCCGCTGTCATGGAACTGATGTCCTGTACATAAAAAAGTCCTTCCTGAAAGCTCTTTAGCTTATTCAGATAATCATAACCGGACAGGAATAAGGCATCCTCCATCTGCACAGCTTCCGATACCCTGACACCTTCGCTTTGCAGCCGGTCTATCAATTCTTGTTTCGTGATGCGTTCAGTATTGATCCGCACCGTGGTCGGCTGCTCTGTCAAAAATGCCGCCGCCATCTGCTCGGTACGCTCCATTCCATATTCATCCTTCCACTGACGGACTAACCACTCCGGAAGGGAGTAGATAACGGAAAGATACGCGACCGGTTCTTTTTCTTTCTCCGGATAGGTGATGTTCTCTTTATTTCTTGCGATATTTCTAAGCACTCCGTTGACAAAACCTTTTAATGTATGGAACCCACGTTTTTTTGCCAACTTCACTGCCTCATTGCAGGCAGCAGAATCCGGCACTCCATCTAAAAAGCAGATCTGATAGACCGCACTCCTTAGGATGCAGCGGATGACCGGTTTCATTTTATGTACTTTTGTATTGGAAAATGTATTGATGATATAATCTATCCGAATCTGGTATTCTAACGTTCCCTCTACTACTTTTGTAAGGAAGGCACGTTCTCTTTTTTCTAAATACTGGTATTTGTCCAGTGTGTTTTTTAACGCAATATGACTGTACTCGCCATCCCTTGTTACTGCTAAAAGGATGTCGAGTACAATCTCTCTCGTGTCTGTCTTATCAGTCACGGTCATTTCCTCCAAATAAGATGATCAGACGAAGTAGCTGCAGGATCGCTGCTGCCGCACTCGCCACATAGGTCAGTGCCGCTGCTCTTAATACCCGTCTTGTATACTTCAATTCATCATCCTGAAGCATATTTGTGGTTCCTAAGATATGCAATGCACGGTTAGACGCATTGAACTCTACCGGAAGTGTCACTAACTGAAACAGTACTGCTAAAGAGAAGAAAATGATTCCAAGCTGGATCAGAAAACTTCCGGTACTGCTGTTAAAGAACAGTCCGATAATGATCAACGGCCATGCCATAGTGGAGCCAAAGTTTGCCACCGGTACTAAATTTCCACGCAATGTCAGTGGAAAATATCCGGTCTGATGCTGGATCGCATGACCACATTCATGTGCTGCCACACCGATCGCTGCTACAGAAGTGCTTCCATAGACACTGTCGGAAAGGTTTAACACCTTGGTCTTTGGATTGTAATGGTCTGTCAGGTTTCCTGAAATATGTCCGACCTGCACATCATAGATGCCGGCATCGTGTAAGATCCGCTCCGCCGCCTGTGCTCCGGTCAGTCCTGACATACTGCGGTATTTTGAATATTTTGCATAAGTGGTTTTGACTCTTGCAGATGCGATCAGACAAATGATCGCTCCGATCACTACAAGAATGTAAGTTGGGTCCCACCAGTAGTACATATGAATTCCTCCTGTTTCTAATATTTTGTGCTTTTTTTCTGATACTGTTTTTATGAGTGTCTTTTAAGCAAACTCTCTAGGCATTTGTGCCAAGCACAGTTCCTTCTTCGAGCGAAACACCACATAAGAATGCCTCTGCGGTCATCCGTTTTTTGCCCTCTAACTGTATCTCGGTCGGAACTAAAATACCATCTTTTGTCTGGATGCCAAAGCTGTGCTTTTTGACGTTTACGATTGTGCCTGCCTTTGACGGATCACCACCATCTTCCACTGTCGCACCCCAGATTTTTAAGGTTTTTCCCTGATATTCGGTATAAGTTCCCGGCCAAGGATTCAGTCCACGGATCAGACGTTCTAATTCTACGGCACTCTTTGTAAAGTCCATCTCTCCGAAGGATTTCTTTATCATGCCTACCTGTGTTGCTTTCTCGTGATCCTGCGGTGTAAATTCTGCCGTTCCATCTTCAAGTGCCTGTAAAGTCTGAACTGCTAACTTAGCTCCAACCTCGGCTAAACGGTCGAACAGGCTTCCTCCGGTTTCATCTGGTGCAAGTGTCACCTCTTCTTTTAAGATCATATCTCCGGTATCGAGTCCCTCATCCATACGCATCGTGGTCACGCCGCTGACTTTTTCTCCATTGATGACTGCCCACTGGATCGGTGCTGCTCCACGGTATTTCGGAAGCAGGGATGCATGAACGTTCACACAGCAGTATTTTGGCATTTCTAAAATCTCTTTTGGCAGAATCTGTCCAAATGCCACAACGACAATACAGTCCGGCTGATATTTTTTCAGATATTCGATGCTTTCTGCTTCTCTCACACGTTTTGGCTGGAATACCTCTATATTATGTGCAAGAGCTGCTTCTTTTACCGGCGGATATTGCAGTTTTTTACTTCTTCCACGCGGTTTATCCGGCTGTGTGACCACCAGAGCTACCTCATGTCCTGCCTCGATCAGCGCTTCTAATGTCCCCACCGCAAAATCCGGTGTTCCCATAAAAATCAATCTCATGTCTATTCCTCTTCTTCCTCATAACGCACATCAAACAGATCACCTTCTACCAGCTCTGTATACAGATGTCCGTCTAAGTGGTCTATTTCATGGCAGAATGCTCTTGCAAGAAGCTCTGTACCTTCTAATTCACGCTCTACCATATTTTCATCTAATGCCCGCACTTTGACATAATTTGGTCTGGTGACTACTCCTGCTTTTCCAGGAAGGCTTAAGCATCCCTCATCTCCGGTCTGGCTGCCCTCTGTCTCTAAGATCTCCGGATTGATCAATACGATCGGTCCGTCTCCTACATCAATGACTACGATACGCTTTAAGATGCCGACCTGGCATGCCGCAAGTCCTACGCCGTTTGCATGATCCATCGTTTCTATCATGTCCTCGATCAGCGTTGCTATTCTCGGAGTCATCTCCGTTACCTCTCTGCATCGTTTATTTAATACTTCATCTCCCTGAATACGAATGGTTCTAAGTGCCATAATGTCCCTCTCTTTCTCCTGTCTAAAACCCATGTACCGGATTGAAATCAAACTGTATGCCAATCCCGTTCCCAAACGGTTCTTTTTCTAAATATTGTTCTAAGCTGTCCTTTATCTCCACTAATGTATCATAATTTCCACATTTTAGATAGAGGACCTTGCGATAAATATCATTGATCTTTGCAACTGCCGGCTCTGTCGGCCCGATGACTGCCACGGTCTTTAGTTGCATCTGTGCGATCTTTTTTTCTATCTGCTCTGCCGCTTTGGTACCGTTTTCTTCCTCTCTCGAAGAAATCAGTATGACTAAAAGATTCCAGACCGGCGGATAATTCAAAAGATCCCGGTAGCGGATCTCCTGTTCGTAGAACATCCGGTAATCCTGTTCCTTTGCCGCCTCGATACTGTAGTGTTCCGGTGTATAAGTCTGGATGACCACCTCGCCCGGTTCACTTCCCCTGCCTGCTCTTCCTGCCGCCTGCGTTAAAAGCTGGAATGTACGCTCTGCGGAATGATAGTCATGGATATAGAGTGACATATCTGCCGCTAGGACTCCTACTAAGGTCACATTTGGAAAATCATGTCCTTTTACGATCATCTGGGTCCCGATCAGGATATCTGCCTCCCTGTTTGAAAATGCAGATAAGATCTTCTCATATCCGTCTTTTGTCCGTGTCGTATCCATATCCATGCGGATCGTTCTCGCCTCGGGAAAACGTTTTTTTACGATCTCTTCGATCTTTTGTGTCCCCGCCTTAAAACCACCGATATATTTAGAACCACATGCCGGACAGACCTTTGGCTGTTCTGTTTCATAGCCGCAGTAATGGCAGATGAGTCTGCCGCCCTGATGCTGGCTTAACGAAACATCACAATGCGGGCATTTGATAACATTTCCACAGGCACGGCAGGACACAAATCCCGCTAAGCCCCTGCGGTTTAAAAAAAGCATCATCTGTTCGCCTTTATGCAGCCTTTCTTCCATCAATTCCTGCAGTTTTACACTTAGGATGGAACGGTTTCCCTGCTTTAATTCATCCCTCAAGTCGATGACATGACATACGGGAAGTGGGCGGTTCTGTACCCGCTCGGTCAGTTCTAACAGTGTGTACTCGCCTTTTTTTGCCTTATAATAACTCTCTAAGGATGGCGTTGCGGAACCTAATACTAACGTTGCACCGCACAACTCTGCCCGCTTTGCCGCTACTTCTCTGGCATGATACCTTGGAACGGTCTCACTTTTATAAGAAGTCTCATGTTCCTCATCTATTATCATAATGCCTAAATTTGAAAACGGTGTGAACAATGCCGAACGCGGACCGATCATGACATCAATTTCTCCATTTTTTGCCCGCTGATACTGGTCAAAACGCTCCCCTAAAGAAAGTCTTGAATTCAGGATCGAGACCCGCTCGCCAAAACGGTTATAAAACCGCATGACTGTCTGATAAGTTAAGGCGATCTCCGGGATCAGAACGATGGCCTGTTTTCCCTGCGCCACCGTTCTTGCGATCAGTTCCATATAGACTTCTGTCTTACCGCTTCCCGTAACACCATGCAAAAGGTAGGTCTTTGGCTGTTGGTTTTTCATCTGTTCCCAGACAGTGTCCACTACGTTTTGCTGGGCAGCATTTAAGACTGTAACATTTCCGCTCTTTTTGAGATGCGCCACCGGATTCCGGTAATCCCTCTTAGAAATGGTCTTTACGATCCCCTGTTCTTCTAAGGCATGGATGACTGCGGTAGAGACTCCGAGCTTTTTCGTAATGATCTCTTTTGGCAGCTCTCCCTGTTCGATCAGGGCTTCTAATAACCGTTCCCTTGCCACACTGTTCTTACTGTTTTTTTCTAAAAAAAGAGTTCTCGCCGCCTGCGGCTCTAATGCTAAGGCGATCGTCTGCTTTTGTTTTTCATTCTCTTTCCGCTTGATCGGAAGCACGGTCTTAAGTGCCTGGTTCATGGTCCCGCCATAGTTTTTGCGCATCCATGCCGCTAAAGAGATCAGCTCCGCCTCGATCGGTATCCCATCCGTCTTAATATTAAATATAGGTTTAATTTTCGCAGGATCAAAGGAAGGTTCGGTGGTCAGATTCACCACATAACCCGTGATCCTTCTGCTTCCTTTTCCAAACGGCACTTCGATGGGCATTCCGATCCCAATGTCCTGTTCTAATTCTGCCGGCACCAGATACTGAAATGTTCTATCTAATTTTTCTAATGAGATATCAATGATAATATCTGCATATAATGCCATCTTTTATTCTCCATGTAATTCTTTTAAGACTTCTGCGATCAGAACTCTTTCGTCCATCGGATGTTTCACGCCTTTGATCTCCTGATAGTCCTCATGTCCTTTTCCTGCAAGGACTATGACATCTCCCGGTTTTCCATGCTCAATGGCATAGCGGATGGCTTCTTTTCTGTCGATGATCTCAATGTATTTTCCATCTGTTTTCTCAATTCCTGTTTTAATATCATCGATGATCGCCTGTGGTTCCTCAAATCGTGGGTTATCTGATGTGATAATCGTAAAGTCTGCAAGTCTTCCCGATACCTCACCCATCTCGTAGCGACGCAGTTTGGAACGGTTGCCGCCGCATCCAAAGACACAGACTAAACGCTCCGGTCCGTATTCTTTTAAGGTACTTAACAGGCTCTCAAGGCTCATCGCATTATGTGCATAGTCGATCATCAATGTAAATTCATCGGAAACTTTTACCATTTCGATCCTGCCACGCGTCTTTGCCTCTTTAAGCGCCTTTTTCATATCCTCCACGGAAACATTAAAGTGATGACAGATCGCAATGGCTGTCAGGGAATTGTATACACTGAATTTTCCCGGAACATCTATCTCTACATCAAAATTTAAAAGTCCCCCTACGGTATAGGCAACCCCTAAATATCCCGGACGTTTTACTAATTTCGTATTGACTGCATGGATATCCGCATCTTTGGAAAATCCAAAGGTTTCCACCTCGCAGGTATGTCCTTTTAAGATCTCTTCCACATGGGCATCATCTTTATTGACGATTCCTAAACGACACTGGCGGAACAGCATGGACTTGCAGGCAAGATACTCTTCAAAGGATGCATGCTCGTTTGGTCCGATATGATCCGGTTCAATATTCGTGAATATTCCGATTTCAAATACAAATCCTGCCGTACGATGCATCATCAGTCCCTGAGAGGATACCTCCATGACACAGCAGTCACAGCCTGTTTCCACCATTTTATGAAAATACTCCTGTATAATATAGGACTCCGGTGTCGTGTTGCTTGCCGGAATGACTTCATCCCCGATGATCGCCTCGATCGTACCGATCAGACCGACTTTATAGCCTGCACTCTCTAAAATGGATTTTACCATATAGGTGGTGGTCGTCTTTCCTTTGGTTCCGGTCACTCCGATAACACGCATTTTCTCTGCCGGATGGTCAAAATATGCTGCTGATAAAAGTGCTAAGGCATAGCGGGTATCTTCGACTTTGATAACCGTTACCCCTTCTGGTGCTTCTACGTTCTCCTGCACCACGATCGCAGCGACTCCTTTTTGTGCCACTTCCCCAACAAACTTGTGTCCGTCCACTGCCGTACCTTTGATGCAGACAAACAGATCGTCTTTCCCTGCTTTTCTCGAATCATAAATCAAATGTGAAATCTCAATGTCAGGGTTCCCCTGCACACATTGATAATCTAATCTTTCTAATAATTTTTTCAGAGCTGGCATAAGCATTCCTCTTTTCCTTTTTTATCTTTTCTAATAATAACGGACTTTGCATCTCAAGTCAATTTCACGCATAAACTTTCCACAATGGAACATACTGTTTTTATGAAGAAAAATTTTTTGATCTGTGGGCTGACGGGATGGTGTATGGAGATCATCTTCACCTCGTTTCACGCCTTTTTTAATAAGGATTTCCGCCTCAAAGGGCAGACCTCTATCTGGATGTTTCCGATTTACGGACTCGCTGCACTGATCCATCCGATGCATCATCAGATGGAGGACAAGCCTGTCCTCTACCGCGGCAGCGTCTATACCCTTGGTATTTTCACCTGCGAATATATCAGTGGTTCCCTTTTAAAAAAACATCATATGTGTCCCTGGGACTATAGCAATGCCAAAGCAAATGTCGATAGTGTCATCCGCTTAGACTACGCACCGTTTTGGTTAGCGGCAGGATTGATCTTTGAAAAAATCTTAAGTATTTCGGATTCTGAATCTTGAAAATTTCGGACAACTATTATATGATAGTAAAAATCACTTAAGGAGGAACACTATGCGACATTTAATGAGTCCGTTGGATTTTTCCGTTGAAGAGTTGGATGAGCTTTTAAATCTTGCCAATGACATCGAAAAAGATCCCAAAAAATATGCACATGCATGCGATGGAAAAAAGCTTGCCACCTGTTTTTATGAACCGAGCACCAGAACCCGTCTTTCTTTTGAAGCTGCCATGTTAAATCTTGGAGGCAGTGTTCTTGGTTTTTCCAGTGCCGATTCGAGTTCAGCAGCAAAAGGCGAAAGCGTTTCCGATACGATCCGTATTATTTCCTGTTACGCAGACATCTGTGCGATGCGTCATCCAAAAGAAGGAGCCCCTCTTGTTGCTTCTCTTCATTCCAATATTCCAGTTATCAATGCCGGAGACGGCGGTCATCAACATCCTACACAAACTCTTACCGATTTATTAACCATTCACAGTTTAAAAGGCAGATTAGACAATCTGACGATCGGTTTGTGCGGCGATTTAAAGTTCGGACGTACCGTTCACTCTCTGATCAATGCCCTGATCCGTTATCCGGGCATCCGTTTTGTATTGATCTCACCGGAGGAATTAAAAGTACCAAGTTATATCCGCGAAGAGGTCTTAAACCGCAATCATATCCCATATGAAGAGGTCATCCGCTTAGAAGATGCCATGGACAAACTGGACATTCTCTATATGACACGCGTACAAAAGGAGCGCTTCTTCAATGAAGAGGACTATGTGCGCATGAAGGATTTTTACATTTTAGATAAGAAAAAAATGGAGTTGGCTCCAAAGGATATGTTAGTACTCCATCCGCTTCCTCGTGTCAATGAAATTTCCGTTGAGGTAGACGATGATCCGCGTGCTGTTTACTTCAAACAGGCACAGTATGGTGTCTATGTACGAATGGCACTGATTCTGACTCTGCTTGGAATTCAGGTATAAATGACAGTTGAAAACACGACAAACAGGAGGACAACTATATGTTAAATATCAGTGGAATCAGCGAAGGTTTTGTGCTTGATCACATTCAGGCAGGCATGAGTCTGAAAATCTATCACGACCTTGGATTGGATAAATTAGACTGCACCGTTGCGATCATCAAAAACGCCAGAAGCAGCAAAATGGGTAAAAAAGACATTATCAAGGTGGAATGCAGCATTGATGCTCTCGACCTTGACATCTTAGGATTTATTGACCACAACATTACCGTCAACATCATCAAAGGTGATACGATCGTTGAAAAACGAAAACTCCACCTTCCAAAACAGGTTAAGAATGTCATCCGCTGCAAGAATCCAAGATGCATTACTTCGATCGAACAGGAACTTGACCAGATTTTTATTTTAACGGACAAAGAACATGCCGTTTACCGTTGCAAATATTGTGAGGAAAAATTCCGCTCATTAAAATAATTTTCGATTTATTTCTATACAGGTTCAAACAGCCCGCAGATTCATGATGATGTCATATTTTGTCATGATCCTGCAGGCTGTTTTTCACTCTATAGAAAATATCGTGTTACGTTAAATTTATTGGTTCTTTTTATACATTTTCATACTGACCCAGACTGCTGCTGCTAACTCAAGCAGACAGGAAATCACCATGGCTGAGGTTCCCCTGTGCAATCCAAACATCATAAAAATGTCATTTTTATAACCCAGTCCCAACAAAAGCTGAAGGATCACCAAAAAGGCTGTTACGATCCACATGCCGCCTATGATGAAATGATAATATGGTGCGCCATCCGTGACATAGTTCACAAAATACTGCACTCCTTTTTTCATTGTTTCATTTTTCTGTGCAAATCGGAATATTCCTCCAATTACGACAGTCATCACTCCGATTCCGATCAGATATGCCGCATGCAGCAAAAACGAAAGCCATCCAAAATATTCATTCATCATGCCGAACACTCCTGCTGCCAATATCAGTACAACCGGAATCCCACCAATCCCAATCCGTATATTTTCTAATCTGTTTACCGGATTTTCTTCTTTTAAAACAAGTGTCTTTAATGGTTTGATATCTTTTGGTTTTTCTAAGAAATATTTTTTTCGCAAAAATATCATAACCAGTGCCACAATATGTAACAGGATAGAAATCATCAAAAGTGCCACACCATATGCTGCCCGGTTCTCTTTGCTGCCGATCAGAAACGGAGTCAGGGTTGTTGGTCCGCCAAGCATGGTGCCGGAAGCCACTGTCTCTACAATGACACTGATCACAGTCATCAACACAAAGAACAGGACTGCTAATCCACACCAAAAGTTCAAACAGCCTTTTCCTGCTTTTTTCAAAACTTCATAATACTTCGCATCTGTCTTTTCTACATATCCGGATGCAAAATCTGCAGCCTTCTCTGCATTTTCATCAAAAAACCAATATACAACGATTTCACCGATATAGAGTATTCCCACCAATCCAATATACGGATTTATAAGTGTGCATAAAAATGCAAGTAATAACGGTATGATCCAATACATATTCATCTCTCCTCTTTTCTTTCTACATGATGTCCGATTTTATCACAAAAAAAGAACCAAAACAATAAGTTCTGATTCTTTTTTTTGCATATTATATATGTATATCTTCTATATATTCCTTATAGCAGTCTCCTCTACTCCCTATGCATCTGCCTTATGCCCCGGATAGTGAACATGAAGCAGTTCATGCTCTCTGTTCTTTAATAAGTCATCGTAAAGATTCTTCACGATCGGGTTGTTCTCACTTCGTTTGATCTGAAGTGCCTTATCGTTTTTGTAAAGACCTTCTGCACGCAGACGTTTTTCTGTAGAACGGGCAAACGGCTGACCTGCTCCGGCAACACATCCTCCCGGACATGCCATCACTTCTACGAAGTCAAAATGCTCTTCACCGCTTTCGATCTTCTTGATCAGCTCCTCTGCATTACCAAGTCCGCTGACGATGCCGATACGGACGGTACGCTCTCCTAAATCCAATTCACAGATCTTAGTGCCTGCCATTCCTCGTGTTCCGATGAACTCAATGTCTTTTAATGCTTTCGGACTCTTGTCTGCTACGATACGTCTGACTGCTGCTTCGGTCACACCACCGGTTGCTCCAAAGATCACACCGGCTCCGGAATAGATAGAGAATGGCATATCATATGCTTCCGGCTCTAAACGGTCAAAGCGGATACCGATCTCTTTAAACATTCCAATTACTTCTTCGGAAGTCAGAACATAATCCACATCCGGTCTGCTGTTGCGTACAAACTCTTCTCTGGACGCCTCATATTTCTTTGCCGTACATGGCATGATTGCAACAGATACGGTCTCTTTTCCTTCTTCTTTGTCTAATTTCTTATAATATTCTTTGATGACCGCTCCAAACATCTCCATCGGGGATTTTGAAGTAGATACATATTTCATCAGGTGCGGATGTTTTGTCTCTACAAAACGGATCCAGCCCGGACAACAGGAAGTAAAGAGTGGGTATTTCCGTCCTTCTTCGGAAAGTGTCTCTACTAACTCCGCAGACTCTTCCATAATGGTAAGGTCTGCTCCCACGGAGGTATCAAAGATTGCATCTACACCTAATTTTCTTAAGGATGCAATTAATTTTCCAATTGTATTCTCACCCGGTTCATAACCGAATGCCTCACCGATTGCAACACGGACTGCCGGTGCGATCTGCATTACCACACGTTTTTTCGGATCATGGATCGCTTCCCATACGTCATGGGTATCGTTTTTGATCGTAATCGCTCCGGTCGGACAGACTGCTGCACACTGTCCACAGTTGACACAGTTTGTATCCGCAAGATCACGTCCGAATGCTGTGGAAATGATCATTTTAGAGCCACGGTTTGCAAAATCGATCGCTCCGACATGCTGAATCTCGTTGCAGACACGGACACAGTCACCACAGAGGATACATTTATTCGGGTCTTTTACGATCGCTTTTGAAGAACGGTCGATCGGACGGATCGGATTGGTGTTCTCAAAACGCACTCCCGGAATTCCGAAACGTTTGGCTAATTCCTGCAGTTTACATTTTCCATTCTTCTCACAGGTTGTACAGTCTCTGCAATGTGCTGCTAATAACAGCTCTAAGATACGTTTTCTGTGATAATAAAGCTGTGGTGTATTCGTATAGATCTCCATCTCATGCTTTGGCGGTGTAGAACAGGATGCCACAATGCCTCCCCACTTGTCTTCTACGACACACATACGGCATGCACCATAGATGGATAAATCTGAGTAATAACAAAATGTCGGTAAAATAATTCCGGCTTTGCGGATTACCGCAAGTATATTTTTTTCATCGGTGAACGACACACGTTCTCCGTCTATGATCATATATTTTTCCATGCCAGTCCCTCCTATACTTCTTTTACTGCATGGAAAGGACAACCTTCCTTGCAGGCTCCACACTTGATACACTTCGTGGTATCAATCTTAAACGGTTTCTTGATCTCGCCGGAAATTGCTCCAACCGGACAGACTCTTGAACATTTTGAGCATCCTTTACAAAGTTCCGGATCGATCTGAAGGGTTACTAAAGCCTTACACTGTCCTGCCGGACACTTCTTATCTACCACATGGGCAATATATTCATCACGGAAGTATTTCATTGTGCTGACAACCGGAGATGCTGCTGTCTTTCCAAGTCCACAGAGTGCTGTTGCTGAAATGGTCTCTGACAGTTCCTCTAATAATGTAATATGCTGCATCGTTCCGCGTCCTTCGCAGATATCGGTTAACAACTCTAACATACGCTTGGTTCCCTCGCGGCACGGAATACATTTTCCACAGGATTCGTTCTGTGTAAAGTTCATGAAGAATCTTGCCACTTCTACCATACAGCTCTTGTCGTTCATAACAACAAGTCCACCACTTCCGATCATGGCTCCTACTTTTTTCAGGGAGTCAAAATCCAACTGTAAATTCAGGTGGTCTTCACTCGGATTGATACAGAGACATCCACCGGATGGTCCTCCGATCTGGACTGCCTTAAACTCTCCACCTTTGACACCGCCTCCGATATCAAAAATAACTTTGCGAAGAGGTGTTCCCATCGGAACCTCGATCAATCCTGTATTCATAACGTTTCCTGTTAAGGCAAACGCTTTTGTTCCATGGTTCTTATCCGGTCCGATCGTCTTATACCAGGCTGCTCCTTTATTGATGATTGGCGGAACGTTACAGTAGGTCTCTACGTTATTTAAAACGGTTGGTTTTTCAAACAATCCTTTTTCTACGGTACGAGGCGGTTTTACACGCGGCATACCACGATTTCCCTCGATGGAAGCTGTCAGTGCGGAACCCTCACCACAAACGAATGCTCCGGCACCCTGACTGATTTTTAAGTCGAAGTCAAAGCCTGAATTTAAGATATTCTTTCCTAACAGACCTTTTTCTTCTGCCTTTTGAATTGCTGTCTGAAGACGTTCTACGGCAAGCGGATACTCTGCACGCACATAGATATATCCGTAATGTGCTCCGGTTGCAATACCTGCAATCAGCATTCCTTCAATCACACGATGCGGATCTCCCTCCATCATGCTTCGATCCATGAATGCTCCCGGATCTCCCTCATCACCATTACATACCACATATTTAATTTCGGAATCCTGTGCTAATACCTGTGCCCATTTTCTTCCGGTCGGGAAACCGCCGCCTCCACGTCCTCGTAAGGATGCTTCGGAAATCTCATCGACAATCTGCTGTGGTGTCATATCAAACAGTGCTTTTGCTACGGCACTGTAACCGCCGACTGCTATGTATTCTTTGATGGACTCTGCATTAATACGTCCACAATCCTCTAATGCCACACGGGTCTGCTGCTTATAGAATGGGATTTCCTCCTGTTTCTCATAAGCCTTGCCCTCCTGGTCATGATATACCAGACGCTCAATCACGCGGTCATTGATGATACTCTCTTCGATAATTTCTTCACAATCTTCTACCTTTACTTTGATATAAAGAAGTCCTGCCGGTTCAATTCTAAGCAATGGTCCCATTTCACAAAATCCATGGCATCCACTCTTTTTCAGTCCCACACTCTCTTCATGCGGTTCTTTTTCCAATACCAGAGAACATTTGATGCCGCGTTCTTTTAAAATTTCCTGCAATCTTGCATAGATGTTTAAAGAACCTCCGGCAACACATCCGGTTCCTGCACAGATTAAGATCTGCTTTTTCTGTGTCTTTAAAGAAGCTGCGTACTCCGCTCTTTTTGCTTCTAATTCCTGTCTTGTCTTAATTTTCATTTGCAGCTTCCTCCTTTAATTCTTCTATTAAAGCTCTTGCCTTTTCAGGGGTCATTGCCGGATGTACTTTGTCATTGACTGTACAGACCGGTGCTAATCCGCAGGCTCCCAGACAGGATACCGTTTCAACCGTAAACATCATATCCTCTGTGGTCGGATGCTCCTGTGATACACCCAAAACAGAACGGATCTCATTTAAGATTGCGGCAGAATTCCGCACATGACAGGCGGTACCGTCACAGATCTTAATCACATATTTTCCCTTTGGCTCTAAGGAAAAATTCTCATAAAAGGTTGCTACACCATACACTTTTGCTTCACTCAATCCCAATTCACCTGCGATGTAAGTGAGTACCTCCTGTGGAAGGTAATGATAGATTTTCTGGATATCCTGCATGATCGCAATGACGGATGTCTTGTTGTAATCATGAGCCTTCAGGATGTCATCCAATTGTTTTTTCTCTTCTTTTTTCAATATATATCCTCCTTATTTCTTGCCCGCGCAGCGTGGCATATAGATGCCCTGTGGGTGCTCCTTATTTCTTGCCCGCGCAGCGTGGCATATAGACATGTTAACTCATTTTAATTTATTATATCATCGTTAAAATATTAACGCAATGAAAATGAACAATTTTTCTCAATAATCTTTACGTTTTCTATGCATTTTTTCTAAAATGCACAAATCCAAGTACAATTTGTTGTGCATTTTTTATTTGTATTTCTCTGTTTTTTCGTCTTTTTCGTCATTTTCTTTATTTGGAGATTTTTTATTTCTCTGATTGTTTATATTTTTTTAATAAATTCTCATTTAGCCCCTATTCTCAATGGTTTTGGCTCTTCTGTTAGCACTCATTTTAAACGAGTGCTAATTTTCTATTGACATTGTCTTTTTCTGATACTAAAATATGTACTAGCATCAAAATATTTGAAAATAAAACACAAGAAGGAGTGTATGACTATGAGTAACAGACATGGAAGCCTTTCCATTAACAGTGACAATATTTTTCCTATTATAAAGAAATGGTTATATTCTGACCATGACATTTTCTACCGTGAATTGATCTCGAACGGTTGTGATGCCATTACCAAATTGAAAAAGCTGGATATGATGGGTGAATACAGCCTCCCGGATGACTACGAAGCGAAAATCCGTGTGGTTTTGAACCCGGAAGAAAAAACTTTGAAATTTATCGATAACGGTCTTGGTATGACTGCTGACGAGGTTGAGGAATACATCAATCAGATTGCTTTTTCCGGTGCAACTGACTTTTTAGAAAAATACAAGGACAAAGCAAACGAAGACCAGATCATCGGACATTTCGGTCTCGGCTTCTACTCTGCTTTTATGGTAGCAGATGAAGTGCACATTGATACCCTTTCCTATAAGGATGGCGCTACGGCTGTTCACTGGGAATGTGACGGCGGTACAGAATTTGATATGACTGACGGATCAAAAGAAGGCGTCGGTACAGAGATCACTCTTTTCTTAAACGAGGACTGCCTTGAGTTTGCCAACGAGTATCGTGCAAGAGAAGTCATTGAAAAATACTGCTCTTTCATGCCTACCCCGATTTTCTTAGAAAAGGAAAATGCAGAAACCGAATACGAAACTATTCCGGCAGATGAAGTAACCGAAAAGGACACTGTCGTGGAAAACATCGTGGAAGAAGCAAAATATGAAGAAAAAGAAAACGAAGACGGTACAAAGGAACAGGTAGAAGTCTCCCCTCGAATGGAAAAAACAAAGATCGTAAAACGTCCGGTTGCTTTGAATGACACGAACCCGCTTTGGGCAAAACATCCAAACGAATGTACCGACGAAGAATATATTGCTTTTTACCGCAAGGTATTCCAGGATTACAAGGAGCCTTTATTCTGGATCCATCTGAATATGGATTACCCGTTTAATTTAAAGGGTATTCTCTACTTCCCAAAGATCAACATGGAATACGAATCCATTGAAGGTGTGATCAAACTTTACAACAATCAGGTATTTATTGCCGACAACATCAAAGAGGTGATCCCGGAATTCCTGATGCTCTTAAAAGGTGTCATCGACTGCCCTGACCTGCCTTTAAATGTTTCCAGAAGTGCTTTACAGAACGATGGTTTTGTCAAGAAAATTTCTGACTATATTACAAAAAAGGTTGCAGATAAACTTGCCGGTCTTTGCAAAACGGACAAAGAATCCTATGAAAAATACTGGGATGACATCAGCCCATTCATTAAGTTTGGCTGCTTAAAGGATGAAAAATTCTGCGACAAGATGAACGATTATATTCTGTTCAAGAACTTAGATGACAAGTATCTGACCTTACCTGAAATCCTGAAAAAGGACGAAGCCGACGCTGATACCGAAGAAACTCAGGATACCGATACTGCTGCTGATACCGAAAAAGATACCCGCAAGGTTGTATACTATGTCACCGACAAGGTTCAGCAGAGCCAGTACATCCGTATGTTCAAGGAACAGGGCATGGACGCTGTCATTTTAGACCACAATATTGATACTTCTTTCATTTCACAGTTAGAAGCCCGCAACGAGCAGTATCGTTTCGCCCGCATTGATGCAGACGTAACCGATTCCTTAAAAGAAGATGTTTCCGAGGAAGAATTAAAAGAAACCACGGATACTTTGTCTGAGGTATTTAAAAAGGCTCTTGGAAAAGACAATTTAGATGTTAAGGTAGAAAAATTAAAGGACGAACATATTTCTTCTATGATTACTCTTTCCGAGGACACCCGCCGTATGCAGGATATGATGAAGATGTACAGCATGCACGGCATGGGCATGGACCCTTCCATGTTTGGCGGTTCCGAGACTCTGGTACTGAATGCCAACAATGCTTTAGTTCAATATATCTTTGAACACAAGGATTCGGAACATGTACCGACCTTCTGCAAACAGCTCTATGACCTTGCTATGATCGCAAACCAGCCGCTTCCTGCTGATGAAATGGCTGCTTTTATTGCAAGAAGTAATGAAATTATGATGCTGCTTGCGAAGTAATGGGATTGATCATATAAAAATGTCTATGCCAAAAGCCCACCGGAAGTCACAAACCTCCGGTGGGCTTTTATAGTAACACATCGTTTTCTCTAAATCACTATCCTGATATTTTCTGAACTCATATGGCGATTTGTTCCATTTTTGAAAAATGTAACCATGACAAAATTCCAATCGGAGTAAAATAGGCACACCAAAATTCCAGTGCAAGAACTCCTCCCATACTGTTCTCTCCACTTGCCATGGAACGAAATACTCCGGTCATTGGCATAATAAAACATCCAACAAAGAATACACCATGGATAATCAATAAATATTTTAACCACTTGTCCGCTTTTGTTTCTGCCTCTATGGTCAAGCCGATAAAGAATGTGGAGAGTGCCATCATACCATATCCCAGTAAATCATAGCTAAAAAATAATCCACCTTGGGAATAGTCAAGAATTCTCAATGCCACTCCGTCTAACTCCTCGAATCTGACGCTCGTGGTCTGTGCAAAATACACAAGGAGTACAAATACTGCATAGATTCCAGCAAATGTCATTCCAACATAGGCTGCCACTTTATTTTCCTGTTTACATTCATTGCAAAAACCGGAAACCATCATAATATATCCAATTGGTAGTAACATACATATAAAATAGCTGCCAAAATTAAAAGGTATCAACATACAAACGGCAAATACTAATATGGAAGCCGTGACAATTACAGCTCCTGTTTTTGCGATTTTTTGATTCATACTTCCACTCCTCTGCGGTTTATTCTCGTGAAGCTACATTTTCTCTGCTTCCCTTGCTATTGCAACAATACATTTGATTTTTCCTGTATTTTCCTTAATATATCATATCTGTTTTTTGAAAGATAGTGCTATTTTTTTACATAATGTGTCAATATTTATTTCTAGACTTATTTACAATTGATTACTCTTAAAATTTATACAAATTTTATAAAATCCCATCTTAAAATCCATTGATTTCTTACTGCAAATTGCATATAATAAATACACAGATAATATCTGTTTCGTGGTTAGAGTGTCCAGTTAAAATACTCGTTTAAAAGCGGTTAGATTGTCCAATTAAAACAATCGATTAACAGTCGTGGGTGGATTCTCCACCCACTTTTTTACTATATAGCAGAAGCTAGATGCACAGCTTTTGTTCCTTTCATTCAGTACGAGGAGGTTTTATGGATTGGTACGTTATTGATAAAAATTACATAAAATATCTGACACAATTTGATTCCCGCGTAGGCTATGTAGAATATGGAAATCGTTTAAAGCTCCATGTGGGAATTCTTCTTACCATCAATGAATTTCATTATTATGTCCCCATTTCTTCTCCAAAACCCAAACATCAAAAAATGTCCAATAATCTGGATTTTCACAAGCTGCAAGACGAAACTACCGGATATCTTTATGCTGTATTAAATATGAATAACATGATTCCCGTTCCTGACCATTGCCTTACTCAACTCAAATATAATCAAATAGAAAATTTTCGTTCTTTTAACAGCGAGAAAGAAAAAAACGATTATATCTACCTTTTACAAAAAGAAAAAGCTCTGATAGATCATATCAACAGACTCTGCAAAACAAGGCTTTAAAATTATATCAAAAGTGCATGGCAAAACCAGGCTCTTCTCTAGCAACAAGATGCTGCAATTTTAAAATGTTAGAAGAAAAATGTAATTCCTATTCCGATACCTAAAAACAACCCCTCCGTCCCCGGAGAGGTTATCTGCTACTTTTCTTCCATATGTCGGTCTATGACTTCAAAAAAGGAATCGGTCTTAACATCCTTTGGCAGATTTACCTGAAGTTTATCCCACATTTTTGTATTCAAAACCGTAGAGCTGTTTTCAACATATTTGTCATATACGGTATGGAATGCTTTTTCCTTGCGTTCCTCTAAAATGACTTTTTTATTCTTGTCTGTCAGCTCTTTGTTGTATTTGTTGATGCACTTGATGAAATAATATCCCTCTTTTGTTTTGATCTTTCCTGAGATTTCTTCGTTTTCTAACTCAAATGCTTCTTTCACAACTTCCTTTGGCATATCCTCCCTGCCAAATTTAATATCTGTTCTGGTTTCCTCATTGCAGCTTGCTGCCACCGAAGCAAAATCTTCGCCTCTTTTCAGGCGTTTTTTTACCTCATCCGCTTTTCCGGAATCCCTGACAAAAATCTGCATCCCTTCGATAATGCGTGCCTCGTCATCACTGACTTCCTCATCCACACTTCCGATCAACGACTGATATACTTTTGATGCCAACAAATACTCGCTATACATTTTCGTGATCAGCGACTGACTGGCACCCATATATTTTCGCTCTTCTTTGGAAAGGGATTCATAGTACTCTTTTGCCGCAGCCTCTGCAATCTGCTCTTCTTCCTTTGTCAGCTCGATCTTCTGCTCTTTTGCAATACCATTCATACATTTGATCTTAGAAAGCTGTGATATTGTCAACTCTTTCACATACTGCTCTAAATCTTCCTGTACGGATTTCTGCTTTCTCAGGCTGACCCCATAGGCATTACCGTAGATATTCATATAATTGGTCAGATAGACCTTTGCCTCTTTTTTCTTGCAAACCTCTTTGTCGATCTTAAACACCTGATGATAGCCGACAGGCTTTAAGAATACCACTTTTGTATTTCCAATCTGACAGCCGCTCAGCAGCAACGCCACAAGCAGCAGACATGCCATACTCCTGATTCTTCTGTGTGATCTCATCTCCTACTCCATTGTCTTTAAGATACTTCTCGCTACAGACAATCCGTTTGCAGATGCCTGCTGAAGTCCTCTTGTCACAGATGCTCCGTCTCCGATCGCACGAAGTCCCGGAATACTGGTTTCAAAATCCTTATTGACTACAACTTTGTTAGAATAGAATTTTACCTCTACACCATAGAGAAGTGTTTCATCACTTGCAATACCCGGTGTTACTTTATCGAGTGCCTCGATCATTTCCTCAATATCCACCATGATACGATGTGGGAATACCAAAGACAGATCTCCCGGAACCGCATCCTTCAAAGTCGGGATCAGGTTGTTACGGCACAGACGCTCCTCGGTTGTTCTTCTTCCACGTTTAAAATCTCCAAAAGTCTGTACTAAGATTTTTCCGGCACAGAGCATATTGGAAAGCTGTGCAATCTGTTTTCCATATTCGATCGGTGTCTTGAACGGTTTTGTAAAGTTCTTAGATACCAACAGTGCAAAGTTCGTATTGTTTGTCTTTAAATCTTTTGACTTATAAGCGTGTCCATTGACTACGGCAAGACCGTCATCATAGTACTCGGTTGCCACCTCTCCGGAAGGATTGGTACAGAAGGTACGCACCTTATCATCAAAGGTCGGTGTATGATAAACAAGTTTTGCCTCATAGAGATTGCGGTTCAGTACGTCCATAACTTCATCACGCACTTCCACACGCACACCAACATCTACCGTTCCTACCTCTGTCTCAACTTCGTGCTCTTTACAGATATGTGCAAACCAGTCTGCTCCTTCACGTCCGACTGCTGAGACGATCTCTTTTGCACGGAATTCTTCGCCTTTTTCGGTCAGGACTCCAACGGCTCTTCCGCCTTCAATGATGAGGTCTTTGACCATAGTATCAAAACGGATTTCCACGCCTGCTTCTAAAAGATGTTCCTGAAGTCTGGAGTAAATCTTATATCCCTCTTCAGTTCCTAAATGACGGATCGGACATTCGATCAGCTTTAAGTTGGCATTGATCGCTTTTCTTCTGATCTCACGGATCTCTTTTTCTTTGTCCACGCCGTAAATACTCGTATCTGCACCGAATTTCAGATAGATTTCATCGGATTCATGGATCAGTTCTTTGGCTGCCTCATAGCCTAAAATCTCCGGAAGATTTCCACCGACATCCGGGGATAAGGAGAGTTTTCCATCAGAAAATGCTCCTGCTCCTGCAAATCCGGTCGTAATGGAACATGGCTGACATCCTACGCAGACCTTTGTCTTACGTTTCGGACACTGGCGGTTCTCGATCCTTCTTCCTTTTTCAATCATCAGTACCTTTAAATCTTTTTTATGCTCTAATAACTCATATGCACAAAAGATTCCGGAAGGTCCTGCTCCTATAATAATAATATCATAATTTAACATTTAAAAACTTCCTTTCTTTTATCCTTCTACAATTAAGTATCTTCCACTCGGAAGTGCAAATACTTCTTCTAATTCCTCTAAGTTATCCAAAGACAGTCCGGAAATATCCACACCTTCTTCATCAAAGTAATCTTTCACATCTTTTAAATCTTTACAGATCACTGCCATGCAGTCTGATAAAAATTCCTCTGCCTCCTCCGGTGTCGTTGCTACCTCTTCCTGAAATAACTGAAGCTGTTTCTCTAAGAAAACCTGCAGACACTCTTCATCATATTCATTCATACCAGATATTCCTCCTAAATAACTCTCTCCCAATACGTTTTTTTCACACCCATAGTATCGTATCAAAAACGCGTCGGGATTTCAATGGATTTTCGCTTTATTTCCTGATAAATTCTGCCGATAGGAAGTCCTACAACATTGTTGTAGTCCCCCTCGATCTTCTGAATGAATTTTGCTCCGATCCCTTGAATGGCATAGGCACCCGCTTTATCCATCGGTTCGCCACCGGCAATATAATCTCTGATCTCTTCTTCTGAAACCGGATACATCGTCACTTTTGTTCTTTCAAAAAAATTCTCCATGCTTTGATCCCGGTTATCTATCAATGCCACTCCGGTGTAAACCTCATGTTCTTTTCCCGAAAGCATGGTAAGCATTCTTAAAGCATCCGCTTCATCCTTTGGTTTTCCTAATATTTTTCCTTCATATGCAACCACGGTATCCGCTCCTAATACCAAAGCATCTGCTCCTGCTGTCTTTGCAATCTCTTCTGCTTTCTGTTTTGCCAATTCCATCACCACTTCGCCCGGAAGCTCTTTTGTGATCACCTCTTCGCCGGTTGCCGGCAGGATATTGAATTTTACTCCGATCTGTTCTAACAATTCTTTTCTTCGCGGCGATGCCGATGCTAAAATGAATCTCATATCTTCCTCCTAAAGTCTTACGATTTTTTCTAATGCAAAGGAATAGATCAGTTTCTCGCCGACTTCTACCTCTAATGCCTTTGCCAATGCCTCCGCATAAAGTTCAATCTGGGTTTTATATCTTCCGATCAACTGCTCGCCTTTGTTTACCCGGTCAGTCTTATAATCTAACACATGTACTTTACCGTCCTCAATAAAAAAGACATCCACGATTCCTTGGATCAATACCCGCTCCGTACTCTCCATTTCCGGATAGATCTCACCCGCTTCTTTTCCTAATACAAACGGTTTTTCTAAAAATAATCTGCCTGCCCGCTGTGCATTACTCATGCGGATTGCTGTTTCATCCATAAAAAATCCGGCAATCTTATCCGGCAGGATCAGTTCATACATCTGCTCATCTATTTTATGCTCTTCTAAAAGCTCTGACAATCGTTTTTTTACAATGCCTGCAATGCCTGCCCGGTCTGTCTGTACGCCTGCACTTTGGATCTGCTCCTCCATCCGTGAAAAATCAATGCACTCCATGGCACGGTGTACTGCCGTACCTCTTTTTGCTCCCTGATTTTCCTCACGCGCTTTTACAAATTCCGGCACATACGGCAGCGGTACTTCTTCTTCAAACCAGCGTACCGTCTGCTCCTCCTCCGGTTCAAATACCATATCCCTGTGTTTTAATTCCGAAACGGATATCTTTGTCTTTAAGGAAACCTCTTCCATTTTCGGATAACAATAGGAAAGCCGCTCTGTTAACTCCTTTGTATCTGCTTCGCAGATATGCTCTAAAAGCTGTTCTTTCTCCCAGCCCTTTTGAAATTCCTCTGCGAATTCACTCTGCTCTTTGCTATCACTATCCACATACACCGGATATCTTTCACCATAGGAATAGATTGCCGGCAAGATCCAGTCAAAATAGCTTCCCGCATTACTCCTGCATCCATAGGAAAGCATCCCGGTACCGGCACTGCTTTGATAGCTTTCTAATTTTTCTCCCGGTTTTTTTAGGGTTCCGACTAAAATCAGTTTTTCTTTTGCTCTCGTCAGTGCCACATAGAGAACACGAAGCTCCTCGCCTAAGTTTTCCAAACGGATCTGCTCTGCTAAAATCTGCTTCACAAAGGACTGCGACTTGATCCGCCTTTTCGTATCATACTCTTCCACACCGATCCCAAACTGCGGATGTACGACGATTTTTCCATAACTGTCCGACATATTAAAACGTTTTCCCAATCCTGCCACAAAGCAGATTGGAAATTCGAGACCCTTGCTCTTATGGATACTCATAATACGCACCGCTTCATCATTTTCACTGACAATCTCTGCTTCGCCAAAATCCACGTCATATTTCTGTAATTTTTCAATATATCGGATAAAATGGAACAGGCCACGGTAACTGCTGTTTTCAAATGCAATTGCCTTTTCTATCAACATTTCCACATTTGCCCTGCGCTGTCCGCCTGCCGGCAGTGCCGTAACATAATCTAAATATCCGGTCATTGCAAAAATCTCATAGAGCAGTTCATGGATTGGCAGATAACGGCTCTTTTTTCGTAGCTTCTGATATGTCTGATGAAAACGTGCTAATTTTTCCTGTATCTCCTCTGGCAGTTTCTGACGCAATTCCTCGCTGATGCTTTCCGATATCTCTTCGGATTCCGGCATCCATGCCAGCACATTTTCATAAAATGGCTTTTCTTTATCCACTGCCCGAAGATAGCCTAACTCCTCTTCGCCAAGTCCGCCAAACCACGAAGTCAGAACGGATGCTAATGGAATATCCTGTCTTGGATTATCCAAAATTGCCAGATAATTCAAAAGCACCTGGATTTCCTGTGTGGAAAAATATCCGGTTCTCGAGATCGCATGTGCC
This sequence comes from Lachnospiraceae bacterium, assembly GCA_003507655.1. Taxonomy (GTDB): domain Bacteria; phylum Bacillota; class Clostridia; order Lachnospirales; family Lachnospiraceae; genus Maccoyibacter; species Maccoyibacter intestinihominis. Next base: position 28,765 of record DNUZ01000007.1, on the reverse strand, counting down.
GGAATCCCCATTTTCCCAAGTTCAGCTGCCATCACATCGGCATCTCCTCCGGGACTTCGCAAAAGGATGATCATATCCGAATATCCCGGTCTTCGTAACTCTCCGCTTTTTTTATCCGTGATCCATCCGTTTTCCTTTAACTGCCGGATCTTTCTTCCGATCGTCCCTGCTTCTAAAATGCTCCGCTCTGTGCTGCTGTCCTGTTCCACCACAATGACTTCGGAGGATTCCTGTTCTCCTTTTAATGCCGGATAATCTGCTCCCGGATAAAGGGCTGCATCCTCATCATAACGAACCCTGCCTAAGTCTTTTCCCATAATCTTATAAAAGATATCATTGACAGCCGCTAAGACTCCTTCCCTGCTTCGGAAATTCTTATGCAGTTCGATCTTCTGATACGGACTGTCCTCTTTCGTATAAGTCTCATATTTTTCCATAAAAAGTTCCGGTCTTGCCAAACGGAAACGATAGATACTCTGCTTCACATCCCCGACCATAAACATATTCGGCTCTCCTGACTGTACCTTCGATACGGCACTTAAGATTGCCTCCTGCAAATAGTTGCTGTCCTGATACTCATCGATCATGACTTCTTCAAAAAAATTCCGGAACTCCTCTGCAACAGGTGTCGGCTCCTTCGTCTTAACATTCACTAAAATATCCAATGCAAAATGCTCGATATCTGAAAAATCCACCAGACTCTTTTTCCGTTTTGCCTTGTCATAAGCCTCTGTAAACGCGCGGACTAATTCGAGTAAGACATGTACCATCGGCTGCTGTCTGCAAAGAGAAGCCTTCAGATCAGACTGGCTTTGAAAGAATATTTTTTCACGCAGCTTCTGGATCGTATCTTTCATCTGCTCTCTTGCTGCTTTGACCTGTGCCTGTTTTTGCAGACTTCCATCATAGCCCCGTGCCGCCGCAAGTCGCGCATAGGCAGGAAGCTCTGTCAATGCCTGTACAATATCCGCATAAGTGTCCTTTGCACACAGGGTTTCCACCAGTTCTAAGTCGCTTTTAATAGCGCCTGCATACATCTGCGGTCCGTCAAACTCCTGTGTCAGATTCCATGCCTTTTGCAATTCCCGCAAAACATCTTCCATACTGTTCCGGTAATCAGAAAGTGCAAGCTGCATCCAGACGGAGTCATCCGGGGATTCACATGCTTTTTTGTAATCTTCATCTAACTTATCAAGCCACTCGGACTGCCATGGATTCGACTGTGCCGTAGTAAAGAGTTCTAATATCATACTGCGGACATTCCGGTCGCTTTTTGCGGTTGCAAAAGCCTCCATAAAGGACGTAAAATCTTCATTTGATTTTTCATAAAAACTCTCTAAAACTTCATCTAATACCTGCTCTTTTAACAGTGCCAATTCTCCCTCATCTGCAATCCGAAATCCCGGTTCTAAATCTATGGTATGGAAATAATTCCGCACGATATAAAGACAAAAACTGTCAATCGTCGTGATCTGGGCATTATGGATCAACGACTGCTGTCTTTGCAGATGATGATTTTCAGGTTCCCTTTCTAATGCCGCTTCAATGGCATCACCAATTCTTTCGCGCATCTCTGAAGCTGCCGCATTGGTAAAGGTTACCACTAAGAGCCGGTCCACATCCACCGGATGCTGTTCATCGGTAATCCTTTTTATAATCCTCTCTACTAAGACGGCGGTCTTTCCGGAACCGGCTGCCGCGGATACTAAGATATTGCGATTCCGTAATTCAATTACCTGTCTCTGTTCTTTTGTCCATTCCACAGCCATTACTCGCCGCCCCCTTTATTTGTTAAATCTTCACTTATTTTTTTAAGAATATCATTGTCCTTTAAATTTTTTTCTAACTCATGATAATGATATCCCGGAATCTTTGCATCAAATCCACAGATACTCCGATACACACAATAGTCACAGCCGCTTTTCGAGTCTAACAGATATGGCTCTGCCGCAATATTTCCTCCTAACATTCCATTGCCAAGCTCCTTAATCTTTTCTGTTGCAAAGGCTCCGACATTAGAAAAAGCTGTTTCTGAGAGTGTCTTAGACGTTGCAGAAATCGTTCCGTCTTTTTTTAATTTTACCGGGATGACATGCGACTCGCTCTCCATCTCTGTATCCATTGCCCGCCAGACATCTTCCTCACTGTTGACAATACCATCTAACTTCAGACGCTGTAGGATTTCCTCTCCAATTTCTTCCTCGCTCATTTCGGCTCTGCCCTCTGCATAAGGGTCATCTACATGATAATAGAAGATTCCCGCAGGCACTGCCGTTTTCTGTGGATATTTCTTCGCCGTTACCTCCAATGCCGCGTTCAGATATACCACAAGCTGTAACTGTAAACCATGATAGAGATTTAAAAGCTGAAAACTCGTATTTCCGGTCTTGTAATCGATAATCTTTACATAGACCTTTTCATTGGTCGTATAAGTGTCCATCCGGTCAATCCTTCCACGCAGATGCATCCGTTCTTCTTCGTTTAAGACGAACTGTGCCGCGTCTAAATGATTTGCTGCTGAAAAGACCAGCTCATAGCCTTCCGGGCGGAATTTTCCACGCTTTACCTGTTCCCTCAGTGTTTCAATGGTGCGATGGTAGACACGCTTCATCTGTCCGATCATAAACTGACTTTTTTTTGTATCATATTCTTCTAAAAGCCGGTTTCTTTCTAAAGATTCCTCAAAAGAATGTTCTTCTAACCTTCTGCTGTCCTCTTCCTCTAAATCTTTCCAGGTCAGCCCTTCTTTTCGCAGGTTTTTTGAAAAAGATTCAATCGCAAAATGAAATACATTACCGAAATCTGCCGGTGTAAAATCCTGCATCTGGCGTTCGCTGAGCCCTAAGCCATATTGCAGATAATGCGCGCAGGCACAGGCGGCATAACGCTCTAACCTTGTGACACTGCTCTCAAGCACTTTTCCATAAATCTCATGTATCAGATCTCCCGGCAACTTTTTCGCATGGTACTGCATATAAGAAGCATCGATCAGATGATAAATCGGTTCTGCCCAATCTTTGTTTTCTAAATACCAGTGCGCTAAAGCCTCCCAGTCCTTTCCTGCCGTCTCTTCCATGTGAAGTCCATGCTGTTCCCTTTGTGCTAAGAGTCCCTGTAAAAAATAGGACATACTGCTCTTTGGCGTTGCAATGGTCATACTGCGGTCAAATGCTTCCTGTACTTTGATCTGTGGATACATTTTTTTGATCTGTCCGATCAGATAAGATGGACGTATCGCTTTTCCTTCCGAATCCACGCGGGAATAACTTAGAATTAAATGTTCTTTTGGCTTTGTCATATTTAAATACAGATAGAACTTTTGGATAAACGCCCGCTCTCTTGGTGTCGGTGCAAGCTGGATATCCTTTTCTAAAAGATGTTCCCTGTCAAAACCTGACAGGATACCGCCCGCCGCTGCCGCTTTCGGGATAATCCCATCATTCACTCCGGCAAAAAAGAGCACACGGATATCATCTAATCTTGTTCTTTCGATATCACCTAATACCACGCAGTCATATCCCGGCGGGATCACACCTACCTTTGCCGCTTCAAATCCGGCATCTAAGACATCTGCATATTCCGTAATATCAAACTGCTCGTCTCCAAGCAGATCTACGATCTTATCTAACAGATCCATCACGATCCCATAAATCTGCTCATATTCCTTTGCTGCCGCAAAATCCCTTTCTTCTTCAAATTCCAACTGCATCTTTCGCAGTTTTTCTTCCACTTCATGAGCAGTGAGAAACTGATACAGTGCGGTTGTCTTTTCCTTTACCGTGGTCTTTTTCTTTGCAAGCACTTCCCGGAAAACCCCTGCACATTCCATAAAATTACTGCGGATCTGATTTAATTCTTCTAATGTCTCCTCGCAATATCCTGCCGGACATTTTTCAAATACATGATTCCACTTCCGATACCCCCAGATGCCCGTTGCAAGTATGTAGTTCTCTAACCGATCTATTTCCTCAGTGCTCTGCCTGCTGAGTCCGCTGCGGAAATACCGCATCACGCTCTCATACGAGAAATCCTCTTCTACCATTTCTAACGATGCCCGTAAAAATTCAATAAACGGATGAAACAGGATGGTCTTTTTCTCATCAATAAAATAAGGGATCCCATAGGCTTCAAAGATTTCTTTGACATAATTGGCATAATCCGCCGCTGCTCCCGATACAATGGCAAAATCGCGGTAACGGTAATCTTCTTCCCTTACCATCCGGCTGATCGTCGCTGCCGCAAATTCTAACTCTTCCTTCCGGTTCTGACAGCTTTGGATCTGTATCTCATCCTGTTCTTTCGGATAGGCTTTTAAACTGCTGCGGAACAGATTTTCCTCTAAATGCAGCAATGCTTTTGCGTTCCCATAACGGTATTGTCTGCCGTCTTCTACCCATATCGGCTCTAACACTTCGCACTTTGCCTCATCGGCAAGTTCTAACAGCGTTCTGACCATTTTCTGGCTCATATGGAAAAGTTCCTGTATTCCGGTCACACAAAAAGGGTCTACCCTTTTATCTAACGTGACAGCCACCCACACCCGGTCTGTCATCGGAAACAGTGTTTTTAACAGATTGACCTGTACCGGTGTAAATCCTGTAAATCCGTCAAAAATCAGATTGCAGTCCTTTAACATGACCGAACGTCCTGCTGTCTTTGCACATTCCTCTAACACTTCTTCCGAAGTGATATAACTGCCCTCTAAATACTCTAAAAACTTTCGGTAGATCACTAAAATATCTTTCATTTTCAGGCGGAAAGACCATGCATTATCCTCATCCTCACACCATGCCTCTATATCCTCCGGTGTGATCTGATACTGCATAAACTCCGAGATCAATGATTTTATTTCACTGACATACCCCATCTTTTTTAAATTACTTCCAAGGACGCTCATGCTGTCCCCATATTCTTCCGTTAAACGGCGTAAGATCAGATTTTTTCCGGTCTCTTCTAAAATCCGTATCTGATACATTCCCAATTCATCAAAAACACGAAATGCCAGACGTTCAAAACTTAACACGTCAATATTCATGATCGCGTGATTTTTACTGCGTTCTACCAGTTCTTTTTGCGTCTGCATCGTGAACTGTTCCGGTACGATCAGTAAAAAGTCCTTTGTCCGGTCTTTTTTTGCCTCTTCTATAATTTTTTCATATAAATAATAGGACTTTCCGCCCCCGGACGGTCCAAATACAAATTGTAATGACATGTTCTACCTCTGCGCCTTTCCTGTTTTTATCCCATTGTTTTTATTATAGCTTAGATGTTTCCTCATATCTACCGGAAAAACAGAAAAAATCCCGATACACCAATCATGTATCGGGGTTTTCCTATGCTATCTCATCTTATATCCTATATTCTCATCCGGCACAATGGACGAATGATAGTTTAATAATTCTCTGCCTTTACCTGGAAGTAAGCCTGTGGATGGTTACATACCGGACATACTTCCGGTGCTTTTTTACCAACACAGATATGTCCACAGTTAGAACACTGCCAGATTACATCGCCGTCTTTAGAAAATACCAGATCTCCTTCGATATTTGCTAACAGCTTGCGATATCTCTCCTCATGCTCTTTCTCTATTGCTGCAACACCTTCAAATAACGTTGCAATATCATCAAAGCCCTCTTCTCTTGCCTCTTTTGCAAACTGGTCATACATATCTGTCCACTCATAGTTCTCGCCCTCAGCTGCAGCCTTTAAGTTCTCGATAGTACTTCCGACTGCACCGCCGTTTAACAGCTTATACCACATCTTTGCATGCTCTTTCTCATTTGCTGCTGTCTCTTCAAAAATATTGGCAATCTGAACATATCCATCCTTCTTTGCCTTAGATGCGAAATAAGTATATTTATTTCTTGCCATGGATTCTCCTGCGAATGCTGTCTGTAAGTTTGCTTCTGTCTTCGTACCTTTTAAATTCATATTGTTTTCTCCTTTTCGATATTAGTAATTGTTACTGTTATCATTATAATAGCATCTTTTGAAAAAAAGTCAAGTCCTTTTCTAAGAAAAATCTTTGACCCAAATGTCACTCCCAAAATTTCTTTTCATATACTAGGGATAGTGAGAAAGGAGATTTTTTATGTCAAACAAAACCATTTCTATTGCACAGGAGAATAAACTTTTTGACGGTATTGATGTCAGCAGCTATCAGGGTACCATTGATTTTAACCGTGTAAAAGCCTCCGGGATCGATGTCGTTTATATCAAAGCCGGGGAAGGCGGTCAGATCACCGATCCATATTTTAAACAAAACTACTTAAAGGCAGCCAGAGCCGGATTGATCTTTGGTGCCTACTACTATGTGACCGCCAAAAATACAAGTGAAGCAAAAGCACAGGCAAATGACTTTTTTAACCTGATCCGTGCTACCTCCTTTAATGCAAGACCGGCTATGGACTTTGAAGATTTCTCCGGTATGGAACGGGAAGATATCAATGAGATCGGACTGACTTTTTTAGAAGAATTAGAACGTTTGACGAAAATCACGCCGATGATCTATACCGACGCTTCCTCTGCGAAAACGATCTGGAGTGATGCATTTTCAAAATATCCGCTGTGGCTTGCCGATTACAGTGAACGCGATGAATTCCCGCCTGATATTACCGTCTGGGAGAGCTGGACGGGATTTCAGTATTCAAATACCGGTACGGTTCCGGGGATTTCCGGCAACGTAGATTTGAATAAATTCCGGGATGGCATTTTAATCTCACTATCCGATTCTGATTCCTCTTCTGAAAAAGACAACACTGTAGAATACATTGTAAGACCCGGCGATACACTCTGGCAGATTGCAAGACGCTACGAAACGACCGTACCTGCCATTACCGCCCTCAATGGTATTGCGGACCCTGATCTGATCTATATCGGTCAGATTCTTCGTATCCCGGAAATGCAAAGATGATCCCATAGAGAAAAAAGACCCATACCGGTACGCTCCGATGTGGGTCATTTCTATTCTGTCAATAATCCTACCTCATGGTTTTCAAAAATATGACTTACCGCCGCCTCATATTCTGCAAAATGCTGTGCCTTTTTTATCTTTTTCACATCACGTTCTGCACCCTGAAATGCTGTGATAAAATATCCCCACAGCTCTTTCATCTTAAACAATACGCTCCGCTCATCCGGCGCAAACAATGTCCGATAACTTTCATAAAGAGTATCATGAAATCTATGCAGTTCTTCTTTTTTCAGCGTTTCTCCACCCTGCAGCTCACGCACCAGTGCCGGATTGCTTAACAGCCCTCTTCCGCACATGATGCTTTCTAATTCCGGAAATTCTGCTTTTAACTCTGCTGCATCCGATACCGTAAAAATATCTCCATTGTAGCAGACCGGATTTACGCTTTCTTTCAAAAACTCTCCAAAGACCTGACGATTTGGCTGATTTTTATAAAAATCACTGCGGACACGGGGATGGATGATGACCTCGGCAAACGGATAACGATTGAATACCTTCTGTAAATCTTCAAATTCTTCTGCATCCTCTATTCCGATCCTGGTTTTCACAGAGATCTTCATTTTTTCTAAATCCGCTTTTTGAAACACCTCGTCAAAAAAAGCATCCAGCTTATCCGCATCCTCTAAAAAACCCGCTCCCCTGCCCTTAGAAACAACGGTTCCCGACGGACATCCTAAGTTCAGGTTTACCTCTTGATATCCAAAAGCGGCAAGTTCCTTCATCGTACGCAAAAAATAATCGGAACGATTGGTCAATATCTGTGGCACGACACAGATCCCACGATTATTTTCCGGTAAAATATCCCGTTTCTCCCTTGGTGTAAAACAGCGGTTCTGGTTCGGTGACACAAAAGGCGTAAAATATTTATCAATTCCCGGAAATATGGCATGATGTGCATTGCGGTAAACATATCCGGTAACCCCTTCCATGGGTGCAAAATAGTAATTCATGTCCTACTCTCTTTCTTTCATTTTTCTGTAGTATTGTACTTCTTTTTTTCAATAAGGAAGTCTTACATTTTCCTTTTCTTTCTGACAAAAATGTAATATAATGTAAAAAAATAGTTTTTTTACAGGAGGTGATTTCTTTGAGAAAAAAATATCTGCGTAGTTCTTTCTCTGTTGAAGCAGAAAAATACGAGCCGGGTAAAAACATGGAAGATGGCTTTGAACCTTGGACAAAGGTCGTTACAGCCGGCTGGATCATTACCGAAGGACTCGTAAAACTGGAACGTGAAAATGGTCAGCTTGTATGCCCATTTATCAAAAACCGCCGTGGTGTGATCTTTATTCGTGAAGGCGATTACATTATCTATGAAGAAGGCGGCGAACGTCACTGCTGCGGTGAAGACAAATTCAGTACCCGGTTTAAACCGGATGAATCTGCGTAGCAGACTTCACACTTATCGTTTTACTTTGTAAAAAATCCTGTTTTTCCTCCCTTACGGATGGATGTAACAGGATTTTCTTCTTTTATCCTATTTTGTTATCTATTTTAAGACTCCCGCTTTTTTCTCCACACATCGTTTTGCCCAGATAAAACAGCAGATATGTGCAAAAAACGTGATCGCCCAGGTAATCGGATACGATACATAAATCATGTGGACTGTATGATACTTTGGTATTTGAAAAATCGTTGCAAGCCAAACCAGTCGTAAACCGCATGCGCCGATCATAGACACGATCATCGGCATGATCGAGTAACCGATCCCACGCAATGCACCGACCATCACATCCATCATTCCGCATAATGCATAGGTCACGGAAACTACTTTTAAGCGGACCATCCCCGCTGCAATGACTTTACTGCTGGAAGAATAAATGCTAAGCAGTGGATGTCCGAAAAATACCACCAGATTTCCTAACACCAGCCCTACCACGGTCACACAGATTTCTCCCGTGATCACAATCTTATTGATCCGCTTATAATTTCCTGCTCCCATATTCTGACCGGTAAATGAGATGGTTGCCTGATGAAATGCGTTCATGGCAAAGTAGACAAAACTCTCAATATTGGCCGCCACTGAATTACCGGCAACCGTAACGGCTCCAAAGGAATTAATGGAGGACTGTATCACAACATTGGATAACGAGAAAATAATTCCCTGTACTCCTGCCGGCAGTCCGATTTTTAAGATTCCTAAAAATTTGTCCTTATGAATGTGAAGCTGTCTGATTTCTAAGCGGATTACTCCTTTTTCTTTGATCAGACACCGAAGCACCAGACCTGCGGAAATGCACTGTGAAATCACGGTTGCCATGGCAACTCCTGCCACATCCAAGTGAAATCCGATGACAAAGAGCAGATTTAAGATAACATTGACTACTCCCGCTCCAAACAGATAATACAGTGGCCGTTTAGTGTCGCCCACTGCACGCAGGATCGCACTGCCAAAATTGTAGACCATGGTTGCCGTCATCCCCAGAAAATAAATCCGCAAATAGAGTGCCGCTAAATGCAGCACCTCTTTTGGTGTCTGCATCCATATCAAAATCTGTTTTGCACCAAAACAGCCAAGCACCGTTAAGATAATTCCACTATAAATACTTAACAATATTGCAGTATGTACTGTCTGTTTTAACTCTTCCTCTCTTTTTGCTCCATAATAACGTGCCACCAAAACGTTTGCACCAATGGACAGTCCTAAAAATAAGTTCGTCAGCAATCCGATCAATGACGTGTTAGACCCCACTGCTGCTAACGAATTATCGCCCGCATATCTGCCCACCACAACAATATCCGCTGCATTAAACAATAGCTGCAGCATACTAGAACACATCAACGGTATCGTAAACAGCAGCATTTTGCTTAAGATCGGACCGTTACACATGTCAATCTCATAACTTTTCTTTTGTTCCATTTTCTGATCATCCCTTAATATACTACTTTTAAAACGTGAAAGGAGCACCAGTAGAAAACAATGTTTTCCATTGGTGCCTGCTCTTTTTCCTATATTATTGTACTCTATGCTTTTGTGAGATACAATATGTTTATTGAGATTTTGTATTTATCCCAAGATATGATTTAAAACTCAACTCCTATAAACAGTATTCCTTTACTAACGCTTCAATCTCCTTATTACTTGGAATTTTATTATCTTCTTTCTTATAATATATGGTCAACAAGTAAATCTCATAATCATTTTTAACAACATAGTAAATCATTCGATACCCATTAGACTTCCCAACTCTTGTATCTGTATTAGCAATGCGAACTTTTACCGTTTCATTATCATCAAAAACCAATCCCGGAATTGCATCGCCAAGAAGATTTCCCTTTTCTAGTTCTTTTACTATATCATCCACATCCTCCAATATGTGTTTGAACTTTTTCTTTTTCAAATAATAACGTAGATCATCTTCAAATTGTTTTGTCGGTATAATCTCAAATTGCATTTATTATTCATCCTCTGTTACTTCTTTTTTCATGCGATTTTTCAAGTCATTCCAACTGCGTTTTGGAATCTTACCTTCACGCATCATTTTTACTTCCTGGCATGATTTTTCTAATGATTCCAATATCGTACATGGTCTTTCAATATTCATTGTTGCGCTCATATCAGATTCCTCCTCTTTCTTTTCCTCACACATATTATAACACTCCAATCATCACAATACAATGACGGAACATATAATAAACTAATATAATCTCAATCGATTGTTTCAGTCTATCGCATGCTTCGTCACAACTTAAGTTTCTCAACCGATATAGACTTATTTATATGTTCAAATAATCATTGTACTTCTTTTCCGCTAATATTTTAACCATATTTTTATTGTATTAAAATGACTTACAACAGTCTACAATGACATTTTTTAATATACAAAAAACATCGACAAAAAAGCTGTTCTTTCTGTCAATGTTTAGCATTTGTGAATTCCTTCGTAATGTTTATTACAACGTACGTCCTCGCATACATCAATTAGGCTCCTAAGTAAACTCCAGGATGTATGAACCACTATACCGTTAATGCAAGTTCCAATTCATCCTCGTCCTCATTCCCTGTCATTTCAAATCCCAAGGATTTATACATATTAAGCGCATAGGTATTGTTTTTATTGCAGGTAAGAACGACCCTGTCAGAATTACCAAAAGGCTTCTCTTCAATATAATCCAATATCAGTTTCAATGCTGCTTTTCCATAGCCTTTGCCCTGCTGTGTCTCATCTATCATCATGTGCCAGATATCATATTCCGGAACATCATAGTCATAGATCACCATCATATATCCGACCATCCGGTCATCCTCATAAATTCCAAACGGCTGACACTGATCACGATAAACATACGCCTGTGCAAGACTACGGATAGGATGAGAAACAAATTCTTCCTGATCTTTTTTCAATTTTAAATTGAATGCATCAATAAAATTATCCTCTGTAATACCTTTTAAAGTAACTGCCATAAATAAATTCTCCTCATATGTGTGATTTTTTAATTCCTATTTATTCTATCATAAAAATAATGGTGCTGTATATTACTTATCTATATACACACTACCATTCTTGTTCTTCATATTAATATTTCAATTTTTATGATTCGTCTAACAGCCACTCCACAATATCGCACACCTCAATTCCTTCATAGGTGTATTTCGGATGTTTTGTTCGCGCTATGATCATCTTTGGAAAAACATCCCTTATCTGTAGTAATGGCGAATACTCTCTTTCAAAAGTCGCCTGAGCAGAAATATTGTCACTCACTTGAATATAAGTATTTAATATATTTTCCTATGGTCACATGATTGGTTGCTACATCATGTGCTTTTAAAATATCACTTATTTTATTGGGCGATGTAAGATTACTGATATTATCCATCAAAAACTCACTTAATTGACGCAGAACCTGTGTATCCGGCAAATTATATTTTTGTACCAGATCTCTATTCACGATCGTTTCATATACCTCTTTGATATATGTTGTTCGATCCAGATCGGCACTAAGTAAGAATGCATTTGATCCAGTCACATAAATATCATATTTATTTTTTGAATACAGACTGTTAATTGCCAATTCAAATTTAGGACACAACTGCACTTCATCAACAAACAGATAATTTTTCTTATTCAGGAGTATCTTTTAATGCCTTCATCCTTTCTAAATATCTTTTTCGAATAATTGTCTTCATCTGCTCACCACTTTCGAAACTTTAAAATTTTTACACTTTCGAAACCGCTCTTAAAATCCAACTTCGACTGCACTCTCTATTAACTAATAAAGCTACTACAACATAAAATGACTGCCAAACTATATTGACAGTCATTTTATATTAAGATCTACGACTTCGTTCTCTTTTTCTATAACGAAGATAACGGAAAAACTTGCATATCATTTCTATTATAATAATTAGCAACAGAACAATAACGCTTATTAGTCCTATTGCTTGAAAAAAGCCTCTTGTAACGCTTACTAAAATAACAAATATATAACATGTTAAAAGTTCCACTCCAATTCTAATGGTTGATTTCTCTGATTTTGGAGAATATGCATACATTTGCCAGATTCCTGGTTCTAAATACCCAAGTCTTCTACGAAGGTAAGTATTTTTATTATATATATTGTTTTTAAAGTTTAATAATGTTTCTTCATCTTTACATTTACAAAATAAATCAAATGCTTTCAATGTGGTTCTATCAACGTATTTATTGTACTTTTGAAGATAAAAGGAAATTTTTGTTATATCCAATTTTGCTTCTTCTAACTTTTTACCATATAATAATTGATAAAGTGGACAATAAATTCGATTATAAGCAATTTCCAATTTATCTAAGGGTACATTTTTGTTATATGTATATTTCGTTATAAGAAAAGTAAAAATACCTCCAACAATAGTTGGAAGCACAATTTTCATAATTTCAATAAAAATTCCCATAATTTTTCCTCTTTTGATACCGATTACAACCCATGTCTATCTCTTCATTTTTCTGCTTCTTCTAAAAACTCAATCTCCCACGTCATTCGATATCTGCATCCTCCGCATCCAATAGTTCTTCTTTACTGATTCCAAGATGATCCATCACAGAATCCAATGAAACAGTCTTTTTATCCCCATTTTCTTCTATACGCCTGTTTGCCTCCAATAGAAGAAAATAATCCTCTTCTATCTCCGTTAATCTGGTATATTCTTCCAGTGATAATATGACTGCTGAGGGTTGATTATTCTTTAAAACAATTAACTCTTTCTCAGAGTGAAGTCGATCAAATATCTTTGCTGCCTGACCTTTATTAAATTGTGAAATAGGAACCAGGCTTTGTAAAAAATCTGTTGCAAGTGCCATAATAAACACCTCCGGTACTTTATTCTACTTATAGTATATGCAGAAGAGGTAAAAAAAATCAATATTATTACCAGATTATTTTCCAATTTATTTTCATTATAATTTGTTGTTTTATTTCTTATTCTGGTTGTAAAGAAAAATCGTAAAGTAAATTTTCAATTTCTCCTTTCACCCCCAACTCCCCACCCCTAATGTGCATAATACCCATTACTTACAAAATACTGATGGATTCTCCGGATCAACTGGCATTTCGGATTCTCATCTCCCGGAGCCATGTTTAACTTGCAGGAGCCCTTACAATGAAAGGAAGCCGTACAGCGATCCGGGTGGCATGCCTCCGGTCTTTCATAGTTGTAGCCGATCGGGTAAGCCGTCTGTCTTTTTAATGCATTGACGATATTATCACAGGTCATGATATTTGCGATCGGATCTCCCTCGCAGGTCTGGCACGGATAAATGCTTCCATCTGTATGGATGCTTAACAGCCTCCGGCCTGCCTGGCAGCCATCCGTACAGGAAGAACATGGTCTTAAGAACTGAAAACTAAACTTTTTCATATTATAACCCGACTTTGTCAGGTACTCGATCGCTTCAATGACATCCTGATACATCTGCTCAATGTAATCATTGCCTAACATTACAAAAATATCTGAATTTACCTGCCATGGCAGATCATGTTTTACTACAAATTTTGCAAGGTCTAAAATCTCACCTGTTTCCACATTGGTATCTGTCAACACGGTAAGAATATTGCAGCGGCCACCCTCATCTAAAAACCATTCGAGATTCTCCATTACTTTTTTAGATGTAGAATTACCGTTGATATCAACCTTAGAGTGGATCGTGCCATCCAGTGATACCCCGCAGCCAATATTATTTTCCACAAGATATCTTACGATCTCATCATTCAGCAGTGTAAAATTGGATATGATACCTGCGTTAAAGTTGCCCCCTAATACTTTTTTCATATATAGTGGAAATTCTCTCCAGGTATCAAAAACCATGAACGGTTCTCCCCCTGAGATCCTCCAATGGGTACGGCGGATCACATGATCCTGTACTAACTGAATAAAATGCTCCGATGTTGCACTCCAGACTTCTTTACTCATGTTCTTATTAACATGACCTTCAAAACAATAGGGACATCTTAAATTACAATTCTCTGTTGCAAAAATCCACGGACTTAAACTAAACATACCAAAACTCCTTTATGAAAAATGCATCTTAATCACTTTGTACTAAGATGCATGAATACTGTCTATCCAGTTACAAAATAATTAAAAACCTATCCAACAATCTCCACAGTCACAAAAAGTAACAGAATCATCACAATTTAAACAATCAGTTGCTGGCTCACAAGCAGAACAGTCACAATCTGCACAAACACAATTAGCCTGACAATCCGATGCACAATCGCAGTCTGAACCACAGTCACAATTACAATCTGCTGCACAGTTACTGTCTGCTGCTGCTTTACTCTGGCTTGCACTTGCGCTCTGCTGGTTGTTCGACGGTGTCCGGACTGTCGGTTTGCTATCAGATAAATACGAGTCGGATACCCAAGCAACACCGCCATCGTGCTCGATCCGGTACCAACCGGTATTTTTATCCCGTCCGGTTACATGCACTTCCTGTGCAAAGGATAAGTCCCCTAATTTCTCGCCCTCGGCACTGGAAGTGCTGCGGATGCTCACTGCCGTGGTTGCATACATGGTCTGATCCAGTTCCTCTAATACACTCTCGATCGTCAGTTTGATCGTCAGGGTACTTACATTTCCCGTACTGTCCTCTACCGTATAAGTCACTTCTTTTTCTCCCAAGGTGGAGGTATCGACTTTGCTTACTTTGATCTTATCCGTGAGGTCTCCGTCCTCGGCATCTTTCGCAAAGACTCCGTCCATCAGGTCGACACCGTTCTCTAAATATACCGTTCTGTCCTTGGTTCCATAGCCTTCAAAGACCGGTGCATTCTCATCCGCTACTTTAAAGGTCAGTTCTATCTCACTGGTATTGTTATAGATATCGGTCGCGATGACTTTCTTTTTGACTTTTCCGGGGGTGTCAAACACCGTCATGTTTTTTCCATCTTCAAAAGTCAGTGTGTAATCCGATGCCTCTTTTACGGAAAGTGCCATTTTTTCGATAAATACTTCTTCTCCGACCTTTGCTTTTAATGCTTTCTTCGGTTTCTCGATCACCGGTGCTAAGGTATCTGTGACCTTGACTTTTAATGTCAGCACCTGTTCTTTGTATGTAACGGTCATTTCATACTCTCCGACTTTGGAGGTATCTACTTTACTCGTGTCGATCTTCAGCTTTTTTAATTTACTCTTTGGTACATCCACATATTTGCTGATGTCTAAATCCATCTTTGTTCCCGCTTCGATGACTACCTTGTCATCTATGAGTTTGATCTTATCATTTGCAAGAACTGCTCCGGTACCGATCCCTAATAAAGCGAGTGCGGCAGCCGGAATGACGATATACTTCTTTTTCATTCGTTTCCTCTCCATTCTCTTTGTTCATTCATACTTGGTTTTTAGTATAACGTTTTAGCGTTAGTTTTGTAATATATGTTAATGGTTTTTCGTTATATATGTCATTTTGTATAACGTATATACGTTAGTTTTTACCACTGCTCAATGCTTTTCGTACTCTCACAAATAAGGATAAACAAAAATATTTGGAAATTATAGAAATACCTAATTTCTCCGCAACGCTTCAATCGGGCTGAGCCCTGCCGCTTTCTTTGCCGGATAGATTCCAAAGAAGATTCCGATTCCGATGGAAAACAGTGTTGTAACTAATACGGCTGCCGGACTGACCGATGGCGTAAATGCAAATGCCGGCTGTATCATGGCGATCACTTTTGCAACGCCAAATGCCCCGCCGATCCCTAACAAAATTCCCACAACTCCACCGATCAGTGTAATGATGGCAGACTCAGACAGAAACTGGAGCATGATCGACTTCGTCTTTGCGCCAAGTGCTTTTCGGATTCCAATCTCTCTCGTACGTTCTGTTACGGATACCAGCATGATATTCATGACACCAATACCACCGACTAACAAAGAAATTGCCGCCACAAAAGATACTAACGTTGTCACAATACCGATAACCTTATCGACTGTGGTCATGTAATCACTAAAATTTTCCACCTGATAGATATCTTCTCCACTGCACTGATGTCTGCGTTCTAACAGATTCGACGCTTCCGAAGCAATACGATAGGTATCTTCTCCCTCTTCCGTTAAAATCATGATCTGCCAAAAACTCTCTGTATCCATGCCATACATGGTTGAAAATGTTATCAGCGGGATCTGAAGCTCAATTGGTGAGTTTTCATAAGTAAAGGAAAACATAGAGTCCTCGGAAGCCTTTTCCACACCAATGATCGTCAGTCCTATTTCTTTTCCATATAATGTAACATCCAGTTCTTTTCCTACAATATCCGTGGAACCGAAGATCCTGACCGCATCTTTTTCACCCATGATTGCAAGCGGCTGACCCGCGAGATACTCTTTTTTTGTAAAATATCTGCCTTTTAACATTCCATTTTTAGAAAAATACTGGTAATCCGGCATTTTTCCATTGATATTTGCTTTGAACTCGCCTTTTTGCGTCATCACGCTTCCTTCTGCACCATATCCTGCCGAAATTGCACGGATACCTTTTACCCCATCGTATAATGCATCGATATCTTCCTGTGTAATATCATAGGAATTTGTATCATCATAGGAATAAATAGCAATCTGGTTAATTCCGATGTCTGCCATTTCATCCGTAATGATATTTTTTGCTCCGTTACCTACAGACATAATCAATATCACAGATGAGATTCCTATGATAATTCCAAGCATTGTCAACAGCGAACGCATTTTATTTGCTCTGATATTGGCAACTGCCATTTTCAAATATTCTAAAAACTGTGACATTCCTGCCTCCTACTTCTTCTCTGCTGCTTTCATTCCGTCCTCAATCGTGGTATCGATCGTTGTGACTACTGTTTCTCCTTCTTTCAGACCTTTGATGATCTCCACATTCTTTTTAGAAGAAATTCCTGTCTTAACATATTTTTTCTGAAGTTTATCCTTGCTGAACACATAGACAAAATCCCCTTTTGAATCACTGTTTACCGCCGCGATCGGTACTTTTAAGACATCTGTCTTTTTACCTAATTCGATTTTGAGCTTTGCATCCAAGCCAATGATCAAATGATCATCCGGATCATCGATATGCACTCTGGCAGTCGCCATTGCTACCCCCTGTTCATTTTTTTCCGCTACTTTTCCTATATTGGTAACACTACCCTGATACTTTCTGTCTAAAGAAGTAATGGTTACCTTCTGTCCTGCTTCAAGATTGGTCAGATTATATTTTGAAACTTTAAAATCCACGCACATTTTCGATGCATCTGCAATCGAAAACATCGGCGCACCCTCCTGCACGGCACTTCCTGCTGCTACCTCTGTTGAAGTAACGATCCCATCAAATTCTGCCTGGATTCCGGCTTTTGCCTCTGCTAATGAATCTGCGGATTGTGATAGCGTCAATTTTGCCGCCTGTTGCGAGGAAGTAATTCCCTGTTTTTCTGCATCGGTTAAAACAGAGGCTTCTCCGGCTGCTTTTTTCGACTGTTCTTCTGCTTTGCTTCCCTGTAAACTTTCTGCCTGAGACTGCAGGTTTTTCAACTGGTTCTCTAACTCACTGACTTTTGCCGTCACATCGCCATAGGCTTTTCTCTGTTCCTGTTTTTTATTTTTTTCTTTCTGTATCCTTTCTAATTCTTTCTGCTCTTCTTTGGTCAGATCTTTCTTATTTTTCAGTTCCTCTGACCGCTTGTCTAACTCTGTGATCTCTTTGTCTAAATTACCGGCTTCCGCTGCAGCATTTTTACTCTGCTCTGTCTGTGCTGCCAATTCTGAGATCTGACCATTTAAGCCATTTAACTGATCGTCGATTGACTGAATCCTTGCATCTGCCTGTGCCGCCTGCTCACTTCCCTTAGCACTCATTTCTAATGATTTCTGATTTGCCGCATCACTGGCTTTGTTCTGCAACTGTGAAATGTTATAACTTTTTTCTAAAGAAGCGGTATCAAATGTTACCAACGATTCTCCTTTTTTTACCGGTTTTCCCACCTGTAAATTGGCAGTTGCAATTTCTGCATTGACCGGTGAGGAATAAGTACGCACATCTTCACTGCCAATCGTTCCGCTTGTCTCTAATTCTGCTGTAATATTTCCTTTTTCTGCCTTTGCTGTCTCAACTTCCTGCACTGCTTCAGAACTGCCTTTCCCTTTCTGCACGAATACAATAACAAGAATCACTACTACTGCAACCGGCAAAATAATTTTCCACTTCTTTTTCTTCTTATTATTTTTCTCCATTTTCTTCCTCCATGCTCTTTTGGTCTGCCATGCCACTGTCCGACTCGATTTTTCCATCCATAATCCGGATGATCCGCTTTGCTGACTGCGCAATCTTGTCATCATGTGTAATTAAAATGACGGTTCTTCCTTCGGTGTGCAATTTTCTTAAAATATCCATGATTTCACGGCTCGATTTAGAATCCAGATTTCCCGTGGGCTCATCCGCTAAGATCAGGGGCGGTGCCGCCGCTAACGCTCTTGCTATGGCAACTCTTTGTTGCTGCCCTCCTGACATTTCCGTAGGTTTGTGATCCATACGTTTTTCTAATCCGACCCGTTTTAAGGATTCCTCGGAAAGCCTTTTCCGCTCTGCCGCCGGAACATTCCGATAGATCAGCGGCAGCTCCACATTTTCTAATGCGGTCAGATTTTGGATCAGGTTAAATCCCTGAAAAATGAATCCTATTTCCTGATTCCGGATCTCGGATAACTCATCATCGCTTAACGATGACACATCTTTGCCATTCAGGTAATAGTGACCGGAAGTTGGAACATCCAGACATCCTAACATATTCATAAAGGTGGATTTTCCGGAGCCCGACTGCCCGATGATTGCCACAAACTCTCCCCGTCCGATATCCAAAGACACATCATCCAAAGCCCTTACTTCATTTTCACCCGGATTGTATATCTTCATTAAATTCTGTACTCTGATCAATGGTTCCACAACATCCTCCTTTTTTGTACTTCCATGGTAGCCTCTGTTTTCTCTCATAAATATCATGTATCTGTTTTCTATAACGAGATAGAATACAGATTATCTTCAACCAGCTTTCCATTTCAGATTTCCATACGAATCTCTTTAGAATTCAAAAATGACGATCCGCTCTCTCGGATTGTCCCCTGAAAATAAATCCCTGCAATCAATTTCATCCAAAAAAGTCAGTTCCTCCACGGTCATAAGATATGCCATATATTCGTCCGACGGATAATAAAAATACAACTGCATCTGCCGCGGTTTTTCATAATAGGATTCCCGGATACGCGCCATCACTTTCCGTAAAATTTCCAAAGAAAAAGGATTGAAAAAATAAATGCGGTCCACTTCCGCCGGCAACGGGAACTGCTCCGCATTTTCCACGACAAAATCTACCCGTTCCGCTGATACGGCAGTCTCTTTGTTTTCTACTGCCTTTGCATAAATCCGTTCATTATATTCAATGCCGACAGAATGACAGCGTGTCTGATAGGACAGAAAAAAATCCACCCGTCCTTTGCCGCATCCATAATCCAACAGTGTATTCTCCTTTCGGATCCACCCCGAATTTCCCAGCCGCTCTAACACCGAATACGGGGTCGGCTCATAAGGATAGCGATATTGATCTGCATCGGTATTATCCGTTCCTGTGGTATGGATCTTTAAAAGTTTGTCCCATTCATTTTCGTTCATGATTTCCGTTTCCTCTTTCCTTTTATTTTTACCGCATTTCTATTTTACTGTTTTACCAACGTTTCAAATAGTATGCTTTTGTAGGTAAATGTGTCTATTTTTTTCTTTCTATCATACAAATTGCCGGACAGAATCTTCCGTTCGGCAATTTGTATGTGTTATCTTTTCTTATTTTGTTATGCGCTTCAATACCTGTATGGCATACATTTTCAGTAATTACTTATATGTCATACACCAGTTCCTGCAAAATTTTTCCGCTTCTTCTTTACAGTCTAAATCTTCTATTGTCCTACAATATAGCTCATGGATCTCTTCGTCCGATAAATCTAAAAGACTGCACCCTGCTCTCCATCTGTTTTGAGATGAAAGTGATAAGAGATAATTCATTTCTGCTTCCGTGCCAACAGCTCCTCCACGATGGAAAAAGGCAGGCGTCCATTCTGCTCCCTCGTTCTCCTCATTCACAGGTTCTTTCACAGGCTGTATGTTTCTTGCTTTACTATTCCTTTTTTCCGCTATCACAAGGCTCAGCACCACAACTCCAAAGATCATAAAAAACACACCTGTTACGATATTTTTTTCTATGAATATTTCAGACAGCCCCACTATGAATGCTACAATGATAAGGATTACAATTTTCAGTGATAAATAGTCGTTTTCATTCTTTTTCTTCATGTTGTACTCTCACATTATTTATAAAAATTTCTTTTAATCTCCTCTATGGATTTTCTGCCACTCTCTGCAAAACTCAAACGCAACCGGTACGCCTGATCCAGTGCCTTGATCCTATCCTGTTTTGTCTCTTCCACATAACTTCCATCTTTTTGCAACAGCCATGTTTTTTCTCTGTTCGGATCTGCAAAATCTTCTTCTATCCTGGAGTAGATGATCTGATATGACTTTTCCATAACGTCTAGGAATTCTTCCTTGGAACTAAAATGTTCTCCCTTTTTATACTCCGCCTCTATCCCGGATGCCACCTCTCCTAATTCACACTGGAACATGCTGACAGGATCTATGATATTTACGGTATGCAGCTGCTTATTCAATTCTTCTCTCTGCTTTTGATAATGAAAAGAAGAAACCATAACCGGATCGTCTTTGAGATACTCCCGCCAGTTCTTTGACTTTGCCAGACCTTCATCCGAAAAGGTTACTGTATCTTTTAAAACTTCATCTTTTAAATATCTGGTTTTGGATGGCTCTGTCTTTCCTGCCTCCTGGAATAAATCCGGCGTTTTTATATTTCCATGATGATATCTTCCTGCATAAATCTGTGTACCCGGTATATTTAATGCCATATAAGAGCTCCCTTCGCTTTTGATTGTTATTCTATTTATCGGCATTTTTTACCAGATACTTAAACTTTATCTTCCTTATTCTATATGCTATAATATTATACATTTAGATGGATTTTACTTCGGAGGAAAACACATGGATTTACTATTTACGATAATCGTTACATTCTTTGCTGGCATGGGTGCCGGACTCGGAACAGGATTTGCAGGAATGAGTGCCGCTGCAGTCATTAGTCCGATACTTATTACTTTTCTTGGCATCGATCCATACATGGCTGTTGGTATTGCATTATCATCCGATGTATTAGCAAGTGCTATCTCTGCCTACACTTATGGAAAAAACAAAAATCTGGACATTAAAAACGGACTGATCATGATGATAAGTGTCCTGTCATTTACCGTTGTCGGCAGTTATGTGTCCAGCCTTGTCCCTTCTGCAACCATGGGCAATTTTTCTGTATTTATGACTTTTCTTCTTGGAATTAAATTTATCGTAAAGCCTGTAATGACAACGAAAGAAGCTATGGAACAGGTTTCTGCCAAAAAACGTGCTGTCCAATCTGTCTTATGCGGCATATTCATTGGTTTTATCTGCGGATTTGTCGGCGCAGGCGGTGGTATGATGATGCTTTTGATCCTGACTTCCGTACTCGGTTATGAACTGAAAACAGCCGTTGGCACAAGTGTATTTATTATGACTTTTACAGCCTTCACCGGTGCTGTGTCTCATTTTGCCATAGGCGGTATGCCTGATCTGACTGTTTTTGTGCTGTGTATTGTGTTTACTTTGATCTGGGCAAGGATTGCTGCTGTTTTTGCAAACAAAGCAACGCCTAAAACACTCAATCGTGTTACAGGCGTTATCCTTGTTATATTAGGTATTGTAGTTCTGACTTTTTCATTTATCTCATAACTACCTATATACTGTGTTATATAATTTAAACCCATAGTCTAAAACATCTGAAAGCTGCTCTCTTTCTGCACTTTTCAATTTTCTGTCCAGTCCGTCATCATTCCGGATGATCAGTGCATCATAATCAGGATCACCGCCGCCTTCATATAAAGACCAGCAAATACTGATCGTTTCTCCATTTAACTTAGTGGAACAGTCTACGTCTTTTGCATGAAAATCTGTTGAAAAGTCAAAATAGTCCGGCATTACCTGATTTGGCAATGTGAAGCAGGTGTCTTTATCATATGGGATCACATAGTATCCTCCTTTAGAACAATTCTCATCAATCGAATATTCATACTTCGCTAAACCCTTTTGAAACTTATCCTCGGTTACTGTTTTATAATGATTCCACACTAAAAACCAAACGGTTGCGATCACTACGATGACACCCAAAACTACACCTAAAATAATCCGCATATGTTTCGCCCAGTGAATTTCCTTATTTAATTTTTCCGTCATTTTGATATCCTCCTTAAGCATTTTGTCAAGAGAGATATGAAAATTATCGCTGATCGCTACTAATGTCAGCAGATCCGGATAACTCTTTTCATTCTCCCAGTTTGAGACTGTCTGTCTTGTAACATGAAATATTTCTGCAAATTCTTCCTGTGTCAGATGATTTTCTTTTCTGATTTTTTGTATTGTCTGACCTAATTGCATTACATTTCCTCCTTTCAGTCTCAGTATGCTTAACAGATATCTATATGACAAGCAAGCAACCTTTTGCTCTACCTTTTAGAGGACGCAAAGATTCTTTGCACTCGGCTAAACCGGCTCCTCCACTGCCCCAAGCAGCTTATGCAAAATCCTGTATAATTCCTTTGCATCCTCCCTGTCCAGTTTGACACATCCTGCCATTTTATAAGGAATCTCTACCGCCTGTTCTTTCAGTGCTTCCCCTTCTTTGGTAATATTGATCATAAGAACCCGCTCATCCTTACTGTTACGTTTTCTTATGACGAGACCTTTCTGCTCAAGTCTCTTTAAGACCGGTGTCAATGTTCCTGAATCAAGATATAATCTTTTTCCTAATTCCTTGACATTCATTTCCTTTTCTTCCCACAACACCATCATCGTGATGTACTGTGTATATGTCAGATCCAGTTCATCGAGAAATGGTTTGTATCTTCTGACGATTTCTTTCGCACAGGCATACAGTGGAAAACATATCTGATTTTCAAGTTTGATCGCATCGTATTTGTCATTCATATTTTACTTATCTTTTATTCCTCTTCCGGCTCAAGCAGTCCGTCATAAGCTTTTCTTACGGCAATGGCAAGCTGACCGGAACAGGACGTCGGTCTTCTGCCACATTTAATATCCCCAAGTTTCTGCTCAATCTCTTCTACCGTCCAGCCGTCTAAAATCCTTTCTATGGATTGCAGATTTCCATCGCATCCACCCATATATTTTATATTTGTTACCACGTTTCCATCTAAATCAAATGAGATCATCTGGGAACAGGTATTTTCTGTCAAATAATTATATCGCATAATTTCATCTCCTACAATAATTCTCTGATCTTTTGTTCTACTTCATACATATCTGTGGTTG
Organism: Lachnospiraceae bacterium; assembly: GCA_003507655.1. Taxonomy (GTDB): domain Bacteria; phylum Bacillota; class Clostridia; order Lachnospirales; family Lachnospiraceae; genus Maccoyibacter; species Maccoyibacter intestinihominis. The sequence goes on along the minus strand of DNUZ01000007.1, from coordinate 4,885 downwards.
GCTCAAAACGCTCGACTACATTTCCGTCCCTGTCAATGAGGAATTTTGTAAAATTCCACTTAATATCCGAAGTGCTCTGGTAATCCGGATGTGTCCTTTCTAACATGCTCTCAAGCATCGGCGTCAGTGGATTTTCCTGATCGAATCCCACAAATCCCTTTTGCTGTTTTAAAAAACGATACAACGGATGTGCCTTTTCTCCATTCACATCAATCTTTGCGTAATGTGGAAAGGTAACGCCAAAGTTTGCATCACAGAAGGAAACGATCTCCTCATTTGTTCCCGGTGCCTGATTTCCGAATTGGTTACATGGAAAATCTAAGATTTCTAATCCCTCTTCCTGATATTTTTCATACAGATTCTGCAGATCATCATACTGCGGTGTAAAACCACACTGTGTTGCCGTGTTCACAACCAGTACTACTTTTCCTCTATATTCCTCCATGCTGTGTACTTCACATCTTGTATCCTCTGCTTTAAATTCAAAAAAATTACTCATATGATCTAATAACCTCCTGTATTTTCTCTTTTACAATCTTCATTCCCTGTGTCGGTTCAAAACGTTCCACCATATCACCGTCTTTGCTGATCAAAAATTTTGTAAAATTCCACTTAATCTTACTGTTATTCTTATAATCAGCATCCATTTTTTTAACTACCGGTCTGATCAGCAGACTCATCGGACCTTTTCCAAATCCCTGAAACGTGGAATTGCTTTGTAACCATTTGTATAAAGGTATTGCCTGCTCCCCATTCACCTCAACTTTGGAAAATTGCGGGAATGAGATTCCATATCTTCCGGTGCAAAAATCATGGATTTCATTGTCATCACCCGGCGCCTGATTTGCGAACTGGTTACATGGAAAATCCAAAATTTCCAACCCCTGATCGTGAAACTCATCATAAATCTCCTGCAATTCGGAATATTGTGGTGTAAAGCCGCATCCTGTTGCCGTATTTACGATCAGTAATGTCTTTCCCTTATAACAGTCCATGGAGATTTCCTCTCCGTCCTGTGTCTTTACTTTGTAATCATAGATACTCATTTGATCTGTTCTCCTTTTTCTTTTAATTGCTTGCTATTTAATTGTGCACAATTTATCTAATTAGTAATTTACCACCAGTAACTTATTTTGTCAATAGATTGTGCACAATTTTTTCATTTTATAGGAAACACGGTATTTTCTATAGAAATTAGGGTGTCAAAAGTCGGCCCACAGCTTAGTGACCGGCAACTTGCACAAAACCGGAACTGCTTTTGTGACTTTGGGAGAAAATTAGTAAATCTTAGTCTGGCTGTTCATGTATAGTGTTTTGCT
>DNUZ01000007.1:0-3278 GCA_003507655.1 Lachnospiraceae bacterium | reverse complement strand
TTTAAGACGTACACGTCACTCCACCACAGCCTAACTCAGGCAGACTTAGATTTTCTTATTTTCGTACAACGGAACAAAACAGACCCGGCTTTGTGCAATTTGCCAATCAAAAAATTTGAAACTGCCTTTTTACACCCTCTAATCCTACAGAAAAAAGACGGAGCATTTGCTCCGCCTCTGTTAGTATTATGATTTTTAATGATGAAACAGACGAATTCCGGTAAATGCCATCGCCATTCCATATTTATTACAGGTTTCAATGACATTGTCATCACGGATAGAACCGCCCGGCTCAGCCACATATTTTACACCGCTCTTATGAGCACGTTCGATGTTATCTCCAAATGGGAAGAATGCATCGGATCCAAGTGCCACATCTTCTAACTGATCTAACCATGCACGTTTCTCCTCTCTGGTAAATACCTCCGGTTTTACTTTGAAGATTTTTTCCCATGCACCGTCTGCTAAGACATCCATATAGTCTTCACCGATATATAAGTCGATGGAATTGTCACGGTCTGCTCTTCCGATGCCGTCCACAAACTGTAATCCTAAGACCTGTGGAGACTGACGGAGCCACCAGTTATCCGCTTTGCTTCCTGCAAGGCGTGTACAATGGATACGGGACTGCTGTCCTGCACCGATTCCGATTGCCTGTCCGCCTTTTGCATAGCATACGGAATTAGACTGTGTATATTTTAAAGTGATCATGGAAATTGCAAGATCGATCTTTGCCGATTCCGGAATTTCCTTGTTCTCGGTTACGATATCAGAGAAGAAATCCTCATCGATCTTTAATTCGTTTCTGCCCTGCTCAAACGTAATACCAAAGACTTCTTTTCGCTCGAGTTCCTTTGGAACATAGTTCTCATCAATTTCAATAACGTTGTAATTTCCTTTTTTCTTTGCTTTTAAAATCTCAAGAGCTTCCGGCTCATATCCCGGTGCGATCACACCATCGGACACTTCTCTTTTGATGATCTTTGCGGTTGCAACATCGCAGACATCCGATAAGGAGATAAAATCTCCAAAAGAGGACATACGGTCAGCTCCTCTGGCTCTTGCATAGGCATTTGCAAGTGGAGTAAACTCCATATCCATATCGTCTACCCAGTAAATTTTCTTTTCCACATCACTCATCGGGAGTCCGACTGCTGCGCCTGCCGGTGATACATGTTTAAAAGAAGTTGCTGCCGGAAGTCCGGTTGCTTTTTTTAATTCCTTGACTAACTGCCAGCCGTTAAATGCATCTAAAAAGTTGATATATCCCGGTTTTCCGTTTAAAACCTTAATTGGAAGTTCTCCCTCTTCCATGTAGATCCTTGAAGGTTTCTGATTTGGATTGCATCCGTATTTTAATTCTAATTCTCTCATAGTTTCTCCTCTATCTCTGATTCTTATTTACGATCTTTGTCTCGTAAGTTCCATTTTCAATATCAATATATCTTACAAATAAAGATACTTTGTTGTCCTCATTTAAACTGTTCCAGAGCAGATTGGTATACTCTTCGATATCATCTGAAACGGCGATCAGTTCCGGTTCTCCCTCAAAACTTGGCAGCGGATTGCCATCCCTCATATAGGTATGTATAAAATGTCCTTCGCCGCTCTTTGGATTTTCATATGCAAAGGTATAACGATTGCAGGAAGAAGGGTCACCGTTGTTGCTTTTTAAAATAGACATTGCATAGTTGTAAGAACCCTTGTCCACATGCATAATACCGGAAATACGAGGTGTATAGTTCGGTGCATCCGGCTCAAACTCTCTGGTTCTTAAAGCCTGCTCAAATGTCTGCTGTTTATCCATTAATTCATAGATCGTATCAGTCTGATCTCCGTTTGTGACAATGGTCTTATTTCCTAATACACGCACCGGTGCATAGATGATCAGGCTTGGATCACTCAGCTTCGATGGGTCAAATGCTTCTGTACGGATGCCTTCTCCTTCTGTCACAAAGACACGGTTACGGCTGTTCTCGCTTCTTCCCATGATAAAATAAGCGGTTACTGCATATTTTCCATTTGGTGACTTACCGATAATAATCCCACGTCCAGGATAAGAATTGTTCTGTAATTCTTTTTCGATTGATCTCATTTCCATGAATATAATCCTCCTACTTATGATTGCCCACAAAGCGTGGCATTTAGATGCTCTAACTTTTTCTATCTTAACATGAAATAAGACTCCATTTCAATGAAAGGAGCCTTATTAGTAGTATTAAATTATTTACTTAATTCTATTAGTCACTCTTATAAATAGATTTTATAAAATCTTTGCGTACTCTGCCACCTCCGGAAGTCTCTGTGCCACACCCGACAAAAATGGCTGAATCTCTTCCTCCGGCTGCGTTAAATCCGGCACCATAACCACCCTCAGCCCTGCCGCATAAGCAGACCGTACCCCGACCGGAGAATCCTCGACCGCAATACACTCGGACGGTTCTTTTTCTAACTGCCTGCACGCCTCTAAATAGACATCCGGCATTGGTTTGCCGTTTTTGACATTCGACACACTTAAAATCCGGTCAAATTTTTCTAAAACGCCAATCTGCGATAAATAAGAACTTGCACGTTCCATATCCGTTGCCGTTGCAACTGCCGTCTGCAAACCTTCTTTTTTTAAAACAGCTAAAACCTCATCCACGCCCGGCTTTTTCTCTATGCCCCGATATTCTAAAATTTCACGGAGCCGCTTTCGACGCTCTGCATGAAAATATTCAAAGTCAAAATCCTCTCCGTACTTTTCTAACAGCATCGGCTTGGAAAATTTCCGGTTCAGGCTTCGCATAGACAGAAAAACCTCTCTTGGAATCTCATAGCCCATCTCTTTCGTGATGTCCATTCCAAGCTGTATGTAATATTTTTCGGTGTCGATCAACACACCATCCATATCAAAAATAACTGCTTTGATCATGTTAGTTCTTAAAGCTGTGGATCGGAGCCGGAATTCTTCCGCCACGGTTCACAAATGCATCACAGGAATACTTGTTCACCGGCATAATCGGTGCATATCCCAATAATCCGCCAAATTCCACGGTCTCTCCGACACCTTTTCCAATCACGGGGATAATACGGACTGCCGTTGTCTTCTGGTTAATCATACCGATTGCCATTTCATCTGCAATAATTCCGGAAATTGTCGTTGCCTTGGTATCTCCCGGAATCGCAATCATGTCAAGTCCTACGGAACATACGCAGGTCATTGCCTCTAATTTTTCTAAGGATAATGCTCCTGCTGTTACCGCGTCAATCATTCCCTGATCCTCGCTGACCGGAAT
>DNUZ01000016.1 GCA_003507655.1 Lachnospiraceae bacterium | reverse complement strand
CGATATTTGCTCATTTATAGTATAGATAAAGCTATTATGCAACATTCTGATTCTCATCATCTAGTTGAGGTAAATCTTCATCGCTACCAATTGCTTTTAAACCTAACATTGTTACCGTCACTCCCAAAGCTAATGTTACAACTCCCCCAATCGTCTTGAACACTCGCTCATGAAATTTCTGCTGCTGTAAATATAATTCCGTTATTTTATCAGCTTCTTCCATCATTTTTTCAGAAAATTCCCTTCTTTCCTCCTCTGTTAAGTTTTCTTGTTCCAGCTGATTTGCGAAGGTCTCAAGAACATACTGATGTGCATGAACTGCTTGTTCATATTCTTCTTTATTTGTTTCTAAAATTGTTTTGCATAACTGTGTATAATTTTCTATTGCTGATTCCACAAACTCTACATATACTGGGAACTGCTTTATTATTTCAAGCGCCACTTCCTTTTCCATATATGGAATCATAGATGTAAACTCCATCACTTTATCCTTTGTTAAATTTCGAAATGATTCAATTTTTAACGCTTTTTTTACAGCTTCTTCTGAATGATATCTTTTTCTTATTTTCTTTTCCATGATTATGTTCCTACTTTGCTTCTTTGCGAATGGTGCCAATTTTTTTGTCACTTCTGGTATCTCTTCCATTTTTGTTTCTAATAGTCCCCGGTGGAAGACCATGCTTCTTTTCAAATGTTCCTACTCTACAATCACTTCTAGTTTTCCTCATGTTTTTTCTTCCTTTCATAATTCCGTATCAACAATGCACTTGTTGTTTACTGATGCTTCAAGTATAATAAAATCTATAAAGAAAATACACGCACAGCATGTGGACTTAACACCTGATAATTCTCATGTTCGGCGATATACGGGGAGGTTATTCTCATGGGGAAACAATCTACAAGAGAAAATAAAACAATTTATCAGATTTGCCGGGAAGAAGCCGGTCTTACCAGATTAGAAGCCAGCGAAAAAATGACTGCTGTTTCTGATTCTAAAATTGAAAAATTTGAATATGAAATGCAGGAACCTACACCTTATGATATTATCCAGATGGCAGACGCTTACGGGCGACCAGATCTCTGCAATTATTACTGCTCTCATAAATGCGAAATCGGTCACCGTTATGTCCCGGAAGTCGAAGTTTCTGACTTGTCCAATATAATCCTGGAAACCATTGCCAGTCTGAATGAGATTAATCCTCTTACCACACGTCTGATCCAGATTGCCCGTGACGGTAAGATCAGTGATGATGAGATCAAGGATTTTGCTTTTATCAGCAACAAACTGGATGAAATTTCTCTGGCAATAGATTCTCTGAATCTCTGGGTTGATAAAACAGCCGGAGAGCAGGGACTAAACATCGAATTGCTCAGAGAAGAAAAAAAGAAACAGAAATAAGTATGAAAAAACAAGGCAGCGAACCTATTTATGGTTCACTGCCTCTTTCCTTTACATATGCTGTAACTGGTTTATGATGTATTCCGTTCTGCGGATAGCTTCTTCCACCTGATGTCTAGCATTATTGATTCGATCCTGCACCATCCAATCCACAACAAATCCATCAAAAAAATAATCTGCAAAGGATAAGAAGTCTCCAGTATTGATGTTTAAATTACAAGCCACGTTCACATCATTTAATTCCCTACTGAAATTACGAAGATCATATTTCGCCTGTTCCATATTTTGTCTTGCCTGATCCATCTTGGAGTGTTTCAACATCGTAGAAAAGAATCCACCGCCAAACATATCCACCAAGCCCCAATTCTTTGCACTGTTCAGGTTCTCTTTTGCTGTCCGAAGACTACTTAACGCACGTTGTCCTGCTTCAATCGCTTCTCGTTTCTCTTTTTCTATATCATATCCCATAATTTCTTCCCTCCTCGTATTTTTATGAGTTAGATGATATAAGTGCAATGATTCCGCCGATGATCAACAATGGAAGTGCAATATAAATCAGTCCGCCAACAACCATTCCTATCAAAATCACCGGGAAAAATACAACTGTACAGAGCAGCTTTAAGATTCCCCAGGATGCTTTTACACCAAATATAAAAAATTTTCCAATAAACCAGATCATGCATATAGCAAATAATAACGATAACATATTCTACTCCTTCTGACTCCTGTTATGATTTGAATCATTCATTTTTTTGATTGTTTACTTGATATAAACTCAGATGTATTTCTCACACCGATTTTACTACTGAATTCTGGGTTCTTCTCTATTTTTTCAATCATCCGAATTATCCTTATTCTCTGTGCTGTATCCATCTGCTCACCTCATTCTAACAGTTCTGCCTTTTGATATTGTCAGTATAACCGGATAACTTTTCAAAATATATACCTAATACAAAGAATTGAACATATGTAATTCTCAATTTTCGAGGAATAGTTGTTCCTCCTGTTCTTTCATCAAAATTCTTCATCACGGAATGCTTCCAGATATTCATCAATAAGATCCAGATTAACTAACACAATTCGTTTGACATGGTATACTGCTCTGGCATCTTTCGCTAACTGTTAGAGTATATGAAGTTTTGGCTTTATCTTGTAGTTTGCGAATATCCGTATAAATGAAAAGTCTAATCCCCCAGCTATGCTGGGGGATTAGACTTTTCATTTAGCTTGTTTCTTGACTACT
>DNUZ01000026.1 GCA_003507655.1 Lachnospiraceae bacterium | reverse complement strand
TTTCACTGTTCAGTTATCAAGGTCCTCTGTCCTGCTGTCTTACGCGACAACTTCTATATCCTATCACAGCTTTCTGCGTTTGTCAACAGGTTTTTTCATAAAAAAAACAATTTTTTAGAAAACCGAGCGGAGAAGGAGGGATTCGAACCCTCGCGCCGGTTACCCGACCTATACCCTTAGCAGGGGCACCTCTTCGGCCAACTTGAGTACTTCTCCGAATTTACATTTTCCAATGATAAAATTGTTTTCTTTTGCGTTTTGATGACGCATAGGTTATTGTACTAAAGGAACTTCTATTTGTCAATCCTATTTTGTATATTTTTTTACATTTTTTTCTTGCTGCCTTTTTTACAGTTTTTATGTTTTTATTCTTATTTAGTAATATCCTGTTTTTTCCAAAATATACGGCTTATCTTAATTTTAATGTACAATACTCCTGGATAGCTGTTTCATACAGATTATTTCCGTCTGAATCTATGACTACGATTACCGGAAAATCTTTGACCTGCAGTTTTCGGATTGCCTCTGCCCCTAAATCCTCATAGCAGACAATCTCTGATTCTGTGATACATTTTGACAAAAGTGCTCCTGCCCCACCGATTGCTGCAAAGTAGACTGCATGATTTCTTTTCATGGCTTCTATGACTTCTTTTGTCCTCTTTCCTTTTCCTATCATTGCTTTTTGTCCAAGGTCTAAAAGCGTCGGTGCATATTTGTCCATCCGGCTTGCTGTTGTCGGTCCGGCAGAACCGATTGGCCGTCCCTCTCTTGCAGGTGATGGTCCCATATAGTATATGGTAGCGTTTTCTATTTCGATAGGAAGCTGCTCCCCCCGGTCTAAGGCTTCTATCATCCTTTTATGTGCTGCATCTCTTGCAACATAGATAGTTCCGGTTATATAAACATAATCTCCTGCTTTTAAATCTTTTGTTATTTCTTCTGTGATCGGTGTTGTTATTCTTTTATCCATCTTCAACCTCTTCTCTGATTATTTTTCTTCTATAATATATACTAAACTGGATTCTCAGATTTGTTAGATTTCTCTTACGACATGACGGTTTACATGGCAGCAGATATTTACAGCTACCGGCAGTCCTGCAATATGTGTCGGATAGGTATTGATGTTGACAGCTAAAGCGGTTGTTGTTCCTCCCAGTCCGCCCGGTCCGATTCCAAGACTGTTGATCTTTTCTAACATTTCTTTTTCTAATTCTCTGACATATGGAATTTCGGAAGGCTCTTCTAAATTTCTGGTAAGAGCTTTTTTTGCAAGAATTGCACTTTTTTCAAATGTTCCACCGATTCCGACTCCTATAACCATTGGAGGACAGGCATTTGGTCCGGCATCTTTTACTGCTGTTAAAATTGCATTTTTTACGCCTTCAATCCCATCTGCCGGCTTTAACATAAAGATACGACTCATGTTTTCGCTTCCAAATCCTTTTGGTGCAACGGTTATTTTGATTTTTTCTCCCGGAACGATATTGTAATGAATGATGGCAGGGGTATTGTCTTTTGTGTTGACACGTTCAATCGGATCTTTTACAACGGATTTTCTAAGATATCCTTCTGTGTATCCCTGACGGACTCCTTCGTGGATAGCTTCTTCCAGTTGTCCACCCGTGAAATGAATTTCCTGTCCGATATCCACAAATACAACTGCCATTCCGGTATCCTGACAGATCGGTATTTTTTCACTGTCTGCTATCACTAAGTTTTCCTGAAGCTGATTCAGTATTTTTGTTCCAAGTTCGGATTTTTCTTCTTCTGCTGCTTTTTTCATGGCTTTGTCCATATCCGGGGACAGGGTATAGTTTGCTTCGATACACATTTCTTTGATGTTTTCTGTGATTTCTTTTACATTAACTTCTCTTATCATCTGATTTTCCTCTTTTTTCTATATATGTTTTTAATCTTTGAAGTGTCTCGTTATGGTTGTCAGAGGTCATTTTCGGGAATGCTTTCATCAAACGGTTATGTCCATTGATCTTTTCTTCTAACATATTCCGGTACTGTTCTTTCAGACGCTCTATTTCCATTCTGCCTTCGATCTTGCGGACTTCTGCTCCTAATCTGATATTTTCTTTCTTTTCCGCTATCTTTACGATCTGCTCTTCATGCTCTTCCTCAAATTTTTCTTTTTTCTCAAGAGCTTCTGTTACGTTTTCGTAGATATTTTCGCCAACCTCATCGGACAGATGATGGATTCTCTGGGCTATTTCGTTCATCCGTTTTAACCGTTCATTAAATTTCATTATGGTCGCAACGGTAATTCCGCAGTCTATTGCAAAAAATACAAGCACTACGGTTAAGATGATAACTCCTATCAGAAACGGAACGATTTTTATGATACCATAAATGATCGGATGCAGGATCAATACGATAAAGGTGCAGGCAAATCCCCAGAATAGTGAGAATTTTAAACATATGTATCCTTTGATGTTGTATGGTTTATCGGAATAATCCCACCATTTGTTGTGGAATACTTTTTCTAATAAGTAGCCTGTAATGTATTCAATGACTGAGGTCAGTATCACGGAACCGATATACAGGATCAATAAATTTTCTTTCAGCGGCGTTAATACTACGATGACCAATGAGATTCCGAATCCGTAGATCGGACAATATGGTCCATTTAAAAATCCGCGGTTTACAAATTTTCCGGTATCTAATGCAGCATATGCTACTTCGGAACACCAGCCGATCACTGCATATACGATAAATATCCATAATACTTCATAGATTGTCTGTGGCATAATTTCTCCTTTTTATAAATTTTTATAAAAAAATATATTTCTTTTAAATTCAAAAAGTTCCCGCTTTTCAAGCAGGAACTTTTTTATGTTACTCTTCCTTTGGAACTTCCTCGGAAACTTCCTTATTTTCTTCTGAATATTCCTCTTCTGCGGACTCTTCTTCATTCTGATTCTCTATTATGGATTTATCTTCTCTTACTTTTGCCATACTTGCAACCGTAACACCTTCATCCAGATTCATCAGTTTGACACCGGAAGTTACTCTTCCAAGAAGTGCTGTGCCTTCTACGGAAATACGAATGATGATTCCCTCTGTTGTGATCAGGAGAACTTCATTGTCTTTGTTTACTGCTTTTGCTCCGATAATATTTCCTGTTTTATCTGTGATCTTGTAACATTTTACACCTTTTCCACCACGATTTTGTGCCGTAAATTCGGAAATCAGTGTACATTTTCCAAGACCTTTTTCAGAAACGATCATCAAAGAATCGCCCTGCGTATGAAGCTGCATTGCTACTACTTCATCTCCGGCTGTTAAGTTCATTCCGATCACGCCCATGGAGGTACGTCCCGTTTTTCTGACATCTGTCTCATGGAAACGGATACACTGTCCATATTTTGTAACCATCAGGATATCTTTCCGGTTATCCGTGATCTTAACTTCTATCAATTCATCTTCTTCACGCAGATTGATTGCAGCAAGTCCTGTCTTTCTGACATTTGCATATTCTACGATGGAAGTCTTTTTTACGATTCCGTTCTTAGTTGCCATGAAGAGATATTCGTCTTCTTTGTATTCTTTTATCGGAATCACCGCTGATATTTTTTCACCCGGCTGGAGCTGAAGGATGTTGATAATTGCTGTTCCTCTCGATGTCCGGCTTGCTTCCGGTATCTCATATGTTTTGATACGATATACTTTTCCGGTATTGGTAAAAAACATCAGGTAATGATGTGTCGTTGTCATAAACAGATCTTCGATGTAATCATCATCTATGGTATCCATACCTTTGATTCCTCTTCCACCGCGATTCTGGCTCTTGAAGTTGTTGACACTCATCCGTTTGATGTAACCAAGGTTTGTCATGGTTACTACGGTATTTTCTAATGGAATTAAATCTTCCATGGAAATATCATATTCATCAAATCCGATGCTGGTTCTTCTCTCATCTCCGTATTTATCGGAAATAATCATGATTTCTTCTCTGATGACTCCGAGTAATTTTTTCTCATCTGCTAAAATTGCCTTTAATTCTGCAATTTTTTCCATGAGTTCTTTATACTCTGTCTCTAATTTTTCTCTTTCTAATCCTGTCAGTGCACGCAGACGCATATCTACGATTGCCTGTGCCTGTACATCGGTCAGCCCGAATCTTTCGACTAAACGCTCTTTTGCCTCCTGTGTGGTACGGCTGGAGCGGATGATCTGAATGACTTCATCGATATTATCAAGTGCGATCAGCAATCCCTGTAAGATATGTGCACGTTCTTCGGCTTTATTTAATTCATATTTTGTTCTTCTTGTCACTACATCCTTCTGATGAAGAAGGTAATAGTTGAGCATTTCACTCAGATTTAAGACTTTTGGTTCATTGTTGACAAGTGCTAACATGATGACTCCAAAAGTATCCTGTAACTGGGTATGCTTGAACAACTGGTTTAATACTACGTTTGCATTGACATCACGACGCAGCTCGATACAGATTCTCATTCCCTGACGGTTGGACTCATCTCTTAAATCCGTGATTCCATCGATCCGCTTATCGCGTACCATTTCAGCAATCTTTTCTATGAGTCTTGCCTTATTTACCATGTATGGAAGCTCTGTGACTACGATCCTGTTCTTTCCGTTTGCCATAGGCTCGATATTTGTCACGGCACGCACGCGGACTTTTCCACGTCCTGTCCGGTATGCCTGTTCCACTCCGGTGGTTCCAAGGATCATTCCTCCGGTTGGAAAATCAGGACCTTTTACGATATTTAATATTTCTTCTAATTCTGTTTCTCTGTCTTCTAATATCTGATTGTCGATAATTTTTACAACTGCTGCAATGACTTCTTTTAAGTTGTGCGGCGGAATGTTTGTTGCCATTCCTACAGCAATTCCGGTGGTTCCGTTGACTAACAGATTCGGATAACGGGATGGAAGCACTACAGGTTCTTTTTCTGTCTCATCAAAGTTCGGCATGAAGTCTACGGTATCTTTATTGATATCCGCAAGCATCTCCATGGAAATTTTACTCAAACGTGCTTCGGTATAACGCATTGCTGCAGCACCGTCGCCATCCACAGAACCAAAGTTACCATGTCCGTCTACAAGTGGATAACGTGTCGACCATTCCTGTGCCATGTTGACAAGTGCTCCATAAATGGAACTGTCACCATGCGGATGGTATTTACCCATGGTATCTCCGACAATACGCGCACATTTACGATGCGGCTTGTCCGGTCCGTTATTTAATTCGATCATGGAATACAGAACTCTTCTCTGTACCGGTTTTAAACCGTCTCTTACATCAGGCAATGCACGGGAAGCGATAACGCTCATTGCATAGTCTATATAAGAGGTTTCCATTGTTTTTTTCAGGTCTATATCATGAACCTGATCAAATATCTTATCATCCATTTTCTAATAACTCCTCTTGTTATCTATACATCAAGATTCTTTACATATTTTGCATTTGCCTCGATAAATTCACGTCTTGGCTCTACTTTATCTCCCATCAGAGTGGTAAAGGTTAAGTCTATTTCGGAAGATGTCTCATCATCCATGATGACTCTCTTTAAGATTCTCCGCTCCGGATCCATGGTTGTTTCCCATAACTGTTCTGCATCCATTTCTCCTAATCCTTTATAACGCTGGATTTTATTGTTGCCGTCACGTCCGATTTCCGTGAGGATATTGTTTAACTGCTCGTCACTGTATGCATACCAGACTTTTTTATTTTTCTCGATCTTATAAAGAGGCGGCTGTGCTAAATAGACATATCCCTCTTTGATCAAATCCGGCATAAAACGATACAGGAATGTCAAAAGAAGCGTACTGATATGTGCTCCGTCGACATCGGCATCCGTCATGATGATGATCTTGTGATATCTCAGTTTTGATATATCAAAATCTTCATGGATTCCTGTTCCGAATGCTGTGATCATGGCTTTGATTTCTGCATTTCCGTATATTTTATCTAATCTTGCTTTTTCTACGTTTAAGATCTTACCGCGAAGCGGAAGGATTGCCTGTGTTGAACGGCTTCTGGCTGTCTTTGCTGAACCACCGGCGGAATCTCCCTCTACGATATAGATTTCGCAATTCTTTGGATCTTTGTCTGAGCAGTCGGCAAGTTTTCCCGGAAGTGACATGCCTTCTAATGCTGTCTTTCTTCTGGTCAGATCACGGGCTTTTCTTGCTGCTTCTCTTGCCCGCTGCGCAAGCAGCGATTTTTCACAGATTGTTTTGGCAATTGCCGGATTCTGCTCTAAGAAATAAGTAAGCTGCTCGCTGACGATACTGTCTACAGCTCCTCTTGCTTCGCTGTTTCCAAGTTTCTGCTTGGTCTGTCCTTCAAACTGCGGTTCTTCTATCTTGATACTGATGATTGCTGTTAAACCTTCGCGGATATCATCTCCTGAAAGCTGTGCATCACTGTCCTTTAAGATCTTATTATCTCTTGCATAAGCATTAAAGGTTTTTGTTAAAGCATTACGGAATCCGGTCAGATGTGTACCACCTTCCGGCGTAATGATGTTATTTACAAAACTGTAAGAAGCATCGTTGTAGGAGTCATTATGCTGCATTGCCACTTCTACATAGACGTTATCCTTTGTTCCCTCACAATAGATGACCTCAGGATAAAGTGATTCTTTACTCTTATTCAGATAAGTTACAAATTCTTTGATTCCTCCGGCATAGTGGAAATCATGTTCCCTGACAGGATCTTCTCTTAAATCTTTTAGGATGATACGAAGTCCCTTTGTTAAAAATGCCGTCTCGCGAAGTCGCTGTTTTAAGGTATCATAATCATAAACTGTTTCTTCAAAGATATCCGGGTCCGGATGGAATGTAACTTTTGTTCCATGCTTATCTTCTTCACAGGTTCCGATCACTTTTACGTCTTCATCCGGTTTTCCGATATGATAACTCTGGAAGTAAATTTTTCCCTCTTTATAAACTTCTACACAGAGCGTTGTGGATAACGCATTTACTACCGATGCACCTACTCCATGAAGTCCTCCGGATACTTTGTATCCTCCGCCGCCGAATTTTCCTCCGGCATGTAATACGGTATATACGACTTCAAGTGCTGATTTTCCTGCTTTGTGATTGATATCTACCGGTATTCCCCTACCATCATCTTCGACTGTAATGGAATTATCTTCGTTGATCGTTACTTCTATTTTGTCACAGTATCCTGCTAAGGCTTCATCGACCGCATTATCTACAATCTCATACACTAAATGATGAAGTCCTCTGGACGAGGTACTTCCAATGTACATACCCGGTCTTTTGCGGACTGCTTCGAGTCCCTCTAAAATTTGTATTTGGTCTGCTCCGTATTCAGTGCTCATTGAAATCCTCCTGTTCACATGCAAAAATACTGCCATCTATTACTTTAAATACCTTGTTTATTTCAAATCGGTTACGAATAAATTCATCCAGTCCTGTACAAGTTATAATTGTCTGGATGTCATGGATGCTGTTCAGCAGATAATTCTGTCTGTTGCTGTCAAGTTCTGATAATACATCATCCAGTAAAAGAACCGGTGTCTCATGAATACTTTTTTTCACAAGCTCTATCTCTGCTAATTTTAAAGAAAGCGCACTCGTTCTCTGCTGCCCCTGGGAACCATATTTACGGATATCTATTCCCGATACATCAAATAACATATCATCCCGATGTGGTCCTACCGAAGTCTGGCAGTAACGCAGGTCTTTTTCTTTTGCACGGTTCAGCTCGTCCTGAAAAAATGCATCATCTATATTTGGTTCGTATTTTAGTATTAATGTTTCTTTACTTCCTGAAATATTTCTATGAAGTTCATAGACGATTTCGTTTAACTCGTCTATAAATGTCTTTCTTCGTCTGATTATCCGCCTGCCGTATTCCAGTAACTGTTCATCCCAGATAGGAAGTGTCTCTTTTAAGTCAGGACGATAGATCATGTCTTTTAGAAGTTTGTTCCTCTGATTTAAGATCTTATTATATTTTGCTAAATCAGAAAGATATATTTTATCTAACTGACAAAGTTCGGAATCTAAGAATCTTCTACGCTCGGAAGGACCGTTTTTGATGATGTTTAAGTCCTCCGGTGAAAAAAGTACAATGTTTAATATTCCAAACAGTTCGCTTGCCTTTTTCAAAGGAATCTTATTTACGGCAATCCCCTTTGTCTTATGGCGTTTCATATGGATGTCTATCTGATACTCCATATTTTTCTTTTCCACAACTGTCTTAATATGGGATTCCTCCATCCCAAACCGGATCATCTCTTTGTCTTTGCTTCCTCTGTGTGACTTTGTTGTCCCGCTGACACAGACTGCTTCTAAGACATTTGTTTTTCCCTGTGCATTGTCGCCATATAAAATATTGGTTCCATTGTCAAACTGAAGATTAAGATTCTCATAATTGCGAAACTGGTTCAACTCTATGGATTTTATAAACATGTCTCTACTTGAAAAGATTCTCCTTCGTAAGTTACTACATCTTTGTCGTGGAGTTTTTTTCCACGCTGATACTCGGTCTCACCGTTGACTTTTACAAGCCCGTCCTGTATGACCATCTTTGCATCAACGCCGGAACCCACCAGACCTGCTAACTTCAACGCCTGTCCGAGTCTTATATATTCATCTTTTATTCTTATTGTTTCCATCTGTTCACAGGCTCCTTAATTTGCAACATTGTTAAAGTTGACTGGAAGAATCAGATAAATATAACTTCCCTGGTCATCTTTGATAAAGCAAGGTGCTTTCGGATTTACCATGTAAAGTGTCACTTCCTCATCGTCAATTACACGAAGTGCATCTATGAAGAATTTTGGATTAAATCCGATCAGAATGTCTTTTCCTTCTTTTTCGATATCAATATCTTCATTCATGGAACCGATAAAGGACTGGATCTTTAATTCCATATTTCCTTCCGTTACATTCATGATGATCGGTTTTTTATCTCCCTCTTTTACTAAAAGGGTTGCACGGTCGATACAGCTTAATAATTCTCTTTTATTGATCTTGATCTTTGTCTCATAATCGGAAGAGAGCATCTGCTCAATTCTTAAATATTCACCTTCGATCAGTCTCGATACTACGGTTGTCCGGTTAAATTCAAACACAATGTGGTTGCCTGTCAGGAAGATATCCACATTTTCATCGGTTGTTCCAGGGATAATCTTGCTGATCTCCTGTAAAGTCTTTCCCGGTACAACGACTTTTTTATAATCGTAGCTGCTGTTTAACTGTATATTTCTGATAGACACACGGTGTCCGTCTAAGGATACCACCTTAAGCTGGTTTTCATTGATCTCAAACAATTCTCCGGTCATCAGTTTATTGTTGTCATTGTCTGAAATAGAAAAGATGGTCTGACGAATGACTTCTTTTAAGGTAAACTGAGACATAGTGATCGGTTCTTTTCTTTCTATATATGGGATATAGGAAAAATCTTCTCCCGATTTACCAACAATATTGAACTTTGCTTTTTCACAGGTAATGGTTGTCTTAAAGCTGTCGTCCGTTTCGATCACAACATCATTATCCGGAAGTTTTCTTACGATATCGGAAAAGATCTTTGCATCTAACGCAATGATTCCGTTTTCTTCTATAGTACCGTCTATTACAGTCTCAATTCCAAGTTCCATATCATTTGCAGTTAATTTAATTTCATTTGAAGAAGCATCGATTAAAATGCATTCTAATATTGCCATCGTAGTTCTGGTAGGAACTGCTTTTGATACAGTATTAACACCATACAATAAATTCGATTTGGAACAGATTAATTTCATTTTGTGAATAACTCCTTCCTGCCTGTAAATATATAATATAATATAATTTAATAATTAAAAGTCTTCTTCGTAGAGGGTGTTAATAAGTGAATAACTCTCTAAGGCTTGAAAAATCAAGGGCTTAAAGAAAATTATGAACTTCATAACCCTGTGAAAACTCTGTAGATTCCAACCGGATGATTTGTGAATAACTTAATTCGGGTTGATCTTTTTCTTTATGGTATCGATGGAATTGTGGATATTTTCGTTCGATTCGTACTCATCCGTAATCTTATTAATTCCATGGATAATGGTAGAGTGGTCTCTGCCTCCTAAAAGAGAACCGATACTGTCTAAGGATGCATCCGTCATATTCTTAGACAGGTACATGGCAATCTGTCTTGGTTTTGCAATATCGTTACTTCTGCTTTTGGATTTGATCTGGTCTAAGGTAATTCCAAAATGTTCGCAGACAACATCAATGATAAGCTGTGGTGTGATCTCCTTTGGCTTGTCCGGTGAAATGATGTTCTGTAATTCTTCGATTGCAACTTCCATGGTAATCTGCTTGTGCTCTAAGTTGGAGTATGCCAGTAATTTATTTAAGGCACCTTCCAGCTCACGGATATTGGATTTGATATTGGTTGCAATGTAATCTAATATCTCATCATCCAATTCAAAGTCATCCATATCTTTTTTTCTTCTTAAGATAGCCATTCTCGTCTCATAGTCCGGAGAACCGATATCGGTGATCAGTCCCCATTCAAAACGGGAGCGGATACGTTCTTCTAGTGTTTCCATATCCTTCGGTGGCTTATCGGAAGATATGATAATTGCCTTTTTTGCCATATGAAGCTCGTTGAAAGTGTGGAAAAACTCTTCCTGTGTGCTTTCCTTACCTATAATAAACTGGATATCGTCGATCAACAGTACGTCGATATTTCTGTATTTATCACGGAACTTATTCATCGAGGAATTGTTTCCGTTACGGATAGAGTCGATCAATTCATTTGTAAATATCTCAGAAGATACATAAAGAACCTTCATGCTCGGATTGTTCGTCTGGATAAAGTGAGCAATGGAATGCATCAGGTGGGTCTTGCCAAGTCCGACTCCTCCATATAAGAAGAGAGGGTTGTACACCTCGCCCGGAGATTCTGCTACAGCTAAAGATGCTGCATATGCTAACTTGTTGTTATTTCCAACGACAAATGTATCAAAAGTATAATTTGGATTTAAGGCAGAACCGGTTCCTCCACTTTCTGTCATCCCAATATTTTTTGCTTTATAAGGTTTGATTTTCTTTGTCTGTTCCGGAAGAATAAACTCAATCTCATAATCGGTTCCGGTAATCTCTGCAACCGACACACGAATCGGGAGCAGGAATTTCTTGGTGATATAACTAAGTCCAATCTGCTCGTCCGGTACTAAGATATATAATTTGTTATTCTCTACAGCAAAGACAGAGAGAGGTTTTAACCATGTATTGAAAGAAACTTCGGAAATCTCATGTTCTTCTTTTACCGTATTTAAGATTTCATCCCATTTTTCAATAATCTGTTCTATTTGTTCCATATAAATCTCCAATAACTTTTTAGTCTGTGGATTTTATTATGTATATAATAGGAAATAAGTCTGTCCTAAAAAAATCCACACTTACTATAATAAACTATATCGCCTAAATAATCAATGAAAAAAATGGAGGCGTATAGGGGATAGCAGGGAACGTTATAAACGTCTTATACAGTTTATATCCACATTTTATAGACAGGTTTTCAACATGTGGATATTCATTGGATAAAAAGTGAATAACTATATCTTGTGGGTATGAGTTTCTTCCTTGTATATATAGTAGGTAAAAATTTCTAATTATAAAAAAATGCCGTAATAGCTTGACTTAGAGCACATTTTTGTTATAATTGAAGAGATGTTTTTTAACATAGAGGAGGTGGATACTTATGAAGATGACTTATCAACCAAAAAAGAGACAGAGATCTAAAGTGCATGGTTTTAGAAAAAGAATGAGCACAGCAGGCGGAAGAAAAGTATTGGCTGCAAGAAGATTAAAAGGAAGAAAAAAATTATCAGCATAGGCCACGCTTCGTGGTCTTTCTTCTTATTTTAATTATTTTAAGAGGATATGTGACAATGCAATTTTCGGAGTCATTGAAAAAAAACAGAGATTTTCAAAAGGTGTACAGGCTGGGTAAGTCTTATGCAAACAAATACCTGGTCATGTACATTTTAGAAAATCATACAGAAAGAAACCGTATTGGAATATCAGTTAGTAAAAAAGTAGGAAATAGTGTTATAAGACATCATTTAACAAGATTAATCAGAGAAAGTTACAGATTGCAGGAAGACATGTTCCATAGTGGTTGGGACATTGTAATCATCGCAAGGGCATCGGCAAAAGAGGTTGGGTTTCATCAGATAGAGAGTGCTTTGATGCATCTTGGAGGTCTTCACAAAATAACGAAAAAGAAGATGGAATCATTTTGAAAAAAATTTTAATTGCTTTAATTAAATTTTATAGAAAATATTTATCTCCGTTAAAGAAAACAAAATGTCCTTATTATCCGACCTGTTCTACTTATGGTTTAGAAGCAGTGGAAAAGTACGGAGCTTTTAAGGGTGGTGCTTTAGCGGCATGGCGAATATTGAGATGTAATCCTTTTTCAAAAGGTGGATATGATCCTGTTCCATAGCGTAGGAGGTTTTTCATGGATATTATTTTGACACAATATTCAGGTGCAATCCTCGGACCAATCGCAAAGCTGTTAGGCTGGGTAATGAACGGTATTTATATCGTACTGGATAAAATAGGAATCCAGGATATTGGTCTGACGATCATCATTTTGACAATGATCATTTACCTGTGTATGCTTCCGCTGACAATCAAGCAGCAGAAATTTTCAAAGCTGTCACAGAAGATGCAGCCGGAGCTTCAGGCAATTCAGAAGAAGTATAAGAATAAAACAGATGCTGCTTCAAGACAGAAGATGGGTGAAGAGACTCAGGAAGTGTATAACAAATACGGAGTATCACCTTCGGGAACCTGTTTACAGTTATTCATTACATTCCCGATCCTGTTAGCATTATATCGTGTAATCATTAACGTACCGGCTTATGTAAACGGTGTAAAAGGTGTATTTTCAAATCTGGTCAATGCAATTTATACGACGGATGGGTTTGATAAAATTTTAACAGATTATGTGGATGCCGGAAAAATTAACAATCTTACATCCAAGATGGTTGATTTTTCTGCAAAGGACACAACGGCTGTAAAGAATAATATCGTAGATGTTCTTTATAAAATGCCTTCTGACGGATGGAACTTTTTACAGGACAAATTCGGTTCTTTAACAGATCTGATCCAGACAACACATGATCAGGTAGAGCCAATGGTTACCTTTTTAGGTTTAAATATTGCGGATTCACCATTATCCACAATTAAGTCCAGTTTTGCATCCCATTCATGGCTGATGTTGATCGGAGCTTTATTGATCCCGATTATCTCTTATGTAACACAGGTGATTAACATTAAGATGATGCCTCAGCCACAGCAGACACAGACAGGTGATTCTAGTACCGATGCAATGGCAGCCCAGATGAAAACAATGAATATCATTATGCCGTTGTTCTCATTTGTTATGTGTTTTACTGTTCCTGTAGGTCTTGGTATTTACTGGATTTCAGCCGCAGTATTCCGTGGAGTACAGCAGTTCTTCATCAATAAACATATGGAAAAAATTGATTTAAATGACATTATTGCAAAGAATCAGGAAAAGATGAAGAAAAAACGTGAAAAACTCGGAATTTCTGAGGAAGACATGAAGAAAGCTGCTAAGATCAAAACAAAGAATATCAGTTATGAGGCTTCTTCAAAAGAAAAAGAAGAGAAGTTAAAAGAAGCTGATGAGAAGAAGAAACATGTAAAAGCAGATAGTATGGCAGCGAAAGCAAATTTAGTTCGCGAATTTAACGAAGGTAAAAGGCAGGAAAAATAGGGGGCAGGATTCATGGAATTTATGAAATTTACAGGAAAAACAGAGGAAGATGCTCTTACAGAAGCAAAGATTGCTCTCGGTGCTACAACCGATGAAATTGAATATGAGGTTCTTGAGAAAGGAACCAGCGGTTTTCTTGGTATTGGAAGCAAGCCGGCAGTGATTCAGGCTCGTAAAAAATGTTCTGTAGAAGATTATGCAAGAGAATTCTTAAATAATGTATTTGCGGCAATGAAATTAGAAGTGGAAATATTGATTAATGTCAATGATTCCGACCGTGTGATTGAGATTGAGTTAAAGGGCGATGACATGGGAATTCTGATCGGAAAACGTGGACAGACACTGGATTCTTTACAGCAGCTTACAAATCTTGCAGTAAATAAAAAATCTGATGTTTACTATCGTGTAAAGATGGATACAGAGGATTATAGAAAGCGCAGAAAAGAAACTCTTGAAAACTTAGCAAAGAATATTGCTTATAAAGTAAAGAGAACAAAACATCCGGTTTCTTTAGAGCCAATGAATCCTTTTGAGAGAAGAGTTATTCACTCTGCTTTGCAGAATGACAGATATGTGACAACGCACAGTGAAGGCGAAGAACCTTACAGACATGTAGTTGTTACTTTGAAAAAATAACGATGATACATAGAGAGTGTTCTAAAGAACACTCTCTTTTGTACTAATTGATTTGTATGATAACCTAAGAATAAAATTTTTTTGTTTTTATGTTATGACACAAAGCGTACTTAAAGGAGTATGAAATTATGAAAACAGATACAATTGCAGCAATTGCCACAGCAATGACAAATTCAGGGATCGGTATTATCAGGATTAGTGGTGAAGATGCTTTTACGGTGATTGACAGGATTTATCAGTCGAAGAATGGTAAGAAAAAGTTATCAGAAGAAAAAAGCCATACCGTGCATTATGGATATATTGTGGATGATACAAAGGAAAATAAGATCATTGATGAAGTAATGGTTTTGATCATGCGTGCCCCAAATACTTATACCAGGGAAGATACGGTTGAGATTGACTGTCATGGCGGTGTACTTGTTATGCAAAAGATCTTAGATACCGTGGTTTGTCATGGAGCAAGACCTGCAGAACCGGGAGAGTTTACAAAACGTGCATTTTTAAATGGAAGGATTGATCTGACACAGGCGGAATCAGTTATGGATGTCATTTCTTCTAAAAATGAATTTGCATTAAAGAGTTCCATGTCCCAGCTTCAGGGTTCTTTGCAAAAAGAGATCAAAGAGCTGCGGGAAAAGATCATTTATGAGATTGCTTTTATTGAATCTGCTTTGGATGATCCTGAACATATCAATATTGATGGGTATGGGCAGAAATTAAAAACAGTAGCAGAAGAGTGTAAAGAAAGAATTGAACATCTCCTAGATACCGCCGACAATGGAAAAATTTTAAAAGAAGGAATTGATACGGTCATTGTAGGAAAGCCGAATGCAGGAAAGTCTTCTTTGATGAATGTTCTTTTGAAAAAAGAGAGGGCAATTGTTACGGATATTGCCGGAACAACGAGAGATGTCTTAGAAGAGCAGATGAACCTGAATGGGATCACTCTTAATATTATTGATACTGCCGGAATCCGTGATACGGAAGATATAGTAGAAAAAATAGGAGTAGATAAGGCAAAAGATTATTTAGTAAATGCTGATTTAATAATTTATGTTGTAGATTCGTCCACTCCGTTAGATGAAAATGATGAAAAGATCATGGAGATGATAAAGGATCGTACAGCTCTTGTACTTTTGAATAAATCTGATTTAGATACGGTAACGACGGAAGAGATGATCGCTTCTCATTTAGACCAGAAGATCATTAAAGTATCGATGAAAGAGAATCAGGGAGTCGATGAATTAGAAAATGCGATCAAAGAATTATTTTTCCATGGAAAAGTAGAGTTGAATGATGAGGTCTACATTACAAATGCGAGACATAAGGCAGCTTTAAGTAATGCAAAGGACAGCCTGAATATGGTGCTTGACAGTATTGCGATGGAGATGCCGGAAGATTTTTACTCGATTGATCTGATGAACACTTATGAAGAACTTGGAAATATTTTAGGGGAATCTTTAGGAGAAGATTTGGTCAATGAGATATTTTCAAAATTTTGTACCGGAAAGTAGGAAAGAAGGATTGTTATGGCTTTTGTAAAGGAAAACTATGATGTAGTGGTAGTTGGTGCAGGACATGCCGGATGTGAGGCAGCACTTGCCTGTGCAAGACTTGGACTTGAAACAATTTTATTTACGATTAGTGTGGACAGTATTGCAATGATGCCTTGTAACCCGAATATCGGGGGAAGTTCCAAGGGGCATCTGGTCCGTGAGATCGATGCACTCGGTGGAGAGATGGGAAAAAATATTGATAAGACTTTTATTCAGTCAAAGATGCTGAACCGTTCTAAAGGACCGGCAGTACATTCTCTTCGGGCCCAGGCGGACAAGGCTGCTTACAGTATGGAAATGCGAAAAACTTTGCAGGATACCGAACATCTTACGATCCGTCAGGCAGAGGTTGCCGAAATTATAACCGATGAAGAAAATCATATTACCGGAGTTAAGACTTTTTCCGGTGCAACTTATGAATGTAAAGCTGCGGTTCTCTGTACTGGAACTTACTTAAATGCACGTTGTCTCTATGGAGATGTCATCAATTATACAGGACCGAATGGTTTACAGGCTGCAACGCACCTTACGGATTCCTTAAAAAAACATGGAGTAGAAATGTTCCGCTTTAAAACCGGTACTCCGGCAAGAATGGATAAACGTTCTCTTGACTTTTCTAAGATGATTGAGCAAAAAGGAGACGAGAGGATTGTACCGTTTTCTTTTACAACAAATCCGGAGGATGTTCAGATTGAACAGGTTTCCTGCTGGCTGACTTATACAAATGAAGAGACTCATAAAATTATTCGTGAAAATTTAGACCGGTCACCAATGTATTCCGGTGTGATTGAGGGAACAGGTCCTAGATACTGTCCTTCGATAGAAGATAAGGTTGTAAAATTTGCAGATAAGAACAGACATCAGATATTTATTGAGCCGGAAGGTTTGAATACCAATGAAATGTATGTCGGAGGAATGTCAAGTTCTCTTCCGGAAGATGTACAGTATCGGATGTACCGGACTTTACCGGGAATGGAAAATGCAAAAATTGTCAGAAATGCTTATGCGATTGAATATGACTGCATCAATCCAAATCAGTTATATCCAAGTCTGGAGTTTAAGAAAATAAAAGGACTTTTCAGTGGTGGTCAGTTCAATGGAAGCAGTGGTTACGAAGAGGCTGCAGCGCAGGGATTGGTTGCCGGAATTAATGCAGCAATGTCAATTTTGTTAAAGGAACCTTTAATTTTAGACCGTTCAGAATCCTATATCGGAGTATTGATTGATGATCTGGTGACAAAAGAAAATTATGAACCTTACCGAATGATGACTTCAAGAGCGGAATATCGCCTCTTATTAAGACAGGACAATGCAGATTTACGTCTTTCTAAGAAAGGATATCGCGTAGGACTGATCTCACAGGAAAGATATGACTGGATTTTAGAAAAAGAGAGATTGATCGAAGAAGAGATTGCCCGTGTGGAAAAAGTAAACATCGGAGCAAACAAAAAAGTTCAGGCTTTATTAGAAGAGTATGAGAGTACTCCTTTAAATACAGGAACCTCTTTGGCAGAGTTAATCCGAAGACCGGAATTGAATTATGAAGTCTTAGCACCAATTGATGAGGACAGACCGGAGCTTCCGGATGAAGTTGCGGAACAGGTAAACATCAATATTAAATATGATGGATATATTAAACGTCAGATTAAGCAGGTAGAAAACTTTAAAAAATTAGAAGTGAAAAAGATACCGGAAGATTTTGATTATGATGATGTGAACAGTCTTCGTATTGAGGCAAGACAAAAATTGAAACAGTATCAGCCGGTTAATATCGGACAGGCTTCGAGAATATCAGGAGTATCACCGGCGGATATTTCCGTGCTTTTAGTTTATATGGAACAGATGCGACAAAAGAACAGCAAAAAGGAATCATAGAATTTATGAAAAAAGAGATTGTGTATTTCAAGGACTCTGCTGCGAAGATGGGAATAGAATTGTCAGATTTGCAGTTAGAGCAATTTAATACTTATTATGAGATGTTGGTGGAAAAAAATAAGGTAATGAACCTGACTGCCATTACGGAATTCGAAGAAGTAGTCCAAAAACATTTTTTAGACAGTATCTCTTTAATAAAAGTAGAAAAATTAAATCAAGATATATCAATTATTGATTTAGGCACAGGTGCAGGATTTCCGGGAATCCCATTGAAGATTGCTTTTCCTGAATTAGAAATCTGTCTTGCAGATTCTTTGAATAAAAGAGTTCTTTTTCTAAATGAAGTCATAGAAGAACTGGAATTGAAAAAAATATCTGCAGTACATGGAAGGGCAGAGGAGCTTGCAAGACAAAAAGGATATCGTGAACAATTTGACCTATGCGTGTCTCGTGCCGTGGCAAATTTATCAACTTTAAGTGAATACTGTCTGCCGTTTGTAAAAGTAGGTGGAAAGTTTATCTCCTATAAGGCAAATGAAGTGGAAGAAGAGACAAAGCAGGCAAAACATGCTTTAGAAGTGTTAGGTGGGGCATGTGTGGATATCCAGAAATTTCAATTACCTGATTCAGAGATGAACCGTGCATTTGTTATTATCGAAAAGAAAAAAAAGACACTTGCAACTTATCCAAGAAAAGCAGGAACACCATCGAAGAAACCTTTATGATAATAAAAATAATAAGATAAGAATACCGACCTTGAAAGTTAGAATAGATCTAACGATCAGAGGTCGGTATTTTTAAGTTAAGAGATTACTGGTTATTTAAGAAAACCTGAAGAATCTCATTTACTTTATCCGGTGTCTCTAACTGAGGCAGATACTTGGAATTGGATAAGTAAGCTGTTTCAATATTGTGATTACATTCTGTATACTCGTCTAAAATCTCTACGGAGTGAGGACGTTCTCTGCTTCCGATAATGCAAATCTTATTTTCAATATTTTTTAAAGCATGAGTAATACTGATGTTTGTATAGTCACTGATGATACTTGCATAGAGATATCTGCCGGCACCTTCACCTAAATGTGCAGCTTCAAAATAGACATCCTGTGCCTTGGTAGAAATCAGTTGTTTCTTATAATAATATTTTTCACGGAATATCCGGTTGATCTTTAATTCGTGTACCGTTGTATTATATAAGAAGGTTCCGATGACAGGAAGATCAAGCAGGAACTTTGCAACATTTTTCTTCTTATCAGGAGTTCTGTTTAATACACTCATTTCTTCCGGATTGATCAAAATGATTTTTTTGAAAAGATTCTTTTCCATATTACATGCCATCACAGTAAAAGAAACAGAACTTCCGGTTGCTACAACATCTGTCTTCTCTTTAATAACATCTTTGATAAAATTATCAATTAACTGTACATACAGATAATTGGTATAGGTAATATTTGGTTTATCACTTCGTCCACATCCAAGAAGGTCAATGGTATAGACCGTATTTGTTTTTTCGAGTTTCTTCATCATTCTGGACCATTCATAAGAAGAGCTTGCCGGATGAAGGTCATGGATCAGTAAAAGCGGTGCACCACTTCCTGTCTTGGTATAGTAAATTCTTCCATGTTTCCAATCATAGTAATGACCCGGATGAGAAGAAAGAATTTCTTTCATACATGCAGTTCTGTTGACAGTTCGGTTCATAAGATGAATTCCTGTTCCGGCTGCTGCTGCAAGAAACAGAAAATGTTTGATGTTTTTCTTCATATATAATGACCCCCTTGTTTTATTATCTAAGTTTATTATAGACGAAATTCTATTTTTATACAATTCAAATTTAAAGAAAAAGATCCGCCTTTTCTTTTGCAAAAAATTAGTATAAAATAAAGATAGTAAATAAATTACAAACATATGTTCTTGAGGTTATTATGTTAAAAGAGTTTTTAAAAAATTATCAAAGTGAGCAGGAAGCAAAGAAAAAAATGCTGCAAAATAAGCAGGATGAATTACATATCCGAATCCGTGAGACAACACAATTTATTTTGTATTTAGAAAAAGAAGATGAAAATGATTGTGAACCGTTTACACCCAGAACGATATATCCGCATCATAAAGAAAGAATATCAGATTTAAAATCAGAACAGAAAAGTCTTTTGGGTGAACAGAAAAAAGTAGAAGCAGAATTGAAAGATGTAGATTATCGTTTGACACAGATATCAGATATTATAAAAATTGTGGAGCAGAGTGAGAGTACAGATCAGGTATCGATTCCAAAAGATACTTATGATATGATTATTTCTGAACTGAATCATGCTGTTCAATCTATAGATAAGTGTATGAGATTAATGGATGAAGAAAAGAGTAGTAGTAATATGCAGTGCAAGAAAGAGATGAAGTCTGTATTGGATTTTCTTTATAATGTGATCGGGTTGTTATAGATTGAGTTTTTGAAATAAATATTATGATACATTTATGTAATGAAGTTTTGAACTTTTTTGATTGGTAATATAAATATACAAAGCCGGGTCTATTTTGTTCCGTTGTACGAAAATAAGAAAATCTAAGTCTGCCTGAGTTGGGGTTACTAATTTTCTTCCAAAGTCACAAAAGTAGTCCCGGTTTTGTGCAAATTGCCAGCCACTAAGTTGTGAATTATGTTTGTGTTTATTTATTTCCGGTATAGAAATCTACTTTGATTACTGGCGGTCATACAAATTCTCTGTAAATAAAGTATTTATTATTATGTGCAAAACCAGCATATGCTCAATATATGTCACCCGTTAATTATGCAAGTATGTAAGTATATTAAGTCGCTTGCATTCACTATATCATAAGTATCACTTACTTAATAATTTCACTGTTCGTCAAGAATAAGAAATTTCTCTTTGATATATTTTTAATTATTAGATTATACGCAAAACCAGCATATGATCAACGTTTGTCGCTTGTTAATTATGCGAGCATATTAACTCACTTGCATTCATTGTGTTATGTACAAAACCATTACATAATAAACGCTTATTACCTATTAATCATGTAAGATGTTAACTCGTTTGCACTTACTACATCACATAAGATAAAAAGTATGAAATAGAAAATGTTTCACGTGAAACATTTTCTATTTTTTTATAAAATTTTTTACAAGATATTGTATTAAAAAAATATAGTAACATCTATAAATTGTGATTTTTAAAGCAAATCAGCAATAATGTTTCACGTGAAACATTTTTTACTATAGAAATAAAAAAGAATAAATGTTATAATGTTCTAGGTATTCTATATTACTGAAAAATGTAGAATTATATCTGTACAAAGTACCAAAATTACATAGATTTACAGGAAAAGTACAGAGGATAAGTGTATAGTAGAAAGGAAAAAACATGGGAA
The DNA here is from genome assembly GCA_003507655.1 of Lachnospiraceae bacterium. Taxonomy (GTDB): domain Bacteria; phylum Bacillota; class Clostridia; order Lachnospirales; family Lachnospiraceae; genus Maccoyibacter; species Maccoyibacter intestinihominis. The sequence continues at coordinate 3,403 of DNUZ01000026.1, read as the reverse complement.
GAATTATTGCAATAGCTAACCAAAAGGGCGGTGTAGGTAAGACAACAACAGCAATTAATCTGTCAGCCTGTCTTGCGGAAGCCGGAAAAAAAGTACTTACGATTGACTTAGATCCACAGGGAAATACAACAAGTGGACTGGGTATTGATAAAGATGAATTAGAAAATACAGTGTATGAATTAATGTTGGATGAATGTAGCATTAAGGAAAGTATGAAGAAAACAGATATAGAAAATCTAACAATCATACCGGCAAATGTAAATTTAGCAGGAGCAGAAATAGAGTTACTGGATGTAAAAGAAAAGGAATATGTATTGAAAAATTCTGTAGATTATATCCAGGACGATTTTGATTTTATAATTATCGACTGCCCACCATCTTTAAATATGTTGACCATCAATTCAATGACAACAGCGAATACCATCTTAGTTCCGATTCAGTGTGAGTATTATGCACTGGAAGGTTTGAGCCAGTTGATGCATACGATTCATCTGGTACAGGAAAGATTGAATCCAAATCTGGAGATGGAGGGAGTAGTATTTACTATGTATGATGCCCGCACCAATCTTTCAACTCAGGTTGTAGAAAATGTAAAAAATAATTTAGACACAACCATTTACCAGACAATTATTCCGAGAAACATTCGTCTTGCAGAAGCTCCATCACACGGACTTCCAATTACATTATATGATTCAAAATCAGCAGGAGCAGAAAGCTATCGTGATCTTGCAAGAGAAGTAATCAATAGAAAGGATGTGTAAGAGATGGCAGCAAAAAAAGGAGGACTTGGCAAAGGTCTGGATTCTCTGATTACAGACAAAGTGAATAAACCGGGAGCTGCAAAAGATACTTCACTTACACCAACAGAGGATCAGGCAGTTATGGTTCCTATTAATAAGGTAGAGCCAAATAAGGAACAGCCGAGAAAACATTTTAATGAGGACGCACTTTTAGAGTTATCTGAATCTATTAAGCAGATGGGAATTATCCAGCCAATCGTAGTTCAGGATCGAAATAGTTATTATGAGATCATTGCAGGAGAAAGAAGATGGAGAGCTGCAAAGCAGGCAGGTTTGAAAAAGATACCTGTTATCATAAAGAACTATACAGAGCAGGAAATTGTAGAGATATCCTTAATTGAAAATATTCAGCGTGAAGACTTAAATCCGATTGAAGAAGCATTTGCTTACAAGAGATTGTTAGAAGAATTCAATCTGAAACAGGACGAAGTAGCAGAGCGTGTATCAAAGAGCCGTACCGCAGTTACCAACTCTATACGTCTTTTAAAATTAAATGAAAAAGTACAGCAGATGGTCATTGATGATATGATACAGACCGGACACGCAAGAGCACTTCTTGGAATTGAAGATTTAGAAAAACAGTATAATATGGCACAAAAAGTCTTCGATGAAAAACTCTCCGTAAGAGAAACAGAGAAGCTGGTCAAGAAGGTACAGAAGGAAAAAGAAGAAGTAGAAAAAACAAAGATGGATAAACAGCTTGAAATCGTATATCAGGATCTGGAAGAAAAAATGAAACAGATTCTGGGAACAAAAGTATCCATCAATGCAAAAGATGAAAATAAGGGAAAAATCGAGATCGAGTATTATAATAAAGAAGATTTAGACCGATTAATTGACATGATATTAAAATAGAACAAACGTTCTGAAAGGAGAAAATATGATATCTGAATACTTAGGAATTGATTCTGATTATATCGTGATCGGATTGGCAGCACTTGTACTGATACTGATCATCGTAATGATCGTGAATGCAGCAAAAATGCATTCCCTGAAAAAAGCATATAACAATTTTATGACAGGAAAAGATGCGAAAAATTTAGAGGACACCATTTTAAAAAGACTGGATCAGGTAGAGCAGCTGATGGACTCCAATGAGAAAAATGAGAAAAACATCAACCGTATTTTTTCAAACATGAAATATACCTTCCAAAAAGTGGGACTTGTAAAATACGATGCTTTTAACGAAATGGGAGGAAAGCTGAGTTTTTCACTTGCACTCTTAAGTCAGACCAACGATGGATTTATCATCAATGCAATGCATAGCCGTGAAGGATGCTATACATACATCAAAGAAATTATTGATGGAAATTCTGTGATCACTCTTTCCGAGGAAGAGCAGGAAGCATTGGACATGGCATTAAATTCTAATAAAAAATAAAAATTGCAATCTATACCTAGAAAAAAGTAATAACATATAATATAATAAAATTAATTTCAAAAGAAGTGAGGAGGAGTTCTATGCATGATTTTTTAAGAGCAGTTGGATTTAAAAATATAAAAGATCAAAAAGAGTTAGACGAACTTCTCCAGAGCATCGTATCCTCTCCGACAAACTATATGTCAGCGAGAGATTCGGAAGGAAACGAGTACGCAGAATTCACAAAAGAATTTGCGGATTCCATGGGAATTATAGTTCGTGGAGAATTTACTGACCACGACAATTTCAGAATTGAATATTACATTCCGTATTTTTACGGACATGGAATTACTTCACAGGAACAGACAGAAGTACAAAAGCATGCAGAAAAAGAATCTTATGCCGGAATCTGTGATGAGGTTCGTTTAGGTGTGTCCCTGATCTTTTATCTGCAAAATGTAGCGGAGTATTTAAACGAGGAACATTTTCCAAGAATCGTCGGAAGAAGTGTTACACTTTCTGCATTGTCCATCAGCGGTAAGATTATTCTTCCGATGATGAAAAATGAAAAGCAGAAAAAAACGATCCAGAAAAATATGCAGAACCGGAACCACCTGATTGCAGCAGCAAGAGATGGGGATGAGGATGCAATCGAAAATCTGACTTTAGAAGATATGGATACTTATTCCATGTTATCACGCCGGATCGCTTATGAAGATGTTCTGTCTATCGTGGACACCTGTTTTATGCCATATGGTGTAGAGAGTGACCAGTATTCCGTAATAGGAGAAATCCTCGATTACAAAAAGACTGTGAATAAAATAACAGAAGAAGAAATTTACATTATGAAGATTGATACAAATGGTCTGGTTTATGATGTTTGTATTAATAAAGAAGATTTACTTGGAGAGCCTCAGATTGGAAGAAGGTTCAAAGGGAATATTTGGATGCAGGGATGCATCCGCTATATGAACTAAGCTGCCAATATTTTGTTCTCATAGTTAAATGGATATAACAAGTGCCTCCTAAGAGAAAGCCGAGGCATTCCCCAAAGGGAAAAAATGAAAAACAACTTTCAGTTCGAATCTATTCTGAAAAATGCCAAAGGTGACAACAAAGCATTCCCCAAATTGGGGAACGTTCTAATGTTACCAAAGTAAAAAAATCTGTAGATTGACAACTCGAAAAAGAGTTGATAATCTTATATATGGCCGAAGGGGAAAATCCCAGAAACCCAGTAAAA
>DNUZ01000001.1 GCA_003507655.1 Lachnospiraceae bacterium | reverse complement strand
GACGTACACGTCACTCCATCGCAACCTAACTCAGGCAGACTTAGATTTTCTTATTTTCGTACAACGGAACAAAATAGACTCGGCTTTGTGCAATTTGCCAATCAAAAAACTTGAAACCGCCTTTTGATACCCTAATCCTAGAGAGTAAAAAAACACTCCCTCCCAGGTAACAAGTCATATTCTTTCACTTGTCTACCCGGAAGGGAGCCTTTTATTTTATAATTTTATTCTTTTCCTACTGAACTTTGTTCTACCGTAAAGATTAGTTGTTGATCAGCTTATCCTCCTCATTGTTCCAGCTGTAAAGTTTGCGGATTTCTTTTCCTACAGACTCTGATGGATGCTCTGCTGCTAATTTTCTCATTGCCTTGAAGTGAACCTGACGTCCTGCATCAGACATATCTAATAAGAACTCTTTTGCAAAAGAACCATCCTGGATATCGGAAAGTACTTTTTTCATTGCTTTCTTAGTATCCTCTGTGACGATCTTTGGTCCTGTGATATAATCACCATACTCTGCTGTGTTAGAGATGGAGTATCTCATTCCTTCAAATCCTGACTGATAAATTAAATCTACGATTAATTTCATCTCATGGATACATTCAAAGTAAGCATTTCTTGGATCATAACCAGCTTCGCAAAGTGTCTCAAATCCTGCCTGCATCAATGCACAAACACCACCGCAAAGAACTGCCTGCTCACCGAAGAGGTCTGTCTCTGTCTCTGTTCTGAAAGTTGTCTCAAGAACACCTGCTCTTGCTCCACCGATTCCAAGTGCATATGCTAATGCCATATCTAATGCTTTTCCTGTTGCATCCTGCTCTACTGCTACTAAGCAAGGTGTTCCTTTTCCTGCCTGATACTCGGAACGAACGGTATGACCCGGTGCCTTTGGTGCGATCATGGTAACATCGACATCCTTTGGAGGTACGATACATCCGAAGTGGATGTTGAAACCATGTGCGAACATTAACATGTTGCCTGCCTCTAAGTTTGGCTCAATATCGTTTTTATACATATCAGCCTGCTTCTCATCGTTGATCAGGATCATGATGATATCAGCTTTTTTTGCTGCTTCTGCTGCTGTAAATACTTCAAATCCCTGTTGTTCTGCTTTTGCCCAGGATTTAGAACCTTCATAAAGACCGATGATAACGTTGCATCCGGACTCCTTTAAGTTCAATGCATGTGCATGTCCCTGACTTCCGTAACCGATGATCGCGATGGTCTTTCCATCTAAAAGTGAAAGGTTACAGTCTTCCTGATAATAAATTTTTGCTGCCATTATGTTATCCTCCTAAATTATAAAAAATTGATAGCTTAATCTAAATATGTAACATCGTCACAACCTCTGGTAAGTCCGGTCAGTCCCGTTCTCGCCAGCTCTAAAATCTCATATCCCTGTAATAAATCTAAGAAGGAATCAAGCTTTGCCTGCTTTCCTGTCAGTTCGATGATCATGGAATCGTGGGTAACATCCACGACTTTTCCATGGAAAATCTCTGTGACATTCAAGATGGCCTGACGATCGGTATCCTTTGCACGGATCTTTACCATGATCAATTCCCTTGTTACGGAATTGTCAGGTTCTAACTTCTTGATATCCAGTACGTCTTCGAGCTTTGCTAACTGCTTTTCAATCTGCTCTAAGACCAGCTCATCTCCACTGGTTACAATTGTAATCCTTGTAAACCTCGGATCAGCCGTAACACCGGATGAAAAACTGTCAATGTTATATCTTCGGCGGCTGAATAGCCCCGAAATACGGCTTGTTACGCCTGCTGTATTCTCTACCAGAATAGATAATACCTGTCTTTTCATAGAAAATCTTCCTTTTCTTACGTTTTCACACTAAGCACATTTTAGCATACTACATTCTTTTGTCAATGTTAAAACCGAATTTTGTCAAAAAGCAAATTTTATGATCAGGCCAAAAATCAGCAAATGTACCGGGTAGAAAAAGTAAAATATATATTTAACATTTATGCCCCGCTCGCCATTATAGTGGTAGATCGGTAAAAATGCCAGTGGTGCCGTAATCTCCCACAAGAACAGCACACAGCCGCAAAGTACTTGTCGCTTTCTGTCTTTTCGCAAAAAATACAATTCTGCGATTGCAAGCACTCCAAAGGCTCCGTAATCGGTATGTAACAGATGTGCCACTCCCATTCCAACGGCTACTACGGCAATCTGTGCCAAAAGCTGCAACGCTTCCGACCATTCCTGCTTTTCACTCACATATTTCATCACGGCTAAGACAAGAAGTGCGATCCACAGCGTAAAAAATACATTCTGACTCGAAAAATCATACCAGCTTTTAAATACTGCAAGGTCAAATGGGACTTCTGAGATAAGGCTGAACAGAAACAGTCTGCTGAAATATTTTTTCCAGTTGCCGGTATGCAAAAATCCTTCCACTAACAAAAAGCAGAAAATCGGAAATGCGATCCTTCCGATGCCACGGCATGCCATATCCACTACTTTCCACCTGTTATATACTTTCATTGCCTCTACGCCTGCATCCATAACACTGCCATCTGCTACCTTTGGCATGACTCCCCGTTCTAAAATGCTTGCTCCAATGTGGTCTATCAGCATGGTTACCATTGCTATGATCTTCAATGTGGAACCTGTCAGACCTTTTTGCTGTTCCATCTCAACCTCCATGATCTTTCTATCGTCCTATCCGATTTTCTTTAAATAGTCCTCTAAGAGACTTGTTGCGTGTTTGTAATCTAAGTCCTCGATATAACGTTTCAATTCCTCTAGGACCTCTTCCACATCCTCTGCATAGCGGTTCTTATAAAGTTCTTTTAAACATTCCTCCGCTTCATCCATATCAAATTCAGCAAGTGCCTTTAAAATCTGGTATACACTGCTTAATTCTAACTCCGGCAGAAAATCTCCGTCACGCTCTACCTGTTCGGATGCATCCTTCAGATAGGTGTCCACTCTGGTCATGACTTCATCTAAGGTATTTAAGAACTCCTCTAATTTTGCTAATATCTCTGCCTGTTTTCCTTCTTTTGCCAGTTCTTCTAACCGCAATGCCTCATCCGCTAAATCTTCTGCTCCGATATTGCGGCTGCTTCCCTTGATCCCATGCACGCTGATACGGAACTGCTCTAAATCCTCATTTGCATAGTCTTGGAGCACTTCCAGCATCTGTGACATTTCCCGATAGTATACCTGTAAGATTTCATGATATTTTTCAATATTTCCACCGATATTCCGGATTCCGATCGTACAGTCGATCTCCGGCATCAGGCTCTTGATTGGCAGTATCTCTTCCTGTTCTTCCGTCTCTTTTTGCTGTATCTTATCCGGAATAAAGCGTTTCAGCGCCTCTAACAGTTCGGTGGTATGCAGTGGTTTGGTAAGGCTGTCATCAAACCCGCTTTTTTCATAAAAATCGGTCGTAAATGCCACCGCATTTGCCGTGATCGCAACAATCGGTGTATCTTTTCCGTTTTCTAACTCACGCATTCTCTGCAGGGTTTCGATTCCATCCATCTGTGGCATCATATGATCTAAAAAGATGATATCATACTTTCGTTTTTTTACCAGTTCTAATGCCTTTCTTCCACTATTTACCATTTCCGGTTCAATTCCGTAAAGCTGCATCAGTCCCTGCTCTACCCTAAGATTGGATTCCATGTCATCGACAAGCAGGATATGTGCTCCCGGAAAGCAGACCTGTATTTTTTCTAAAAAACCGTTTGATTCCATATATGCAACTGCACGTTCTCTTGTCATATTTTTTATGAATAAAGCTTCACTGTCTGCAATCTCCTGATAAAAATAGGCTAAAAACGTTGTTCCTTCATTCAGACGGCTCTGCACGGTAATATTCCCGCCCATCATTTTGACAAGCGACATCGTAATGTTTAAGCCCAGTCCGGCTCCAAATACTTTTTCCGTTCTCGCATTTTTTGTCCGTTTGAAACGCTGAAAAATCTGCTCGGTATCCGTTTCATCCATCCCTACTCCGGTATCCTGAACGGAAAGCCTGATCTTATAACGGTTCTCTTCGCGTTCGCCTCCTAAGGACAAGGTAATGGTCCCGCTTTCTGTATATTTTATGGCATTTCCTAAAAGATTCTGAAAAATCTCTTTGACCCGCATCCGGTCTCCGAAAAATGCACTTGGGAATCCCCCTTCGATCTCAATCCGATAGTCTAAGTCCTGATTGTGCATATTCATATAGACCATATTTGAGACTTCATAGAGCAGTGTCTCCATGTCGTATTTTTCATGGGACAGCTCAACCGTGCCCGATTCCAGCTTTGAGACATCTAACAGGCTGTTGACCATCTCTAATACGCCTTCTCCTTCCCGGTAAATTGTCTTTAACGGGCCTTCTAAGTCTTTTGCCGTATTTTTTCGGATCGCAATCTCACTCATACCAAGGATCGTATTCATCGGGGTACGGATCTCATGCGTCACATTCGTTAAAAACTTAGTTTTCTGGGCATTCGCCTTTTCTGCCTCTTCTTTTAATATTTCTAATTGATGACTATACTCTTCTAAATCCGTGATATCATAAACGGTCAGTGCATAACCGATCAAAACACCGCTCTGCGTCCGCACCTCACTCTTCTGACAATTATAGTTTCTGCCTTTCCAGAGTATCTTTGACCGTTTTCCGGTCATCACATCGTGAAATTCTTCACATTCTTTGACAAAATCCGGCGTTTCCCAGACCTCCGGGAAATGCTTCTCCATAAACTGGTTTGCCTCTAAAAAATGCTCTTCCGTGTCAAAGATCAAAAGTCCTAAATCCATATTGTCCGCCACCAGTGCTTTTGCATTCTGAATGACTTCCATATAATTAAAATGGTTCAGGGCATGGATCAGCAACAATGCCGACAGTCCGATTCCAATACAGACCGGACTGTAGATACTCTTTCCTTCAAATAAATATAAAAGTGCGATCATAAACGGCAACACAGATACCTGCAAAAGGATGTGTGCCCTTTTTTTCCGCATCTGTCCGATGTTATCTTTTGTATTCTGATAGTATTTCCACGCCAGATAAAAACAGAAAAAAGAAGTCAGCAGCAACACTGCATAAAAGAGATAAAACCCGATCCCATGCTGTATCTGGAATTTAAAATAGCCGTTTCCTCCCGTCCGTACGTCCAGTTTCCGGTAAAACCAGTGATGAGAGGAATCTGTCAGCAATAACAGCAGGAAAAACGCATAGGCACTCATAAATCCTATGGTGATCTTTCTGTCAATGCGAAAACCGGTGACATAGATAATGTAATGGTAGTAAAAGATAAACAATATCCCAAACACAAAATCTGACACCATCCGGTCTATGATCAGCAGCTGCGGAACATAGTCCATACAGAGCAGTTCTCCGACCGTTACTAAAAAGCAATAAATCAAGGAGACCAGCATAGACGCCATATTGATGTGTCTACCCCTGCTCTCCTTTCTTCCGGCAAGACAATAAATTGCCATTAATATAATTACAATACAGATCGTGTTGATTACTAAAGGCATTCCCATATTACTCGTTTTCTCCCAATACTGCCGCAACACGTTCCCGGATATAGTTTACCTTAAACGGTTTTACGATATAATCTGCGGCTTTGACATCCTTACATTCCAGTACCGTCTGCACATCACTGGCACTTGATAAAAAGATGACCGGTATATTTCCCGGAAAACGCTGGCGGATCACTCTGACTGCCTCAATTCCACTCATATTCGGCATAAGGATATCCATTAGGATCAGATCCGGTGTTGCTTTCTGTAAGTATTCAATGGCTTCACTGCCGGAGCGTACGGCAATAATTTTATACACCCCATCGAGTGCAGCTTTTACGGAACGGATACTCGTTACCATATCATCTACCACTAAAATACTCTTAATCTCTCTGCTCTTACGCTCTTTCTCAAACTCTATCATTTCCTGCTCATCGATCGTCTGTGTATTGACCTGATTGATGATCGTGATATTCATTCCTACGGACGGATCGTTCAGATTTAAATCTTTTCCATCAAAAAATCGGACGGTCGGACGCAATGGGTTTCCTAAATGATTCTCTACTACGATTGCCTCTCTGCCGTCGGATAACAATACCGTTACACCCTTTGGATATACAGGAACTTTATCCATAAATGCACGGACCACCTGCTGATCAAACAGTGTTCCACAGCCACCCATCAGATATTCTAACGATTCCGAATAGGTGTATGCTTTTTTATATGCACGGTCACTTGAAAGTGCATCATATACATCTGCCACATGGATGATCTTTGCAAACGGATGGATTTTGTCTCCGGTCAGACCGTTCGGATAACCGCTTCCATCCTCATTTTCATGATGGCTCAATACTGCCGCTTTGACTCTTGCCGGAATGTTCCATTTTTCCTTTAACATATCATAAGAACGCTGGGAATGGCTGCGTAAAAGTTCATTCTCCTCCGGTGTCAGTTTTCCCGGTTTATTTAAGATTGCCTTATCTATGGAGATTTTTCCAAGATCATGAAATACTGCCGCGGAGCAAAGATCTACTAATTCCTCATTGGTATATCCCATTCCCATTCCGATGACTACGGAAAGTACCGCTACATTGACGGAATGTCGGAATGTATAATCATCAAAAGTACGGAGGTCTAACATATCTAAGGATATGGTTTTTGCCTCCATCAACTGCTTTACGATGCTCTCTGCAACGTTTACCGCCTCTTCTAAATCCAGCTCCTGCAATGCCTCTACGGCATGATTACGCAGTTCGGCTGTAATGGCATCCTGAATGACAACATCTTTTGTTAATTCGTCCTCTATATAGATTCCCGGGTATCCCCGCTCTCTGATCCTGACAATGATCTCATCACTTAACAGCTTTCCTTCCCGCAATAAGGTTCTGGTTTCGTAATCATAAATTGATTTTGCCAGCATCATTCCATGTTCTACTCGTTCTATCGGTACAAATCTCATATGTCCCCTCCGCAATAAATTATGTGAATTTTCCTAAAATATAACATTTTATGACTGACAAGTCAATCTTAATCCATTTTTCCTACCTATATTACAGGGTTTGACTTATTCATTTGGCTTTTGATAGAATCTTCCTGCAATCTGCTCTGTTTTGATCGCATTTACAAATGCATGTGGGTCAGCTTTTTTCACTTCGCGGATGATTGACTTGCTCTGTGCACTGGAAACTACGGAATAGACGATTTTTCTCTCCTGATGTTCATAGGAGCCTTCTCCCTCCATAATGGTTGCGCCATGGTTACTCATCTTTGAAATCACTTCATAAACTTCTGTTGCCTTATTCGTTACGATAAACAGGGTTTCATGCTGGTACTTCCGATATAAAATATGCACCACCTGTGTAGAGGTGTACTGGAATATGATCGAGTACAGGGCCTTATCCCATCCAAACAGTACGCCTGCAACTGCTAAAATGACCACATTGATCCCTAAAACCACATTCCACGAATCGATCTCTTTTTTCTCCGAAAGATAGATTGCAATAAAATCCGTTCCTCCTGTTGTTGCATTCATATGCAGACAGAGTCCAATGACAAATCCATTGATCAGTCCACCGAAAATACTGATGAGCAACGTATCATAGGTGATCGCATAGCCCGGTATGATATCGGTCAGGACACTTGTCAGCACGATCATCAGACAGGAATACATTGTGAATTTTTTACCAATGAATCGAAAACCGATATACACCGGTATCGCATTGAGCAGTATATTGACAATGGTATATGGAATTGTAATATGTAAAAACATGTCCGCTGCTCTTTGTATTAAAAGTGCCAGACCGGTCGCCCCTCCCGGATAGAGTCCTCCGGTTCTGACAAAGGATTTGATATTCAATGCCATCAGAAAGGATGCGAGGCATATGACAAGGATTTTTTTGATGCTTTCTTTTGCTTCTGTTTTCATTTGTATCCCCCATTCTTTTGTTTATTATTCAATTTATCATATTTAGAATATCGTTTCAATGGGGAATAAATCATTATGATTTTTATATTTAGACATAAAAGTAACCGGATAACTCTTCTTTAAAAAGCCACCCGGTTTGTAGCATTTTCATGCTAAGCAATCACTTTTTCATCCAGAGCTTTGACTTCTTCTACTGTCAGCTCTGCAAATTCTGCTATCTCTTCATATGAAAGCTTCCCAGATTTTAACATGCGTTTTGCAATCTGAACTGCTTTCTCATGAGCTGTTTCATTTCTCATTTCTTCCATTGCTCTACACATAGTCGCAACTCCCTTCTCATCTTCTTTGAAATATCGAACCCGGTCTGCCAAAATTTTATAATTCATATCTTTTGCATCTGTACAGGAAAAATCGTGCATCAGTTTTCCCAATGCTGACTCATCTTTGATTTGTGAGTTCACATAGATAATATGTGATTCATCACCAAACAATTCACCCGTCTCCTTGACAATCCGGTCAACATGATAGATTGGTAATCCTGCTTTCATTATATCATTTTCTGTAATAAATATAATATAGGATTCGCACAAATTTTCATATTTTTCACCCGGTTCCGTGATATTTGCATCTATAAGACTGCTGTTATACCTTGCTCTTTTTACCACTGCACCTTTATCGCTTCTCTGAATCTCAATATTATAAACTCTTTCCTCTGTATCTACTGCCAGTATATCCAGTCTTACTGATCGTCCCTGCAGGTTTCTGATATCATACTGTCCATGTACGCGCAGTACCTTTAAATCTGTTCTATTTAAAATAATCTGAAGTAAAAATTCCGTGCAATCTTTATCTTCAAACACTTTACTCATGAAATCATCATCTAATAGTCTGAACCCCCGAATACGTTGTAAATCTTCTTTATGTTTCCGCTCAAAATCCAGGTCTTTTGTATTCTTATTTTTCACGCCATCTCCCCTTTCTTTTTCTATCTTCTCCTATTTGTTTATAACAGCTTAACATGGTTTGTTCTCCTTGACAAGCTCAACACTTTATCATATTTCTGATTCTGCAAATTGTTTTCCTGTAGCTTTTTATGAAACTGGCTAGTATGAATTATTTTTTTGTATTATCAATTTTTATTTTCTCTAATGGTAATCTCTTAAATAGCATCAAAACTGTTTTAGATATCTCTCCTAAATTTTTAATTTCTTCCAGTAAATTGTCCGCCTCATCTTTTGCATCTTCAGCTAACTCTGCAAATGCCTCATTTGCAATATCTATTGCATGCTCGATATAATACTCTAAATTTTCATCATATGCATCTGCATAATGTTGATTAATGTATTCATCTACAATGCCCTGTCCATCATATTTTGCCAATTCTTCAATATTCCCACAAAACAAGTTCTTAATATTTGCAATGATATTTTCTACCTTTTCTATTACGTCATCTAAATTATTGATTCCTTCTTTTGAAAATACTCGCATATTAAAAATCTTATTGACATTTTTCAGCAAATCTACATATTGGTAACATATCTCTTCTGTCTTTTCCATTTCTTTTATAGATAATGTCGCATCTGTTGTATTGTAATACCATCTTTCAATTCCTCTATGATCAGATAGCAAATAAAAGGTTTGTAAATATTCCTCATACATTTCTTCAAACATTGCTATGCTTTTCCTAATAGCCAATTCCAAAAACAGAATCTCTTCATCTGTTTTATATTCACTTGAACTTTCAATAATCCAAGGGAAAATTTCCTCTTCTAAAAATTCAATGAAATCTGCATCCTTACTTATAAAACCAGATTCAAAATTATCTGCACTTTCTTCTGAAAAATTTGATGAACCTATATATGCAATATTATTAGTCATTACAATTTTGGCATGATTAGAAAAGCAAAAATAAACTTCTGCTTTTTCTGCAATTTTCTCTGGTGACAACCTGCTTTTATATAAGGAACGTCTGACGTGAACTACTTTCTTTTTAAAATCTATATCGCTCCATTTCATTCCACCAAGTTCTCCAACTCGGACACCTGTCAGACACATGAAATAAAACATTTCTTTATACCAGCTATCCTCCATCTCACTCAGGAAATTGTCCTGTTCTTCCTGGGTTAATGCAATTTCTTCTTTTGATTGTTTAAATGTCCATGGTACTTCTATCCTCTGTTGTCTTGGCAAGTTTTGTCCGCATATCTGCAAGCGTCAGTAATACTCCATCAATCTTCAGATTGGGATTTAGCTGTCTTTGTACCTTACCAATTGTTTTCATTAACTGCGTCATCCCCTTTAATGGAAGATAATGAGCCTGAACTGGAACAATTACACTGTCTGCGGCAGCTAATGCATTGATAGTCAACATCCCCAAGCTAGGCATACAATCAATCAGGATATAATCATAATCTTTTTTCAAATCTGCCAGATACAGCTTTAGTGTCTGCTCTCTGCTCATTGCATTTACCAGTGAGATTTCCATGCCCGATAGCTCGATATTGGTTGGAATAATGTCTACTCCTTCTTCATGGTGCAAAATGCCTTCATTATACACAAACGGTTCGTCTTGTAATATCTTCTTCATTTGTGTTTCCAATGTAATCGGAAGACTATCTGCATTTATCCAACCCAATGCAGTTGTTAAATCTCCCTGTGGATCAGCATCGACCAATAATACTTTTCGTCCCTGATGTGCAAGACCGATTCCCAGATTTAATGTTGTTGTGGTCTTGGCTGTTCCTCCCTTCTGATTTGCAAGGGCGATTACTTTACACTTAGTCATATGGCTTCCTCCTTCCTTGAAAAATTTAATAGCCAATCCGTTTTACAAGACTGGCTATGTATAAAAATGAGTATGAAAAAAGCCGACTGATTCTCGATTGAACCAATCGGCTATGTAAATTTTTATTTTTCTTCCAAATATACTTCGCATTCCATTTTTGAAACTATTTTGGGATGATTTTTACCATATTCCTTCAATTCCTCTAAATGCTGTCCTGTATATTGTTGTATTGTTGATAATTTAACCTCTCTCGCTTTTATATAATCTTTTGGCATTATAATTTCAAAAAAATATTCACATATTCCTACAAATTGCTTATCAAACTCTATGAGTAATTCCTTTAATTCATCTATATCTATTTCTATTCTTGAAATTATAGGAATTTTATAACTTACTAGCTCCACTTTCTCTTCATTTTTTTCTATTAAAGTAGGAATATAATACATGCTTTCTTTTTCATTTATTCCTAATGAAGGAGTATGAAATATTGCTCTATGCTTTAAATAATTATAATACTCACGAATTTGTTTAAATAATTTGTTTCGGTCAGTAAAATTATCTTTTAAAACTTCAGCAATTTTTCTCTCTTGAAGTTCTACTAATCCCCTTATTAAATCATTTAAATTACATTCTTTCATCAATTTCTGATACAGTTCATTCGATGGGATTTGATTAACATCGTCAGCATTATTATAATAAAACCATAATACTTGCCAAAGATAGTCTACTGCAAAATTATAATACAGTAATGCATTTTCAATGAAATATTTTTTTGTACTTAATATTGCCATTTTATCTTCTGACATCATTGAATATTTTTCATAATCCAGACAAAAGTGTATACTCATTCTGGCATTACATACTTGATAATATAAATCTGAAATTTTACATGCTGCAAATGTAATATTATTTTTATATGTGTAATACTGACCATCCAATGGCATGTATTCATTCCAAAAAGAAATATCTTTTAAATCATTATAAACATTTTTCATTTTATATCCTGACCTTTAATAAATTTTTATAGCTATACTTTCACTTTATTATAATCTATTTTCATCTATATTATCAATCGGTAAATTTTTCCATGATAAACTATGATAAGTTGGGTAATCTTACGCTATCATACATCAAAAGTTGGGTAAATATTGGGTAATTACACTACTCCCCAACAAAATAAAACAGGAAATCTTCGCCTACTTATTTCAGAAGAATGAGGCGAAGGTTCACACGCCAGTTGGGGAATTGAAATTCCCCAACTCACTCCCCAACTTTTACCCAATTCCATGCATAAATAGCGATAATTTACGATAAGTCAAAATTTATTCCCCAACACGCAAAAAAACCTTGAATCATCCCTTTTTCATAGGAAATTCAAGGTTTTTCGCTAATTTACATGATAAAATTACGGTTCAAATTCTTATGCGAACTGTAAGATTATGCGTTCATCTGAGCTGCAACTTCTGCTGCGAAATCTTCATTCTTCTTCTCTAAACCTTCACCGGTCTCGAAGCGAACGAATTTCTTGATCTTGATCTTTGCATTGTTTGCTTTTGCAACTTCTTCTACATATTTGCTTACAACCTGTTTTCCATCTTCAGCTTTTACATAAACCTGGTCTAATAAGCAGATTTCTTTTAACTCTTTGTTGATACGTCCCATTACCATACCGTTTAAGATCTTCTCGTTTGCATCCGGCTTCTCGTTCTTAGCCTGTACCATTAAGATCTCTTTCTCTTTCTCGATATAGTCTGCATCTACTTCATCTCTGCTGGTGTAAAGTGGTTTTAATGCTGCTGCCTGCATTGCAAGGTTCTTTGCCATCTCTTTGATGTCATCGTTGATCACATCTGTCTCAACGTCTACTAATACACCGATTTTTCCGCCTGCATGGATATAAGAAGCGATAAATCCGTTCTCTTCTTTTACCTGCTCAAAACGACGGATATTCATGTTCTCGCCGATTACTGCGATCTGCGCTGCTAATGCTTCGTTTACAGTTTTGCTTGTATCTGCTGCCCAAGGCTCTGCTAAGAATGCCTCGATATCTGCTGCACTTGTAGTTAATGCCTGTGCTGCAACTTCTGCAACATAGTTCTGGAATTTCTCATTCTTTGCTACAAAGTCTGTCTCAGAGTTAACCTCTACAACAACTGCGGCTTTTGCATCATCTGTCAGTTTTGTAACTACGATACCCTCTGCTGCAATTCTGCCGGCTTTTTTCTGTGCAGTTGCAAGACCTTTTTCACGTAAAAAGTCTACGGCTGCTTCCATATCACCATTTGTCTCACCTAATGCCTTTTTACAATCCATCATTCCGGCACCGGTCATCTCGCGTAACTCTTTTACCATTGCTGCTGTAATAGCCATTTTATCGTCCTCCATTTTTTACACAATACAGGACAGGCAAAATGTCTGTCCTGAGAATTCTCTTATTATGCTTCTTCAGCTTCCTCTGCTTCAAACTCTTCTGCTGCTTCTACATCAACTGTTCCCTGATTAGCTTCTACGACTGCATCTGCCATCTTAGAAACGATTAATTTTACTGCACGGATCGCATCATCGTTTCCAGGAATTACATAGTCTAATTCTTCCGGATCACAGTTTGTATCACAGATACCGATTAACGGAATACCAAGTGTGTGTGCTTCCTGTACGCAGATTCTTTCTTTCTTAGGATCTACTACGAAGATTGCATCTGGAAGACCTTTCATGTCTTTGATTCCGCCAAGGTTCTTCTCTAATTTATCCCATTCTTTCTTTAAAGCAATTACTTCTTTCTTCGGTAATACATCAAATGTTCCGTCCTCTGCCATTGCTTCGATTGCTTTTAATCTCTCGATACGGCTCTGGATGGTCTTAAAGTTTGTAAGCATTCCGCCTAACCATCTCTCATTTACATAGTACATTCCGCATCTCTCTGCCTCTGTTTTGATAGCATCCTGAGCCTGCTTCTTTGTTCCTACGAAAAGGATTGAACCACCGTCTGCTGCGATATCACTTACTGCCTGATATGCCTCATCTACTTTTCCTACAGATTTCTGTAAGTCGATGATATAGATACCGTTCCTCTCGGTGTAGATGTATGGAGCCATTTTAGGATTCCATCTTCTTGTCTGATGTCCGAAGTGAACACCTGCTTCTAATAACTGTTTCATTGAAATAACACTCATTTTTTTACCTCCATGGTTGTGTGCTTCCATATGCTTCATTCCAAAAAACGACCTTAGGCACCGGTTTCTTGGTCTGCATATGTGTTTTTTAAATTAACCTCAACGATTATAGCACAGTTTTCCTGCCATAGCAAGACTTTTATCGATTTTCCTGCTTCGTCGTGAGGATTTTTGCAACTTCTTCGTAGCTTGCCCCTTTTGGCACGGTAAATGTTCCCGGCTGTATCAGATTATCGACATTCGTATCATTGATATATTTGCTGAATGCTGCCTTATCATCGATCAGGCCTGCATCTAACAGTTTTTGTGAGATCGTATCCGAATATTCACCCGGAAGGATACTGACCTCTACCTGCTCTACCGTCTGTTTTTGTGCTGCTGCAGCATCACTGTCCTGAGTTTTTTCTGACTCTGCATCTGCTTTTGTCTGATCATTCTTCGTCTGATCATCTTTTGCCTGTTCCTGCTTATCTTTGTTATCGCTTTTGCTTTCTTTGCTGTCTTCTTTCTGACTGTCCTTTTGATCTTTACTCTCTGAATCCTGTTTCTTGTCTTTATCTAATTCATTGATCGTCTTTCCATCCGTCTCATCCATGACCATTCCCAATGCTTTTGCACGCCGGATGACTTCTTCATCGGAAAACATCTGATCCTGATTTACATGAATCCCTATGATAAAGATGATCGTTGTGATCAGGATTCCGATTCCCAGACCTCTTAAATAATATTTTAATTTCACTCTGCCTGCTCCTCTTTTTCATATAAATCTATGACCAGTCTTATAACGCCGAGTCCTAATCCTAACTCTTTTGCAATCTCTACTTCCGACATTCCCTGCCGTCTTAATTCTAAGATCTGCTCATTGCTGTCTGCAGGCTGCTCTTTTTCTACTTCGCCCGTTTCTTCTGTCTCCGGTACTTCCTCTGCTTCATCCGAAACTGCCTGTACCTCTTCTAACATATTTTTATTATTCTCGGTAACATTTTCCATTAAAATCTGTGAATTTTCATGTTCTTCTTTTGCTTTATACAGTGTTTCCTGTACCATTTCCTCGGTCACGATTTTTTGCAGATTTTCTACCCGCTGCTGGATCTCATTCGAAAAATCTATCATTTCCTTATGTTTGTCACCTAACATGCTGTACAAAAACATGATTTCATTATGGCTTTTATTAATGGACTCAATGACGGTATCCGAATACTCACTGATCGCCATGATCTTTTCGTTTGTCTCTTTGTCGCTTTCGCGGTCTAATTTTTCTAATACTTCTTCTAATTCTGTCTCTAACTGCTCCTGAACCTTATCGTGGGATGCTGCAATTTCTTTATCTACGATATGTGCGATTTCCTCCTGGCTCAGCTTTGCAATCTTATCCAGTTCATCCGGTGATAATTTTTCCGTTACAAAAAAACTTCCAACCATCAAAATCAGTCCGGCCGCAACCAGACATATTTCTATTGCTGTCATATCTGCTCCTTATATCTTGATATCAAATCCGCCATGTGCTGATTTTTGCACTACTTTTCCATCTTTTGCAGCGTCTTTTTTCTTTTTGCTCATGGACTGTTTATATTTATTCTTTCCTTCTTCTCTCGCATCAAAACGTTCCTCTTCTTTTGAGGCGTTGTCCTTATGCTTCACCTGCGAAGCATCGTGATATTCCTGTTTTTTTATTTCCACCTGAATATTTTGCTGCTCCACCACCGGCTTGGCATCCTGCTGGTGTTTCATCATTCCAACATCGTCTGTTCTTTGAATGGTAGCGAAATCCACCGGTCTGATCGTCATAGTCCCACTCCTTCCATGTGTTTCCTGATTTTATAGTGTAGTACGGACAATCTCTCCATCTTTTTTGATGTACTGACAGAAATTCTGTTCATCTTTCACACGCATCTCTAAATCGGATATGGCGACCGTTACACCAGGATAAATCGTTTTACTGACCTGAATTTTTGCATGATTTGCAAACATCAGCTCCTGCTGTAAATCTGCATATTCATTCCGCAATTCTTCCACTGTGCGTTTCTTTGCTTTATAAGCGTAGGCTAACTTCTGCACATAGCTCATCCGCTCCGGCGGAAGCTGCTCTCCACTTTGCAGTTTTTTCGTATAAGTCGCAAGGATCACTTTGCACTTATCAAGTTCTTCATTCTCTTTTTCAAGGGTTTCTTTTAACTCCTGAAAACGTTCTTTTTTCTTCGGGTCAGCGCCAACTTCAACTCGGGTGTCTGTTCCCATCGGAGAACCGATTGTCTGTGCCTCTACCAATGCACCTGCACGGATCATTCCTCCGGTAATAAACCCTTTCTTTCCGCTGACATGTATCTCACTCGACGCTGATACACGGCTGTGCAGAATGGAACTTGTCTCCACAAATCCTCCGGATGATACAATCGCATTTTCGATAAACTGACATATAATATTGCTATCTGCCTGAAGATAGCCTTTTCCCATTCCGTGAATCCCGCGTTTTACGATGATCTGACCGCCTGCTTCTAACAGTGCATCTTCCACGACACCTTCTACGATGATGTCGCCTTTTGCACGGACTTCAAATCCGCCTTTGACATTTCCCGCAACATGCACATTTCCTGCATACTCCACATTTCCAATGGAATTATCGACATCTGCCGGAACTTCAAATACGGAAGATACAAAGACTTTACCTTTTACCAGACTTGCATGACCTGTTACTTCCGAAAAAATCTCTGTCTTTTCTTCATTACATTTGATGTTATTTGCGTAATCCAATGTCAGACTGCGAACCGTTCTCGGACTGATTTCTTCGCCAAATACATTCATTCCCGGTGTTCCCGGATCTTCCGGTATCAGACGTGCTAAAAGATCCCCTGCTTTAACATGACTGATTGTATTCAGATCACGATAATCTACGGAACCGTCTTCGTTTTTTTTCGGCTTTAAATTCAGGTTTGTATTAAAAAAGTATTCAATTTTAGCATCTTTTCCATGTATCGGATTTTTCCCTTTTGCAAAGACATAATCTTTACAGTATTGGCGGTTCTGTAAAAATTCCTGAATAGCTGCCCGGTTGATTCCAAATTTAATATTCTGAAGCTGCAGATCCTTGATGATCGAAGTCTCATCTGACAGGTCTCCACCATTTGCCGGAGGATAAAAACGGCATATCACCTGCATTTTATCTAATGACACATGTGCTACCATGACTT
This sequence comes from Lachnospiraceae bacterium, assembly GCA_003507655.1. GTDB lineage: Bacteria > Bacillota > Clostridia > Lachnospirales > Lachnospiraceae > Maccoyibacter > Maccoyibacter intestinihominis. Next base: position 57,130 of record DNUZ01000001.1, on the reverse strand, counting down.
CATGAACTGCCATTTCCAAAGAACGAGCAACAAGAACACGTCCTCCCTGCTCCGTGTTATGGACTGCTGTATTTAAATCTTTTAAATCATAATGGTTTAACTGCCGCATTTCTAAATAATCCATTAATTCTTTAATGTTTACAGCCTCTCCACCTTCTGTTGGCGGATAAATTTTCACAAAAACGCCCTCTGATTGTACTTCTAACTGAAAATAGCCATTCATATTGTGTCCCCCTGCTCCATCTAATCTGTCAAAATATTCATATACGGTCCCATTTTTTTCTTCATCTTCTGCAGTGCCTTGGTATGCAGCTGTGAAATTCTTGATTCCGACACCTCTAATACCCTGCTGATCTCCTTCAATGTCAGATCTTCATAGTAATACAGAAGAATTACTTTTTGTTCCTTCTCCGTAAGCAGTTGCATTGCGTCTTTTAACATCCGTTTCAGCTCTGTTTCTGCTATAACCTCCTCCGGCTGTGCAAAGCGGAAATTGCCTTTTGCATCCATAACCGGTTCATTTCCTGACTCCACAAATTCATTCAGTGATACAACATTCGTAACCTTAAGCTGTGACTGCCAGCTTAACAGTTCTTCCCCACTGACCCCAAGTTCTTCCGCTAACATCTCATCTGTTGGCGTTTTTCCGGTACGCGCTTCTAAACTCTTGATTGCCTCATCGATCTTTCTCTGACGCTGCCGGACAGTTCTTGGAATCCAGTCCATTTTACGGATCTGATCTAAAATAGAACCCCTGATGCGCAGACTTGCATAGGTTTCAAATTTTACATCTTTATTTGTATCAAATTTATCAATTGCATCTATTAATCCAAAAACTCCATAACTGACCAGATCCTCATATTCTACGTTTCCACCCAGATACATGCTTAATCTGCCTGCTACGATTTTTACTAACGGTGCGTATTCTATGATGATCTGTTCACGCATTTCCTGTGTTGGATTTTTTGTGTACTTTTCCCAAATTTTCTGTCTCTCGACTTCTTTCATAAAAAGCCTCCAAAGCTACCCCTTTAGATTTCTACATTCTCTTCCGGTTCTTCTTCTGTCGTCGGTTCCGCCTCTGAAGTCTCCTCTTCCGTTTCTTGCGAATCCTCCGGGTTTTCTTCTGTATCAGCCGTTTCTTCCTCTTCTTCCTTCATCTGTGCAAAATTCTTGTCAAGAATTATTTTCACAATACCCCCAAGGATATAAAAAACGATTAATACTAACAGAAGGCTTTTTGTAAAAGCCATTAACTCCATGTGTGTATATATTGCGATAATGCATGTTACAAATCCTGCACTCAGCATTACAATCGCTGGAATTGGTTTTGTTTTCATCCCGCATCCCTCAAACTCTAAATGATTTTATTTTCTTTCCCGACCGATTTGATCATAAAATCTCCTGTATTACAATCTAATACTACAGTACGACCATAATTCAACCCGGTATCTTCCGCAACAATGCGAATTCCAAGTTCTTTTAACTTTTTCTTTGATGCTTCTGCATTCTTGGCTCCGATATTTCCTACTTCAGACAGACCACTTACCTCAAACATTCTTGCTCCACCGGCTATTTTTGCCACTAACCTTGCCTTTGAAGCTCCTGCCGCCGTCACTTTTCTGATCAGTTCCTCAATTCCCGTATCCGCAAATTTTGCAATGTTAGAATTATTCCTTATCTTCGTGCTGTCTGGCAGCATGATATGTGCGAGTCCTCCGATTTTTGTTACCGGATCGTACACCGCTATACCAATGCATGAACCTAGTCCTAACGTAGTAATAGCATCTGGGGCCTTGCATACGTTTAAATCAGCCATTCCGACTTTTATAGTAGCTCCCATGTATTACTCTCCTTATATTGCGATTCCAAGTGCTGATAATATTTTGTCATAAGAATCCAGTTCCGGTAAAAGGATAAAATATCCTTCGATCATCACTTCGTCCCCAAACTGTGTCTCAATTAAGAGTGCATTGTCTCCATATTGTCCAAACATGCAGGCCGGCACACTTAAAATTGCTGCTGCCATGTCAATTGCAACATATGGTATGGTAGGGGAAATCGTCAGGTTTGTCATACTTGATAATGCTGACAAGTAAGAACCTGCAATAATATTTCCTATCTCTTTGATCGCAGATAAATCCATTTCCGTAAAATCTTCTTTGTAATCCGGGTCACGTCCCATCAAACGGTTTACCAGATAATGTGCAGAATCTAATTTCATCAGAAACATCATACTTCCCTCAATATCCTGTTCTAACCCCAAATAGATTCCTACAATGGTTTCATCCTCTGCTGAAATTGCAGAACCGAATTCCTGGAAGGAAAGCAGTTCTACTTTTGGTACATTCATGTTCAGCCGCAAGTCTAACATACTTGCTATTGCTGTTGTTGCATTTCCCGAACCAATATTTCCAATTTCGCGCAGAACATCTACATACAGCTCATTCACTTCCTCAAAACTGAACTTTCCCATGATGTCCTCCTCCTATCCACTTCTATATACAAAGATTGGATATGATGCTAAAGCATCATATCCAAAATCTGTTATGAATTTTCTTTCTCATCTACCACGCTGCTGATATCAAACAGGGAGATCAGATCGTCCCCGTTCTTTCCGATTCCATTGATGAATGTGCTCTTAACATCCTTTGGATTGTGTGCAACCTTGTCGATCTCTTCTGAACCAAGTGTTACAACTTCTTTTACTTCATCCACGATGATCCCTAACACACCCTTCTGCTCAATCTTTAAGATGATGATACGGCTTGTATTCGTAAACACATCATCCTCAAGTCCCATTTTCAGTCTGAGACTCATAACCGGAACAACTTCTCCACGCAGATTGATAACGCCTTTAAAATACGGCTGTGCTTTTGGAACTCTGGTAATCTTTTGCATACGCACAATATTGTCTACATAACTAATGTCTATTCCGTACTGCTCGTTTCCAAAAGTAATTACAATGTATTGTTTTTTGTCATTTTCCATTGTTTCTATTTTTGCTGCCATTGCCGGAACCCCCTTACATTAATGTATTAACATCCAGGATCAATGCAACTTCACCATCACCGAGAATGGTTGCTCCACTGATCAACTTCGTTGTGGAAATGTACTCTCCAAGAGATTTGATAACGATCTCCTGCTGACCGATCAGATTGTCGATAACAAGTCCTGCTGTCTTGTCTCCCTTTTGTACAATAACAACGGTTAAGTTCTCATCATCTTCTACCGGTTCAAAATCCAGCTCCCGGTCCATACGGATCAGAGGGATAACGGCTCCACGGATATGTATTACCTCCTTGGATTCCACATACTTGATATCGCTTGTGGAAATATATTCAATGGTCTGAATGGATGCTAATGCGATCGCATATTTTTCATCACGGATTTCAACCATCAATGCCTGGATAATCGCAAGTGTTAACGGAAGTCTGACAATGAATTTGCTTCCTTCACCCAGTTTGGAACGAACTTCTACATCTCCGCCTAATGCTTCGATATTGGATTTTACAACGTCTAATCCTACACCTCGTCCGGAAATATCTGAAATCTGTTTTGCCATAGAGAAACTTGGCATAAACAGGAAGTCGATGATTTCTTTCTGGCTGAGTTGTTCTGCTGCTTCCGGTGTCACCAGTCCGCGTTCGATTGCTTTTTCTTTTACGCTTTCTGTGTCAATACCGTTACCGTCATCGCCAACTTCGATGATAACGTTATTTCCTTCCTGGAATGCTTTTAAGAAGATGGTTCCAACTTCACTCTTGCCACGCTCTTTACGGAGTTCCGCACTCTCAAGTCCGTGGTCTGCGGAGTTACGGAGAAGATGCTGTAACGGATCACCTAACTGGTCTACTACCGTTCTGTCTAACTCGGTATCTTCACCGGTCATCTCTAACTCCATCTTCTTGTTCAGACGTTTGGATAAGTCACGGATCATTCTCGGGAACTTATTTACAACGCTTTCGATCGGAACCATTCGTACTTTCATAACGGACTCATGCAGATTCGTTGTGATTCTTTCGAGATACTCGATCTGTTCCTGGAAAGTCTGTACCTGATCTTCTTTGTTTTCGCCTGTCATACTCAATGATACCAGACTGTTCTTTGCGATGATCAGCTCGCTGACCTGATTCATCAGTGCATCTAATTTTTCAATATCTACACGGATCGTACGGTTTGTAACCGGTTTCGGTGTGGATTTGCCCTTGCCTGCTGCCTTCTTTTCTGTGCTTGCAGGTGCCTGTGCTGTTTTTGCCGGCGCCGGATGTGTCTCTGCCGGTGCTTCTGCCTTTTCAGGCTCCTCTGTTTTTTCTTCTTCTGCACCGCCTTCAAATGCTGCAATAGGAATTTCTTCTCCTGTTACTGTTTCTATTTCTGATACAGCATTTGCTGCTGCTTTGATCTTTTCAAAATCTGTCTCTTCACTGTCTAAGAAGAAGGAAAATTCATCTTCAAACTTCTCATCTTCAATATCCTGTGATGATGGTCTGTATACAATGATCTGTCCGAAATCTTCTACTGCCTTGAATACTAAAAATGCTCTTGCTGCTTTTAACAGGCACTCTTTCTGGATCTTTACGGTGATTGCATAGACTTTATGACCGGCATCCTGTGCCTCTTTGATGTCATCTTTCTCTTTGTTGTTTAACTCAAAGTCCATGTAATTCGTTACAGCCTTTGTCTCCTGTGCAGGTGCTTCCGGTTCTGCTGCCGGTGCCGCTTCACTCTCTTCTGCACCGCCTGCTAAAATATCATTTAACTCTTTGACAATCGCTTCATTGTCATTTGTTCCCTCATCTGAGGTCTCTTTTACATTTTCAAGATATCCGTCAATTGCATCTAAGCAGTCAAATAATACGTCGATCAGGCTGCTTGTTACTTTCATCTTATCACTGCGGATCTCCTGGAATACATTTTCCATATCATGGGTCAGACGCTGCATTCTCTTAAATCCCATGGTTCCTGCCATTCCTTTTAAGGAGTGTGCTGCACGGAAAATCTCATTAATTACGTCTTTGTTCTCCGGCTCTTTTTCCAACTGCATAATGTTGTCGCTCAGAGTCTGTAAATGTCCGTTTGTCTCATCAATAAAAATCTCAAGGTATTGGCTTACATCCATATCACTTTACCCCCACATTCTTTATTATTGCCTGTGCAATTTCAGTCAAAGGAACAATCTCATCTGCTGCACCTGCCTCAGCAATGGCTTTTGGCATTCCATATACCACACAGCTTTTTGCATCCTGTGCGATCGTATGCACCTTTTTATGCTTCTGTAATTCTATAATTCCCTGTGTGCCATCCGCTCCCATTCCTGTAAGAATGACACAGATAATCTCATCATAAGCACAGTCATTTAAGGATTCATACGTCACGTTCGCACATGGCTTCAAGCCTCCGATTGGAGCCGCATCACTTAATGTAATCCGATGTCCGCCACCCGGCATTTTCTTTACCAGCATATGTTTGCCACCCGGTGCGATATATACCGTACCTTTTTGCAGGACATCTCCTTCCTGTGCTTCCTTTACGGAAACCTTGCTGACTTCATTTAAGCGGTCCGCCATGGTCTTTGTAAATCCTGCCGGCATATGCTGCACTAAGACCATTGGTGCATTCATTTCTTTTGGAAGAAATGGAATGACACTCTGTAATGATTTCGGTCCGCCTGTGGAACATGCAAGTGCGATCAGTCTGTCTCCGGATACATTGTGTGACACTCTTGCCGGTGTTCTGACCGGTTGTGTTCCGGTAACCGGCTTTATGTCCGGCATCCTATGCACATTCTGCTGTGTCTCAAATACGGCTCTTAAGACTCCTAAAAGCTGCTCTTTGAACGGATTGCCTTTTGCCTCAATGATATTGGATGGTTTTGGAACAAATTCAACTGCTCCGCGTTCCATTGCTAAGATCGTTGTCTGGGCATCTCGTGTTGTCAGTGTGCTGACCATGATGACCGTTGCTTTGATCTTATCTTTCTGCAGTTTTTCTAAAAGCTGCAGTCCATCCATCTTCGGCATATTAACATCTAAGATCACTGCATCATAACTGGTGGTCTTTAATCTTTCGTAGGCTTCTAACCCATCTCTGCAGACATCATTTGCCTGAAATTGTTTGTCCGTGTTAATTATATCACAGATGACCCTTCTCATGAGTGCAGAGTCATCAACAACCAGAATATTTCTCATACAATTATCCTTTTTCGTTTCTGCGTTTTTTGCGTTCTTCTTCAAAAATATATCGGATAATATCTTCCCTTACTTTATTATCCTCCATGATAAATTCTATCCTTGTCTCATATCTTGGTTCGCGATACTCTAATTTCTTCCATCCTACGATCCTGCCCTTGATATGGTACTGCTTATCCATATTATCCGAGATCAGTTCTAACTCCATCAAAACGAACTGGTTCGCTTCAAATTTTTCTTCGGAAACAAATCTTGCTCCGCCTCCGCTGATATCTAAGATGGTTGCCCGCTTCTCTTCTTCGTCCGGTACCCCCTGTATGTGTTCTAGCAGTTTTTCGGTGTCTCTTTCCTTGGATTCGTTTTCGGCGATCCGGTAATATTTCATATCCATGACACATGGAAAACGATAATATTCCCTTCGCTGGAACTTGGCAAGCTGTGTCTTTAATTCTACTTTTAACATGTAGATATTGTTAGACTTAAACCGCTCTTTTACCTGTCCAATGGCACGGTACAGATTCTTCTCTGCATAAAATACGAACTCAAATCTGACTCCTAAATGTAACAGCACATACTTACCTTCCTCGATTGGCATGGAAATGTCAATATCCCCATTTTCATGGATTTCCTGTATCCTGCTTGTATAGACATGCGCTACTTCCCCCGTGCTGCCCTGTCTTTCTATCTTTTGTACTGCCTTGATCTCTACTTTGTTTCCCGGACGTAAAATATCTGAAACCATCTCTTCACCTCATATATCAGTCTATTTTCTGGTTAAAATATTAGAAAAGAACTGCGAAAATCCCCTTCTCATTATAAATTGCTCCTGCTCCTCATTGACCAGATTATTTGCCAATACTCTGAATGCGTTAGATATATTGGACTCCGGTGCCATAAGGGATACGGTCTTTTGCTGCCGTACTGCTTTTTCTATCACTGCATCCTGCGGTATCATGCCAAAATAATGCAGTGTTCCATGCAAAAACTGTGATACAACAGACTCTAACTTATCGTATACCAGCTTTCCTTCCTGTACGCTGTTCACTTTATTGGCTACCACATGTATCTGTATCCCGTTCTTGATAAATCCCGGATTCCGGTACAATGCTTTTAGCAGTGAATAGGAGTCTGTCAAAGAGCTTGGCTCCGGTGTTGTGACCAGGATCACTTCAGGACTTGCGATCACAAATTCCAACACACTGTCCGATACTCCTGCTCCTGTATCGATCAGTATCACATCTGCAAGCTCATCTAATTTTGACAGGCTGTGTACCAGATAGGAAATCTGGTCCTTGGTCAGATTGTTCATCGTCACAATTCCGGAACCCCCCGAAATAAATCCGATATCCATCGGACCCGGTGTGATGATCTCGCGTATATCCCTGCCCTGATAGATCAGGTCGCTCAAATTATATTTTGGTATTGCTCCAAACATTACTTCCACGTTTGCAAGACCTAAATCTGCATCAAAAATGATAACTCTCTTCCCCAACTTCCGTAACTGAACTGCCAGATTCACAGCAACACTTGATTTTCCGACACCGCCTTTTCCACTGGTTATGGTAATCACTCTTGCTTTCGGCGTCATCTGCTGATTCTGCAGTTTAATCACATTTCTGATTCCCTCTGCCTGATCCATGCGTTACTTTCCTCCTAACAGATTCTTTACGATTTTCTGAGTGTCAAAAATCTCAATATCATCGGGTACATTTTGTCCGTTGGTAATATAGGACAGCTCCGCATCGGAATATAATTTTACATTCAGCAGATTTCCATAAGTGGATGTCTCATCTAACTTCGTGAAAATGATCTTGAACTCTGATATTTCTTTGTAAATATCAATAATATCAAGTAAGTCTCTGTATTTCGTTGTCGCACTTAATACCAGATATACGGATTTATCGTATGCCTCATCCACGCTGTCGATCAGCTCTTTGATATCCTTTCTCTGGCTTTCACTTTTGTGTGAGAATCCTGCTGTATCTACCAATACCAAGTCATAGTCCTCGACATTGGCAATTGCCTGGTTCATCTCTTCTGCAGAGTAAATGATCGTAAACGGCTCATTTAAAATGTTTGCATAAGTCCGCAGCTGTTCTGCTGCTGCGATACGGTAAGTATCTGCTGTTAAAAATGCAACCTTTTTTCCCTGCTCTACCTTATATTTTGACGCAATCTTAGCGATCGTGGTAGTCTTACCCACTCCGGTTGGTCCGATGACAAAGACGACTTTTGGCTTAGAGCCGCTTAGATCGATCGGTTTGGGCTGACCAAATTTTAAGATCAGCTTCTGATATACATTAGATAGAATATAATCCACACTGTTTCCGGCTTTCATAATATTCTCTAATTCATCGATCACCTGATTTGCATATTTTTCACTGACATCATTATCTAACAGTGTCTTATAGAGCATTTTGATAAAATGAAAATTCTCTGCTCCTGCCTTGCTCTGTTCCTTTTTTGTTATCAGCGGTTCCTCATTTTCTTCCGGGTGATGTTCCTCTTCTGAAAACCGGTGTTCGATCATGTTCTGTAAACTGTTCAGACGTTCCTCAATCCCATTGGTGTCTGCCTTATTTTCTTTCAGTACGGATTCAAACATATCCACTGCCTTTGCAGGCTCCGGTTCTTTATGCTCTACCGGCGGCACCTGGATCGGTTCATCCGCAGTCAGATTGATCTGCTCATGCATTTTAAACGGAGAATGAAAGGCTGCCATCGGTGTTCCCTGCTCGGTCTCTTCTTTGGCTGCCGTTACCTCATAGGTTGTCTGCTTGAACAGTCCTAAAAAGCCTTTGCTTTTGATCGTGCGCACATTCATGATCACAACGTCCGCACCCATTTCCTGTCTTGCTTTTTCTTTTGCTTCTTCCTCAGTCTTTCCCTGAAACTTATTAATTGTCATTAGTCTGTCACCATCCCAACTGACTGCAGTTCTACATTAGAATCCACCTCATTGTAAGATACTACAATCAAATCTTTAAAATATTCCTCTGTCAGTTTCTTAAAATACATTCTCACGATCGGAGATGTAATGATAATCGGACTCTTTCCAAGATTCTCTAACTTTGCGATCTCTGTCTCAACAGAATCCATAATTGCTTTTGTTTTTTCCGGATCCATCGTCAGATATGCTCCCTGCTCGGTCTGCTTTACAGAAGACATGATCTCCTGTTCTACTTTCGGATCCAGCGTTACGACACTTGTAACCTCGTTTGCCGGAAAATATTTATTTGAAATTGCCCGCTTGAGGCTCTGTCGTACATATTCAGTCAATACATCGGTATCTCTTGAAGTCGATGCATGGTCTGCTAATGTCTCAAAAATGGTCAGCAGATCTCTGATGGAAATTCCTTCGCTAAGCAGATTCTGCAATACCTTCTGAATCTCTCCAAGTCCTAAAAGTTTTGGTATCAGCTCCTCGACTAATGCCGGATTGCTCTCTTTAATATTGTCTACTAAATTCTGTACATCCTGTCTTGTTAACAGTTCTGCAATATGGCTTCTGATGACTTCCGTCAGATGTGTTGCAATAATAGACGGTGGGTCAACAACGGTATAACCCAGACTCTCCGCCTTTTCTCTCTGTCCTTCTGTGATCCAGATCGCAGGAAGGTGGAAGGACGGCTCAAAGGTCGGGATACCGGAAATCTCTTCTGTAACATATCCGGGATTCATTGCCATATAATGGTCAAACAGGATCTCTCCCTCTGTAACCTGTATGCCTTTGATCTTAATAATATATTGATTCGGATTTAACTGAATATTATCTCTTAATCGGATAATTGGCACAACAGTACCAAGTTCTAACGCAATCTGCCGCCGAATCATAACCACACGGTCTAACAGGTCTCCACCCTGATTGACATCGGCTAACGGAATGATTCCATATCCAAACTCTAACTCGATCGGGTCTACTTGTAACAGGGAAACCACATTCTCCGGTCTTCGTATCTCGTCGGCTTCCGTCTCTTCTTCCGAGACCTCTTCCTCTATGCTTTCAATGCCCGCAGTCTGCTGCATTTTTCTTCCTACGACAATATACATAGCTCCAAACGGAACAAACAGGATAGGATTTAAAGGTGTCACGATTCCTAAGAAGATCAGGGTGGCTCCTACGATATATAATACTTTTGGAATTCCAAAGAGCTGCTTGATCAGTACCTCTCCAAAATCTGCCTCTTTTGATGCCTTAGTAACCAAAATACCGGTGGAAAGAGAAATGACCAGAGAAGGAATCTGGCTTACTAAACCATCACCGATGGTCAGAAGTCCATACTGCTGGATCGCATCTGCGAATGGCAGCCCCTGACGCATCATACCCATGGCTGTTCCACCGATTAAGTTAATGAATGTAATGATCAGTCCGGCAACAGCATCTCCCTTTACATACTTCGTAGCACCATCCATGGCTCCGAAGAAGCTGGATTCCGCCTGAATCTTCTCTCTTCTCTCTCTTGCCTGTTTTTCATTGATCGTACCTGTATTCAGGTCGGCATCAATCGCCATCTGTTTACCCGGCATTGCGTCCAATGTAAAACGTGCCGTTACCTCAGATACACGCTCGGAACCTTTATTGATAACGATAAACTGGATCAGTACCAGTACGATAAAGATAATGCCTCCGATGATCATATCACCGCCACCAACGAAACTTCCGAAAGTCTCTACGACATTACCCGGATCTCCGGTTGTCAGGATCAGACGTGTGGAAGATACGTTCAGAGAAATTCTGAACAGTGTGGTAAACAGCAATAACGTTGGGAAAAATGACATCTCTAAGATTTCCTGTACAAACAGTGCATTGAACAGGATGATCAATGCGATGGAAATGTTGACCATCAGCATAACGTCTAATAAGATGCTCGGAATTGGTATAATAAAGAAAATAACCGCACAGAGCAGATATGCTGCGATTCCTAAATCCGCTTTTTTCATGGTTATTTTCCTCCTTCCGTCTTAATTAATTCTGGTTTTTCATATGATATACCATTGCTAACACTTCTGCAACTGCCTGATAGAGTTCCGGCGGTATCTCCTGTCCGACATCTACCGTCGCATAGAGTGTTCTTGCAAGTGGTTTGTTTTCTACAATTTCAATTTGATTTTCTTTTGCAATTTCTCTGATCTTCATTGCGAGATAATCTTCACCTTTTGCTAGTACAACCGGTGCTTTGGCAGTCTCGCTGTCATAGGAAATTGCAACGGACAGATGCGTCGGGTTGGTAATAACAACATCTGCTTTGGGGACATCCTGCATCATACGGCGCTGGGACGCTTCACGCATCCTGGACCTCTGCCTGCTTTTGATCTCCGGATTTCCCTCTGTATTCTTGAACTCTTCGCGTACCTCCTGCTTCGTCATCTTCATCTCTTCATTAAAACGATGCTTCTGGTATGCCCAGTCCAAAATACCCACGATCAGATACACCAGACTGATCCGCAGTCCCGTATCTATAATAATGGTTCCACAGAGCACAATTGCCTGTGATAACGGAATCTCATATAAAATAAACAGATTATCTTTCTGCTTATTTACACAGCTATATGCAACATAAGCGATCAGTGCGATTTTTAAAATCGACTTAAACAATTCAAAAAGAGACTCTTTTGAAAACATCCGCTTAAATCCGCTGATCGGATTAAACTTGTCTAACTTTGGCTGCATCGGCTTGGTACTGACTTTCCAGCCCACCTGTACAATACTGACAACAAATGCCACAATGACTCCAACCGCTAAAAACGGTGCCATGATCTTAATGGAGTCTATGATACTCATTCTAAAAAGCTGGTCAGCGGCATGGATGGACATTCCCTGTCCATTGCCCTTTACAATTTCCGGCATTTTATTATAAACTGCTGAAAATTCTTCTAAAAAGCCCTTGCCTACATACGATATAAATACTTTTAATACCAAAAACAGGGCAATCAGATCCATGGCGGAATTCAATTCCCTGCTCTTTGCAACTTTTCCTTCTTCTCTGGCATCCCGCAGCTTTTTTGCTGTGGCAGGCTCGGTCTTTTCACCGCCCGGACCATCTTTTGCAAACCATTGAAGATCATACTCTAAGTACCGTTTCATCTCTTCCAAATCAGTACATTCCTTCTATAAATGATACGATCAGCTTTTTCATTTCTTTAAACACAAAGTTTGAAATGCTTGGTAAAAGCCGAATGGTCAAAAACATAATTAAAAATCCTATCAGGATCTTCATCTGCATACCGATGGCAAACATGTTCATCTGCGGTGCAACTTTTGCCATAATTCCCAAAATGCAGTTCAGTATCATCATAACTGCAAAAATTGGTAAAATGATCCGGAATGCGATCACAAACAGATCTGTCATATAAGTTAAAAACGACTGGAACAGATGATCCCATTGAAACACCTGTCCATTGACCGGAATCAGTTTGTAGGAATCCACCACCGCACGCAGAATATAATGATGCATATCCGTTGCGATCAGCAACAGCAATAACAGATAATTATACAACTGACCGGTAATATTGACCTGTGTATTATTCATCGGGTCATACTCGGTTGCCATCGACAATCCGATTTCCATATCGATCATATTTCCCGCTAATAAAATAATGGAATTACAAACACTTGCCGCAAATCCTATGAGCAATCCTGTAATTCCCTCCCTGATAATGATAACGGCAAATCCAAATACACCTTCGTAATCAAGTGCAGGTCTCTCTAAAATCTGAAACAGCAGTATAGCAACCATTACGGAAAAACCAATTTTTACACGTCTTGGTGTATTATTGGTTCCATAAAATGGTGCTACTGCCACAAAACTCGCAACTCTGACCACTATCATCAAAAAGTATTCAAATGTAACTAAAGAAAAACTCAAATTTACCATAACCGCTTAGCTTAAGAATACGCCGAAATTCGACCACAAATCTGTAATATACTCTGTTAGCTGTGTCAGTATCCATGAACCAAAAATCATCATTCCTACAAACACGGCAAGAATCTTCGGCACAAACGTAAGGGTCTGTTCCTGTATGGATGTCACCGTCTGAAAGATACTGATGATCAGACCTATGATCAATGACACCAATAAGAGCGGAGCCGATACCACGATAATCGTATAAATTGCCTGACTCGCAATATCTAAAACTTCTCCCTGTGTAATCATTCTCCTCACTCCTTTTATCTATCTGTCACATAAACGTTTTTACCAGATTTCCGATTACCAGATCCCATCCATCCGCTAAAATGAATAAGAGAATCTTAAATGGTAAAGAAATGGTTGTCGGTGGAAGCATCATCATACCCATGGACATCAATACGGATGATACCACCATATCAATGACAATGAACGGAATATAAATGATAAATCCTATAATAAACGCCTGACGGAGTTCACTGATAATAAACGCCGGTATTAAGACGGTGTTTGTAATTTCTTCCTTGTCTTCATAGGTTACGTTTGCAATTTCACAAAACAGGTTAATATCTTTTACCTGTGTCTGACCAAACATAAACTCCCGAAGCGGTTCCATTCCTATCTCTAATGCTTCTTCCTGCGTAATCTCCCCGGCATCTAATGGTTTGATCGCTTTTTCATTGATCTGCGTAAACACCGGTGACATGATAAATAATGTCAGAAACAGTGCAAGTCCTATCAGAACCTGGTTCGGTGGAGATGTCTGCGTACCAATCGCACTCCTTAAAAAATGAAGCACTACGATGATCCTCGTAAACGAGGTCAGCATGATCAGAATCGATGGTGCTAATGTGATCACTGTTAAGAATAGCAGGATCTTAATCGGAGCTGAAAGGCTTCCCCCATCGTTGTTGTATGCAATGGAAAAACCATTGTTTACATCTTCTGCGGCATCAGGTACCGACTTTTTTTCACTCGTTGTCTTCGTACTGCTCCCCGCTGAAGTTGCATATGCCGTCTGTGTTGTACACATAGAAAGTGTCAACACCAGTACAACGGTCGCAAACACAACGGAAGCGATACAATACCACTTCTTAAATTTCTTCATCTTTTCTGCCTATTTCTTTGGCAGGCGTTCTTTGATTTTTTTCAGAATCTCCTGAAAGTTTTCTCCTGCCTCTGTCTGTTTTATCACTTCATAAGTATCCAGATCATGAAGCTGCTCTTTTGTCAGCGTTGTCAGCATGGTAATCTCATCTTTTCCAACACCAATGACCAAATAAACCTCACCGGCTTCAATAATCTGAATATATTTGTTCTGTGTCAGACGCAAAGTCTCAACGATCCGCAGATTCTTATTAAAAGATCTGCTCTTCTGATACCCTGCAATCCATTTCGTTGTAAAATATGTAATTGCCAGAACAAAAATGAAAATCAGCAGGACTCCCAACAACTGTATAAAACTGTCAAAACCGGAAGTCTTCATCTGTAATAAAATCATCCTTTAACCAACTACTTTTTTAACAGCCTCTAATACACGTTCTGCCTGAAACGGTTTTACAATAAAGTCTTTTGCTCCTGACTGGATCGCTTCAATAACCATTGCCTGCTGGCCCATTGCTGAACACATGATAACGGCAGCGTTTGCATCAGCCTCTTTAATCTTCTTTAATGCCTGGATTCCATCCATTTCCGGCATTGTGATATCCATAAGAACTAAATCCGGTTTTGTCTCATTATACTTTTCAACCGCTTTTGCTCCATTTTCTGCTTCTCCTGCAATTGCATACCCGTTTTTTGTGAGAATGTCCTTGATCATCATTCGCATAAATGCTGCATCGTCACAAATTAAAATACTCTTTGCCATAGTTTAATCTCCTTATTTTTCATTCTATTTGATAATTTCTGTAATTCTTACTCCAAAACTTTCTTCAATTACAACAACTTCGCCTTTAGCTACATATTTGCCATTGACTAATACATCAATCGGCTCACCGGCAATCTTATTTAACTCGATAATAGTTCCCGGTGCAAAATCTAAAATTTCCTGAATGGACTTGCTGGTCCTTCCTAACTCTACCGTAACCTCCAGTGGAACATCCATGATCAGATCAATGTTCTCTTTCTGGAATGCAGCGGACAAATCCCCCATAAATGGCTGGAACTGTGCCGGCTGTACATTGACCGGCTGACCCATCATTGGCTGGCTCATCATTTGTTGACCCATCATCGGCTGTCCCTGCATCGGTTGACCCATCATTGGCTGACCTTGCATTGCCTGACCCATCATCCCCTGATCCATCATCGGCTGACTCTGCATTGTCTGCTGTGGAGCAGGCTGCGGTGTCGGCTGTGGTTCCGGTTTTGCCTCCGGCTGTGGTGTTACAGATGCATTTGCTGCTGCATCCTGTTCCATGTTCTGTGTAATACTTGCACACATCTCTTTTGCAAAAGAGATTGGATACAACTGCATGATCGTACTGTTTACCAGATCGCCGATCTCCATTTTAAAAGAAATCTTAACAAATGGATTCTTTAGGAACTCATCAATAGTTCCTTCATCCACATTTTCCTGTAAATCTATTAAATCCGCATGTGGCGGGCTGATATCAATCTTCTTGTTCAGCATGGAAGATAGTGAAGTGGCTGCCGAACCCATCATCTGGTTCATTGCCTCACAAATTGCACTCAGGTGCAATTCTCCTAATTCTCCATCTGTATTTGTTCCATCACCGCCCATCATCAGGTCGGTAATAATCTTAACATCATTTTCTTTTAAAATCAAAAGATTGTTGCCATCGAGACCTACCGTATATGCAATTCTGATAAATACACACGGTCTCTCATAAGCCTCTACGATATCATCCCATGTTGCCAAACTTACAACCGGGGTTGAAATCTCTACTTTACGGTTTACCAGCGAAAATAATGTAGTTGCCGCGGTTCCCATGCTGATATTGGCTATTTCCCCAATAGCATCTTTTTCATTGTCTGTCAATGAAGTATTCTGTGTTGCATTTTCAGAACCCGTATCATTCAGTAATGCGCTGATTTCTTCCTGTGACAATATTCCATCCATTACTTCACTGCTCCTCTCTTATTACTGATGTAATTCTTACCGCATATTTATCTCCCGAGGAACCCGGTAGTGCAGTAAATTTTTTGATATTTCCAACAAAGACATCCAGTTCCTGATTTACTTTTGTATCAAGCCTGATAATATCTCCAACCTGCAGACCGGAAAAATCACTGACCGAGATCGTGCTGTTTCCAAGAACTGCTTTCATTGGTATCGGCGCTTTCGAGATCAATGTCTCGATCGCATCTACATATTGCTGTTCATCTTTATCCTGCATTGTGGAATACCAATACTTCGTATTCAGCTTATCCATAATGTCTTCTAATGTAAGATATGGCAGACAGACATTCATTAGTCCTTCCACATCTCCGATTTTTATATTGATCGTCACAATTGCTATCATTTCACTCGGTGAAATAATCTGAGCAAACTGTGAATTTGTCTCAATCCTCTCTAACCTCGGATGAATATCTACAACATTCTCCCATGGTTCATGAAGCAGATTAACACAGACGGTCAGAATCCTCTCTATGATCAGAAGCTCAATTTCCGAGAATTCCCTGGTCTTTTCTAACGGTTCCCCTTCGCCGCCTAACATTCGATCAACCATAGCATAACCCAAATTAGAGGCAATTTCCAATATGATATTTCCTTTTAAAGGTGCAAAATTAATGATTCCCAATAAAACCGGATTTGATAGTGCATTGGAGAACTCTGAATACGATACTGCCTCTGAGTTCATTACTTCTACCTGTATTGCCTTTCGCAGATAAACCGGAAGGTTTGTTGACAAAAGCCGTCCATAATGCTCAAAAATAATTTCCAACGTCCTCAGATGTTCTTTGGAGAATTTTGCCGGTCGTGCAAAATCATAATTTTTAATCTGTTTTTCGTCACTGTCTTTTATTTCTTCTGCATCCAGTTCTCCACTGCTTAATGCCTGCAGAAGATTATCAATCTCATTTTGCGATAAGACGTCGCCCATGTAAATCTCACCACCTGTCCGTCTTTTGTTTCCTATTCTTTACTGGCATGTCACGCTGGAGAATCCGACACTGACAATAAAGTCGGAATCAAACATCGTTCTGAGATTCTTTAAAATCTCATCCTGAACTGCCTGCTGGTCATCTCTGAACTCTTCATATGTATAGCTGGACACGACACTGTTGATCTCATTCTGGATCACACTTGCTTTTGTGGAAATTTCTTTTCCATAGCTCTTGTATCCTTTGTTCTTCGTATCCATGGAAATAGATGCTTTTAATACCACATAATGGTCTTTTCCATCTTCACCTTTTTTAAAGTTGATGGTCATCTCATTCTCTAAATCATAAGTCTCGATCTGCGCCATCGGCACGCTTGCAGCACTCTCGCCATTTGCACCATTTAACTCAAGATTGATTGCAGAGGCAACTGTCTCCACAAGCTGATTGGATTTCTTTACGGATGGTATAATCCCAATTGCTAAAATTGCTGTCAATATTGTATTTACCAACACCAGCGCCAGTATCAGGACTGACATTAAATTTTTCTTCATTGTTCTTCCTTTCTACTCTCCCTGTGCCGGAGAGTTATAAGAATTGTAAATCTTAACCTCCACACGTCTGTTGATCGCTCTTCCTTCCGGCGTGGAGTTATCTGCAACCGGAACATAATCTCCTCTTCCTGAGGATTTTATCAATCCCGGATCCAAATCCGTCTTTTCACGAATATAATCTGCCACTGTCAACGCACGATACATTGACAACACATCATTGTCTTCATATTTTTGATTATGGATTGGCACATTGTCTGTGTGTCCTTCTATATCAATCATATTTTTGTCATATTGACTTAAGATTTTACTAATCTTATCCACTAACGGATATGCATCTTCACGGATATCTGCCGAACCGGAATCAAATAGCAGCGCTCCATTCAGAGTGATCAGAACATATTGGGCATTAAAGTCTACTTCTACCTGATTCTGTATTCCTTCTTCCTGTGCCTGTTGTTCCACCTGTTCTGCCATCTTTTCAGACTCATCTAACGCTTCCTGTTCGTAAGCCTCTTTGATATTCTCTTCACTTTCTTCCGTGTCCGTGGAATTTGCCTGCTTTTTATAATACTCATCTAAAAGTTCTAACTGACTGACACCGGCTGATATCATCTGTCCGTCACCGATAGATGCTCCTCCCGATGGTAATATACTAAAGCTGCTTTGCAGTGAAGCGATTACCATTTCGAATTTTTCCGCATCCACTGTAGACATTGAAAACAGCAATACGAAAAAGCAAAGCAGAAGATTCATCAGATCAGCAAACGTATTCATCCATGGTGCTGAACCCTTCGGTGGATCTTCTTTTTTCTGTCTTGCCACTATTCTTCACCTCCGGCTTCCCTTCCATCAGTTGAGAAGCTCTCTCTGACTCCAGGAGATAAGAACGATTTCAGTTTTTCTTCTATTACACGAGGGTTTTCACCTGCCTGTATGGAAAGCAGTCCCTCGACTGTAACCTCTTTCAGTCTGATCTCTGTTGCATTCATCTGTGCCAACTTTGTTGCAGTAGGTGTACAAAGCCAGTTTGCAATCATAGAACCATAGAATGTTGTAACAAGTGCAACTGCCATCTGCGGTCCGATCGTGGACGGGTCATCCATTTTCTGTAACATGTTGATCAGACCAACCAAGGTACCGATCATACCCCAGGCAGGACCTAACTCTGCCCATTTTTCCCAGACACTGATAACTCCTTTGTGCCGGTCCTCGATACAGTTTAAATCTGTCTCTAAAATTCCTCTTACCAGTTCCGGATCCGTACCGTCTACAACTAACATAATTCCTTTTTTCAGGAAATCATCTTCTATATCGGATGCTGCTTCCTCTAATGCAAGCAGTCCTTCCTTACGGGCTATATTTGACAGATTGATGATATTTCGGATTACTTCTCCGGTATCTGCTGTCTCATTCTTAAAAATCAGTTTAAAACCCTTCAATCCATTGATGAAGTCCGGCATCTGATTTGACATCATAACACCTGCTAACGATCCTCCAATGGTAATAAAAAGAGACGGGACATCCCAGAAGTTTCCAAACATTTGCACGCCACCGCTGGTTAACACGCCGACGATAAACATTCCAAAACCTAAAATCAGTCCTGCCAATGATGAAATATTCAATCTGTCCACCTACCTATTCCCATAATTTATGGCATATTTTACAGGATATATTTTCCTCAAAATTGCCATGAAAACCTTTATAAACATATTACTAGATTTTTTGTTTCTTGTCTACGATATTTAAAAGAATTTTTTGCTATTTATAAAATATTTTGTTAAAATACCGCAGACTTTGTCAAAATTTAGCAATATCTTTATTCCACTGATCTTATACAAGATATAGGGGAACGGTTCATTTCCGTTCCCCTATATCTGTTTTTTACTATCTGAGCATCTCACTCAGGGATTCTCAGTTATCGTTTCAGATTGATCAATTCCTCTAACAGTGTGTCGGATACTGTAATAATTCTGGAGTTTGCCTGGAATCCTCTCTGTGTTGTGATCATCTCCGTAAACTCTGAAGACAGATCTACGTTGGACATTTCTAACATACCGGTAGACATAGTTCCACCGCCTGCTGTAATATCTACACCGATACCATCGAACTCACCGGAGTTCAATGTTGTAGTATAACAGTTGTCTCCGACCTTCTCAAGACCCATTGCATTTGCAAACTGGGCTACGGCAATCTGTCCTAAGAGAATGGTATTACCATTGTCATAAGAACCATAGATCTTACCGTTAGTATCTACAAAGACTCCGATCATATCTCCTAATTTCTTACCCGTTCCGGTCTTTCCATCCACATCACCTTTATCCATTCCAATGGTAGAGCTTCCACCATTATCGAACCATTTAGTTCCGGTGAAATCAATGTCAATGTTCTCAAAATTACCACCTAAGGTGTCTTTTAAATTCAAAAATACATTGTCCTGACCGGTTGCACCGATATAATCAAAAACACCGTCATCCGGATTGAACTTCAGTGTATAGTTTGCACCGGATACATTGGCAGTTACCACACCGTTTGTCATAGTAATACCTGTTGCATAAGGTGATACACCAAACGCCTCTGCTAATGTCTTGGTTGTTCCACCCGGTACCTGAACATAGTTACCGCCGCCGTTATCGGTCACTTCTACTAAATTGCCTGCAGCTGCATCATAACGGTAATAAGTTGCATTGTATTCAAAAATGTTATTTGCTGCATCTACTGTTGTCCAGCCTGCACGCGGTGTGTAAGTCTTAGTCTGTGATTTTACGGCACCAAAAATATCTCCTAAGTAATCCGGATCATAAGTGCCTGTAACACTGTCATATTTTGTCTGGTCTAAGATAGACTTGTTTGTGGAATCTAAGATGTCTGTCAGCTCTACTGTATATTCTCCGGTGTCTCTGTTCGTTTCTTTGATCGCAAATTTTGCAACATAAGAATATCCAAGAGCATCGTAGAAGCTTAAGTTCATCGCCTGTCCTGCTTCACTGGTAACATCGGTACTGTTTTTATCTAAGACACCTTCACATCTGCCGTTCACCGTTGCTTCCGGTGCGGATGTCATATTTTTTTCACTCATAACGCGAAGTGCAGATACCGTATCTTTTCGGATATCTCCGGTGGTCGGATCAACCTGCCATCCCATAACGTTATATCCGGTAGATGTCATACAGAGGTTTCCTGCTCCATCTACATAAAAGGAACCAGCTCTTGTAAACTGCGTGCCGGAACCGTTACTTACAATAAAGAAACTGGTTGCGGAATTGGTATCATTGAGCTTGATATCAAAAGCTCGACCGGTTGTCTGGGATGCTCCTGGACCGGTAATATTAACAGATGTAGAACCGGTAGTAACACCAAGACCGATCTGTTTTGCGTTCACACCACCGGTACCGGTCAGTGCATTTGGTCCGGATGCTCCTGATAAATTCTGATACATAATCTCACTGAATGTTACGGAAGATGATTTAAATCCTACGGTATTTACGTTTGCAATATTGTTACCGATAACGTCCATCTTCGTCTGGTGTGTTTTTAATCCTGATACACCAGAATACATTGATCTCATCATAATGAATGACCTCCTATACTTTTTGCCGTAAACTGTCTTATCTGTCAGTCAAAGACATTAGCTTCCGTTAAGGTCCGGCTAAATAATTACGGCACCGTCGATATTTGTAAATATGTTGTCTGCTGCTTCTTTTTGATCCATCGCTGTTACCACGGTCTTATTTGGTACATTTACGATAAATGCTAAAGAATCCACAATGACTAATGACTCATTGATCCCCTTTTCACTCGCTTTTTGAACTCCCGATCTGAGCCGGTTATTCTGTTCATCTGTCAGATTGATATTTCGGTTTTCCAAACGCATTGCTGCATGTTTTGAAAACTTCAATCCCTGTTTTTCTTTTAATATCTCTGCAAACGAAATCTCTGAACTCTTTTCCAGATTCTTTTGGTTTTTCGTTGTCAGAAACTGGTCTGTAACCTGCTCAATGGAAGAAAACGTATGATTGACACGGTTCATAAAACCATCTCCTTACTTTTCTCCTACTCACCCTTAGACGAATCCTCTGTATTGCCCTTCAAGGTTTTTAATTTTGCTTCTAACTGCTCTAGTGTCTTCACTGTGTCCGGTGAAATAAAAGATTTCTGATAGTCTGTCAGGCTGTCATATACAGTTCTTGCAGATTTAATCTTCTCTTCATCATAGATCGTCAGATTTTTTTCGGAAGGTAATGCCTTCACCATATTGGTAAAGGATTTTGCAACGGTTGTTGCTGTGTAGTAATCCGGGTCTGATACGGTATCTAAATCGTCAATATTATAAAGACTGTCATTAACAGAAATATATACTTTTCCGTTCTCTCTCATCACATACTCTACCATACCGTGATCGTAGGATGTCTCTCCTGTCTGGTTATTGGTTACTTTTACAAATACATATTTTCCAACTAAGTTGTATGCACTTCCCTCGGTCAGACTCTGATTCAGGTTCTGCATCTCTTCTAACTGTGAAAATGTAGCAAGCTGTGATATGTACTCTGTGTTATCGGTAGGCTCTAATGGATCCTGATACTGCATCTGCGCTACTAAAAGCTGTAAAAACGCATCCTTGTCTAAAGCTCCGCCTGCGGCATCACTCTTATTCTCTGTTGATAATGATGTATTCGATGCAGAAGAATCTACAAGCTTTCCGTTTTCAATCTGTTGAATAATTGCCATTTACATTCTCCTTTCTAGATTCTAGGCTGTAAAGTCCACGCTGTTTCCGTTGTCTCTCATGATCTTTGCAACTAACATTTCCTCTTCACTCATCAGTCCGGATAGCTCATCTAACTGATTCATGGAAATATTTCTTCTTGGACTCTTAGATGCCTGTTCTCTTTGCTCATCCTGTGCACTTCCCTGCTGGTTCTGCTCAAGGTTTCTTTCAAATTCATGACTGGCGATCGTAACTTCTACCGCCTCAACCTTGATTCCCTGCTGGTTCATGTTTTCTCGTAGCTGGATGGTCTGATTTTCTAAGGCTTCTTTTACAATCTCATTCTGTACGGCAAGATGTGCTGTAACCACACCTTCTTTAGCTGTAACCTGTACATAGATCTTACCTAAGTTCTCCGGATTGAGCTGCATCTCCATGGAAGTAGTATCTCCCTGATACATCACTCTGGTAAATTCACTGACCTGTCGGATGACATCTAACGTATTAAACACAACATTCTGTGGCACTGCCGTTGTCGGTGCTGCCGTAATATTGTCAGTTCTGATCGTCTGAACGGTCTGCTGGAACGTATGCTCCGTAAAAATGCTCTTCTCTGTTGTATCGTTCTGCTGTAACAAGGAAGCGTCATCCTCTGTCGTCATACTGTTTTCCGGCGCTTCTTCCTGCTGACCTTCCTGCTGTGAAGCTGTCTGATCATTTTCCACACGCACTTCCTGCGAAACCGGTTCTTCCACATTCTGTACATTGCCATCACTTTCTACGGATTCTGTTGCTGCTGCATTGGTTTCTGTAAGTCCTGTCACCTGTGACTTCTGCTCCGTGATCTGAACGTCATCTGTCTGCTGTACTTTTAATACATCTGCCTGAGTATCTGTAACCTCCTGCATCTGCTGTGGTACTTCTTCCGTGATCTGCGCTGCATTCTGCTCAAGCTGTGCGAATACCTCCGCTACTTCCTGTGGTGTCATTCCAAGTTCCTGTAATAAGTTCTTACTTAAAACTTCCACATTCTGCATCAGTTCCTGAAAATCCGCATTCATCAAAAGTCCTAACTGGTCTTCCTCTCCGGTCAGATTCATCACAAGATTTGCTAAGTTTACAGGGTCCATTAAATCCTGATAGGTCAGTCCTAACTCTTTCATTGCTGCTTCTAGCTGTGCATCATCCACACCTAAGAGTTCCTTTACTTCCTGTTGGACTTCCTTCGCAAATTCTTCGACCGCCTGATCGACTTTTTGCATATCCGCATCGCCTGTCTTACCGGTTACTTTGGGAATCCTGTCATCTTTTGTAGAAAGCTTCTCGTATTCCGCCGTTTTGTTCGATGCACTGTCAGAAACCTGAAATGTCACCGGATTGTTCTGCTGTGAATTGTTCACTGCAAAATTCCCTAACATTGACATAAAATCAACGGCTTCCTGCTCATCTTTTCCCGATTTTTTTGATGCAGATGTCTGAACCGTCATTCCTGCGGTCACTTTTGAAACATTTGCACTGGTCATCTGTTTCTCCTCCTTTCTTTGATTTTCAATGTGCTTTTATATATTCTAAGGCTCCATGAGTTTGGTTACTTTTGCTGCAGTATCCGTCTTCATGTTACCGAGAATATCACCTCTGGCATCTGCTTTCATGGCACTTAAGATCTTTGCAACAAGTTCTAAGTTGTCTGTCATGGTATCAAAAATTGCTGCTGCCTGTTTCGGTTTCATCTGCGAATATGCCTTTACATAATCTGACATATCATCGTCTTTTTCCTGCTGTTCTACTACCTGTTTATACAGATTCTCTGCATTCTGCGGATCTATACTCTCGTAATATTTCTTATATTCATTTATATCGGGTGCCTGGTCAGAAAAAACAACCTCCTTATAGAATTTTGCCTTTTCTTCCTCAAACTTTTGCTCATTTTCTTTATACTCTTTCCACTGAGCCGCCTGTGCCTCTAAATCTGCCACATATGCATCATTCTCAGAATTGCTCTCTTTTGCATCTGCTAATTCTTTTTCGAGTTCTTTGATGTATGCAACTGCCTCATCTACGGTCTTGTATGGATATTTGCTGTCTTCTTTGGTTTTTGTCTCTTCTTCCTCTGTCTTTGGAAGGATTTTATTGACATACGGAACATCCTTTAAGATCGGCTGCATAACGGTTGAGCCAAATCCTCCGACATCAAAATGTATCAGAACTGCTAAAATAGCAATCCAGATGACAATAATCATCAGTGTAACAAAAACGACTGCCGCCTTGCCGCCACCGGATTCTTCTTCAAACTCATCTGTCGTACCGTTTTTCTTCGCTTCATTTTTCGCAAGTTTTCGATTCCGTTTTTCTTCTTTTCTTCTGGCTTTCTCTGCCTTCTTTGCGGCTTTTTTATCCATGCCTGCCGCCGGGCCTAAATTCTCTTCTGCCATATTTCCACCTCATATCAGGATTCTTTGTGGTAATTATAGCTTACAAGCTCATCCACCATCCTGTTTTCCTCATAAGCCACTTCCTGCTTAAACTCCTCAAATGCCTTTTCTCTCAGCTTTTCATAAGTCTTTCTCTCGATCATTACCTGATTGAGCTTGCTTCTTGCAAGTTCCACATTCTTTTCCGCCACATGAACTTCTATCATCTGTGTACGGATCGCAGATTTCATTGCATCGATCGCATGCTTACAGGTATGAATCTTATGTACATCAATGGTTCCCTGTACCAGTTCCCTTGCCTGTTTCTCATATCCTGCTTTTCTGATGATCAGTTCCCTTAGTTTATCCTCTTCTTTACGCAGTCTTGCATTTGCCAAGCCGTACTCCGCTTTTCTCTGCTCTTCCATCTTTATTTTTAAATCCAGGATATTCTGCATCCGGTATACGAACTTTGCCATACATGCCACTACCCTTCAAAAAGCTGTTCTAAAAGCTGTACTTCTTCGTCAAACATAAATTTTTCATCGGTTCTCTGTCTTAAAAACTCGTTGACTGCTTCAATCTTCGAAATCGCATAGTCTATATTTTTATTAGATCCCTGCTTATAGGCCCCGATGTTGATCAGATCTTCTGCCTCCGCATAGGTTGCTAACACATTTTTTAATTTTCCGGAAGCTGCCTTGTGTTCATCATCCACGATTGCACTCATAACACGGGAAATACTCTGCATGACATCAATTGCCGGATAATGGTTCTTATGTGCAAGTTTACGGTTCAGCATGATATGTCCGTCTAAAATACTTCGTGCCGTATCAGTGATCGGTTCATTAAAATCATCTCCGTCTACCAATACCGTATAAAGTCCGGTGATCGAACCTTTATCTGAATTTCCCGCACGCTCTAAGATTTTGGGCATTTCTGAATAAACACTTGGCGGATAACCACGCGTTACCGGCGGCTCTCCTGATGCTAATCCGATCTCACGCTGTGCCATGGAAAAACGTGTCAGGGAATCCATCATTAACAGTACATCTTTACCCTGATCTCTGAAATATTCTGCTATGGCTGTTGCTGTCTTTGCTGCCTTATTACGGATCAATGCCGGTTTGTCGGAAGTCGCAACAACTACCACAGAGCGTTTCATTCCCTCTTCACCAAGATCCCGCTCCACGAATTCGCGCACCTCTCTGCCTCGCTCTCCGATCAGTGCTATGACATTGATATCTGCTTTGGTGTTTCTTGCAAACATTCCCATCAGTGTACTTTTTCCCACACCGGAACCTGCAAAAATTCCAATACGCTGACCTTTTCCTACCGTGATCAGTCCGTCCACCGCTTTGACACCTAACGGCAGAACCGTATTAATAATCTCTCTTGTCATCGGGTCAGGTGGTAACGCCTCTACCGGATATTCCTTATCAAACGTCAAGCCTTCTGCATCGGTCGGTCTTCCAATTCCATCCACCATATGTCCGAGAAGTTCATCTCCAACCGGAACAGTCAGGGGATGTCCGGTATTTTCCACGATACATCCGACTCCAAGTCCCTCAATCCCTTCAAATGGCATTAACAGCAGGCGTTTATCACGGAATCCGACAACTTCTGCCATCGTATAGATTCCTTTCGACTGGTCGATCACGATGCGGCACAGATCATTGATCTTCGCATCCGGACCAACAGATTCGATCGTAAGTCCTACAATCTTAACAACTTTTCCTAATTGTTTAAAATATGTCTTTTCTGTTAGCTGTAAATATTTCTCTGCATTAAAAGCCACTGAACTCACCTAATTTATACTCAAACTCTTTAAATCTTTGATCAGATTTTCTAACTGGACACCCAGACTGCAATTAAAGATTCCGGAATCCGTCTCGATCATGCACTGGTTTTCTTCTAACATCGGGTCTGCGATCATTTCTAATGAAATATCCTCTCCGACACGTTCTTCAAGCTCGTGACGATGGTTCTCCATAAACTCAAAATTCACTTCTGCCACACGGATACGGAAATCCTTACTTCCTTCAATCCCCATGATCGCATCGGATACTAAAGAAAGCAAAATCTCGGTCTTATCGTCAAACTGAATATGGAATACTTTTTCAAACACATGTACTACAACTTCAACGACCTGTTGTTCCATATGCTGCAGTTTATTCCGGTAATCTGTATTCAAAGATTCTTCTAACTGTTGCAGGTGTCTTTGCATCTCCTGCTCTTCGGCATCTGCTTTTGCTTTACCTTCGTCATAGCCGCGCGTTCTGCCTTCTTCTTTTGCCTGTTCTAAAAGTTCTGCTTTCCGCGTCTGTGCATCATTTAAAATTGCATCCGCCTTTGCTTTTGCTTCACTTAAGATACGCTCTGCCTCTTCTTTTGCTTCCTCGATTGGATCTGCCTGTGGTTCCTCAAGAATGGCTTCGACGTTCTCTGCACCAAGTCCCTGACTGAATCCATCGGTAAAATCCACTTCTGTTCCAGCCTGCTCGCGCATCTTTTTTGCCATTTCTTCTATTTTCTGTGCAACAATGGCATTGGAATTGATGATGCGAGCACCTTCCTGTTTAGGCGCTACGCCCCACTGTTTATAAAGATTAGACAATAATCTCGTCACCTCCGCCTCTGGAAATTACAATCTCTGCCGAATCTTCTAACTTACGGATAATACCAACAATCTTCTGCTGTGCTTCTTCTACATCTTTCATACGAACCGGACCCATGAATTCCATGTCTTCCTTGATCATAGCAGACAGACGCTTGGACAGGTTCTTAAAGATAACATTCTGTACTTCTTCATTGGCACCCTTAAGTGCGATACCAAGGTCATTGTTATCAACGTCACGCAACACACGCTGGATCGCACGGTCGTCGAGAAGAAGGATATCTTCGAATACGAACATTTTCTTACGGATCTCATCAGCAAGTTCAGGCTGCTCGATTTCGAGAGATTCCATGATATGCTTTTCTGTTCCGCGGTCTACCGTATTCAAAATATCTACGATCGCATCGACGCCACCGACGATTGTGTAATCCTGATTTAATAAGGATGCCAGCTTTCGTTCTAACACACGCTCCACCTCTTTGATAACATCCGGAGATGTACGATCCATCATTGCGATTCTCTTTGCAACATCCGCCTGTTTTTCCGGTGTCAATGCACCTAAGATCATTGCAGACTGTGCCGGCGACAGATAAGACAAGATCATCGCAATAGTCTGTGGATGCTCGTCCTGGATAAAGTTCAGCACCTGACTCGGATCTGTCTTTCGGATAAATTCGAACGGACGCACCTGAAGGGAGGCCGTCAGTTTTGTGATAACATCCTGTGCCTTCTGTTCGCCGAGTGCTTTTTCCAAAAGTTCTTTTGCATATCCGATACCACCCTCTGCAATATACTGCTGTGCAAGACATACCTGATAGAACTCATTTAAAACATCTTCTTTTTCCTGTGGAGATATGCTTCTTGTGTTCGCAATCTCTAAGGTCAACTCTTCAATTTCTTCTTCTTTGAGGTGTTTAAAAATTGATGCGGATTTTTCAGGTCCTAAGGTAATCAAAAGGACTGCCGCTTTCTGAACACCGGTTAACTCTGCATTTGCCATTTTTTAATCCCAATCATCATTCAACCAGTTGCGTAACAATGCTGCTACCGCCTCCGGATTTTCGTCTACAAATTTCTCTATTAAGATTCTTGTCTCTGATTTCTCATTCAGACCAATATCTTCTAACTCCGCTTCCTTCGTTGTCTCTAACAGAGTCTCAACGGAAAGTTCCGGCTCGATCTCCTGTGTCGGATCTTTTCTGGTACTGCGGAATACCACAAATCCCAGTAATGCAAAGATCAGAACTGCAAGCGCGATCTGTAAGTAGTCGCTAAATGTTCTGCCGGAATCATCCGAATGTTCAAAGAACGGTACTTCATATGCCACAATCGAGATATTCTCCTGTGGAATACCTGTTGCATTTGCCACCATTGGATATAAATCTTCATCGACATCTATTTTTTTACGTTCGCTGTTCTGTGCCGCAAACTCATCAAATGTCATATCATCCAATTTACCCTGTGCCTTAAGAGTATCCTCGTTATAAATCTTATTAACACTACATACTACTGTCACAGAAGATTCATCGTATTTTACATCTCCGACTGCACCTTCGGTCTCCGTTATTTTTTCATTCGGGTTATAATCTCTGGTAATATCTGAAATGGTAGATGATGTAGTTTCACCATCCCGCATCATATAAGTGGTATCATCATTAGAATCCGTTCCCGGAACTGCCGCTGCTCCTCCGGTGGATTCTGACTCATAGATACTCTCTTTATCCAGATATCCCTGTTCCTGTCCATCTTCTACATAGTACTGATGGTCTGTCACTTTCTCTTTATCAAAATCCAGTGCCAGGTTCATACCAACTTCTACGTTATCATAGACATTCGTTCCCATAACAACATCTTTGACATTGCTCTTGAACTGATTTTCCACTTTCGTTCTGTACGAAAGATTACTGCTCGCCTTGCCAGCGTTTGAACTGCTGTCTCCGCCGGAAAAAAGCATATTCGTATCAGAATCTAAAATCGTAATACGGTCTGTTGTATTATTACCAACCTCCGTTGCTATGTACTGCGCAATTCCTGCCGCCTGGTCTTCGTCCATCTCTCCGTCCAGTGTCAGGATCACACTTGCATAAGTTTCTTCATCCTTAGAAATGATCGTACCATCATCCGCCGGCATCGAAAGTGATACCGTTGCACTCTCGACATTTGACAAATTTGAAAGATGATCTGCAAACCGTTCTTCTAAGTATAGCTGATATTTCTTCGTCTTATCTGCTTCTGTAGAAGAAAAGCCGCCATCAAATACGTTATCGATCGAGTAACCCTCTGTCGGAATATCGTTAGATCCCAAAAGAATGGATGCTGTCGCCTCATCTTTTTCGTTTACCGAAAAAGTCAGTCCATCCTTCGAAACCTCATATGCAATGCTTTCACCCTCTAACAGATCTTTTACGGTTCCCGCTTCTTTGGTAGATTCGCAATTGATCAAAGTTACCATCTTCGGTCTCGTCATGATGAATGCAAGAACCACAATCGCCATAACCACAACTGTCACAATACTGATCAACAGTGCTTTCTGCTTTGTGGTAAATTTACTCCACCATTCCTTTATTCTGTTTAAAATTCCCTGTAGTCTTTCCTGCATTGTCTGTCACTCCACGATTCTCATTAAATCTGCATATTCATAATTTCCCGATATGCTTCTAATACCTTATCTCTTACAGCTACTGTGTACTGTAATGCTACATTTGCCTTTTCCTGGGCAATCTGCAAATCGTGAGTATTCGTTGACTCTCCTAAAGAAAACTGGATTTCTGCCGATTCTGCGCTGTTTTGCAGTTCATTTGTCTCATCCACCATGCCCAGTGCTGACTGGAACACGCTTCCGAAATCCCGATTCTCTGTTTTTGAAGCCTTTGCCGACTCCTCTAATGCATTCTTTATGTAATCTGACGTTACATGTGTAATTGTTGAAATATCCATTATCTGTCAGCCTCCCGTATCATTCCTACTTGCCAATCTGTAATCCTGCCTGTGCGATCGCCTTGCTTGCATCAAATGCAGTTGCATTTGCTTCATATGCACGGCTTGCATCGATCAGGTTTGTCATTTCCGTTACGATATTGACATTTGGATATGATACATAACCATTCGCATCCGCATCCGGATGGGATGGGTCATACTTCATAATATAATCTGTCTCATTGTCTTCTGTGACGGATACCACTTTTACACCATTCCCTGCATACTGCTGTCTGGTTCCCTGCAGTACATTGGTAAAAGGTGTTACATCCTTTTCCTGAAATGTTACGACTTTTCTACGGTACGGTGTTCCATCCACCGTTCTCGTTGTATTGACATTTGCCACGTTCTCCGAAATAATATCCGTTCTAAAACGCTGTGCAGTCATTCCGCTTGCGCTGATGTCAAAAGCCTGAAATAACCCCATGTTCAGTCCCTCCTTATCCTAATACACTCTTAAACCTGGAAATCTCGTGGGTAATGCTGTCTGTTAACGCCGTGTAACGAAGCTGCTCTGATGCCAGTTCCACCTGTTCTGTATCCACATCTACATTATTACCATCAAGACGGTAAGAAAAATTCGATGAATCCGTATAGGCTGTTGCATTCAAATGGTTCATATGCAGATCCTTTACTTTCTGATCCAGTGTTACATACTTGCTTCTTCCAAGTTCCGTTTTTAAAACGCCTTCAAAATCCACGTCTTTTCTCTTGAAGCCCGGAGTATCTACGTTTGCCAGATTGTTCGTGATCGTTGCCTCCCGTAACCAGCTCGCATCCGCTGCTTTATCCAGCACATTGATATAACTAAATGCTCCTGATGTAATCATATTCCCGCTCCTTTCTCTTGCTGTCCCTCTTTCTATTTGTCATATGTTTTCACATTCTTCTTTATGTTCAAAATTTGGACATAGTACTAGATTTTTCCTAATCATATTCTATTATAAATTATCCTGTAAAAAAGACAAGTATTTTTTTGTTCTTTTTTATTCGTTTTTGCTGATTCCTGTCAAAGAAAATCCCTTGTTTTGCGATATTATCGACAATTTTTTTATTAAATTTTTTCAAAAAAATAAAAAGGACCTATAGTATTCTATAAATCCTTTTATCTCTCTTCT
Source organism: Lachnospiraceae bacterium (assembly GCA_003507655.1). Lineage (GTDB taxonomy): Bacteria > Bacillota > Clostridia > Lachnospirales > Lachnospiraceae > Maccoyibacter > Maccoyibacter intestinihominis. The sequence continues at coordinate 25,591 of DNUZ01000001.1, read as the reverse complement.
TAAAATCCGTTTAAGCTTTTTCTCTTTGTTTTTTTAATTTATCCAGTTCATCAAAGACTACATCGTTAATAACCTTGATGTATGTTCCCTTCATACCGGAAGATCTCGATTCAATGACTCCTGCACTCTCAAACTTACGAAGTGCATTGACAATGACCGATCTTGTGATCCCTACCCGGTCTGCGATCCGGCTCGCTACTAATATTCCTTCACTGCCGTCTAACTCATCAAAAATATGTGTGATCGCTTCTAACTCCGAGAACGAAAGCGTGCTGATCGCCGATTTGACAATCTGTACTTTTCTCTCTTCTTCTGCATTTTCCTCATGTACGGAACGCATCATCTCAAGTCCGACTACCGTGGTTCCATATTCACTCAAAATAATATCATCTATATCGTACGCTCCGTTATCCCGATAGATAAACAGCGTTCCGAGACGTTCTCCGGCAATATCAATCGGTGTAATGATCACCGTGTATTTCTTGATATCGGAAACAAAGCCAAGTGTCTCAAGATTTACATTCTCTTTTGTAGACAAGATCCCAAGCAGACGCTCGTTTAATTCCGAATCAATAAATCCTCCCACTTCATCCACGATCAGTTCGTCGATCTCGTCCATTCCTTTCATTTCACTGGTTCCAAGCACTTTTCCCTTTCTGCTGATCACCAGTACATTGGATTTTAAAATCTCTGTTAAAACATCACAGATATCATTAAAGACTACTTTAGAGGAATTATTGTTGTGTAAAAGTTTATTTATTTTTCTGGTTTTGTCCAGTAATTGAACACTCATCCTGCTACCTCCCACTTCACTCCATCTAGTTTTCAGTACATTTATATAATATCATGTTTTGTCAGACAATTCAATCTTTTTTTGAACTTCATTCGCTGAATTCATTATTTTTTCACTTTTTCGATCACATGACCGCACTGTGTGTTAGAGCATACGATCTTATTGCCCTTTTCCACCATGAAACTTCCGCATTTCTCGCAGTTGATCCCTGCCGGTTTCTGCCAGGACATAAATTCACATTCCGGATTGTTTTCACAACCGTAATATTTTCTGCCTTTTTTCGTCTTTTTGATCACTACTTCTTTTCCACAGAGCGGACAGGCAATTCCTGTTTTTTCCAGATAAGGCTTCGTGTTACGGCAATCCGGGAATCCCGGGCAGGCAAGGAATTTTCCGTGCGGACCGTATTTTACTACCATGTTTCTTCCACACTGTTCACAGACCACATCCGTAACCTCATCCTGAATCTGCACTTTTTCTAATTCTTTTTCTGCCTGATTAACGGCTTCGTCTAAATCCGGATAGAAATTGGCCACTACGGTCTTCCAGTTTACCTGACCGTCCTCGATGCTGTCGAGCAAAGACTCCATGTTTGCCGTAAAATGGTCATCGACAATACTTGGAAATGCTTCTTTCATCATATCGTTGACTACTTCGCCTAACTCTGTCACATAGAGATTTTTATTCTCTTTTACCACATATCTTCTCGCTAAAATGGTAGTAATGGTCGGTGCATAGGTACTTGGTCTTCCGATGCCGAGTTCCTCTAAGGTTTTTACTAAGGATGCCTCCGTGTAATGTGCCGGTGGCTGTGTAAAATGCTGTTTTTCATCAAACGATTCCCATACAAGGGTCGTATCTTTGTCAATGGATCTTAAGAGTACGTTTTCTTTTCCCTTTTCATCGTCATCGCTCATGTATACCGTCATAAATCCGTCAAAGACCACTTTAGAAGCAGATACGTTAAAACGATAAGTACCTGCTCCGATCTTAACGGATATGGTTTCGTATTTTGCACTGTTCATTCTGCTCGCGGTAAAGCGGTTCCAGATGAGCTGATACAGACGGAACTGATCACGGCTTAAGGAATCTTTGACCTTCGCCGGTGTTCTTGTGATATCGGAGGGACGGATCGCCTCATGCGCATCCTGGATCTTATTGCTGTTTGTCTTTTTTGCCTCACTGACGGCTTTGTATTCTTCTCCGAAGGTCGCACTGATATATTCGGCTGCCGCACTCTGTGCCTCTTCGGAAATTCTCGTGGAATCCGTTCTTAAGTAGGTGATCAGACCTACGGTTCCGCTACCCTTGACATCCACTCCTTCATAGAGCTGCTGTGCTAACCGCATCGTCTTTTGTGTGGAAAAATTCAATACTTTGGATGCTTCCTGCTGTAAGGTACTTGTCGTAAAAGGAAGTGGTGCTTTTTTGGTACGCTCTCCTTTTTTTACCTCTAATACCTGATAATCGGCATCTTTCAATTCTGCTAAAATACCATCCATTTCTTCTTTGGATCGGATGGTACGTTTCCCGTTTTCATCGCCATAAAATTTTGCAACTAACGGCTTTTTCTCTCCAGGGATCTGTAAATCTACATCCAGTGTCCAGTATTCTTCCGGAATGAATGCATTGATCTCTTCTTCTCTGTCACAGATAATACGCAGTGCCACTGACTGCACTCTTCCGGCACTTAAGCCACGCTTTACTTTTGCCCATAAAAGCGGACTGATCCGGTAGCCTACCATGCGGTCTAACATTCGTCTTGCCTGCTGTGCGTTCACCAGATTCATGTCTATTTCACGCGCCTGTTTTAACGATGCCTTAACGGCACTCTTTGTAATCTCATTAAAACTGATACGGTAGACTTTTTTATTCTCTAATTTCAATGCCTGGGACAGATGCCAGGAAATTGCTTCTCCTTCGCGGTCGGGGTCAGTTGCGAGATAGACTTTGTCTGCTTTTTTTACTTCTTTACGCAGTTTTGCTAAAATATCTCCCTTTCCACGGATTGTAATATATTTCGGTTCGTAATTGTTTTCCACATCAAATCCGAGCTGACTCTTTGGCATATCACGGACATGCCCGTTTGAAGCTACCACCTCATAATTCTTTCCTAAGAACTTTTTAATTGTCTTTACCTTTGCCGGTGACTCCACGATCACTAAATATTTTGCCATCAGAAAACTCCTTGTTTTTCATTCCTCATTCTTCTATATAATAGTTCCGGAAGGATTCAAATACCAGCCCTTTTGCCAGTAATCCGAGCAGGATTCCTGCTGTTGCAGAAATTCCAAGCCCTGTTTCTTCCGCTATTTTTTCTATATTTTTAGGTTCCATGCTCAAACAACTATACACCAAGGATTCTTCTTTTGCAAGACACTGTTTTTTATTTTTTCCCATTTGCAGGCTTTGTGTGGCATTGTAAGGAAGCTGCTTTAAGAACTCTTCTACGGACAAAATAATGCCCGCACCCTGCTGAATTAAAGCATTACAGCCGTAACTCAATGCATCGGTTGTCCTTCCCGGAAAGACATAAATATCTTTTCCCTGTTCTAAGGCGTGCTCTGCCGTGATGAGTGAGCCGCTTTTTTTCTTTGCCTCTGCGATCACTACCACTTCTGCAAGTCCGCTGATGATCCGGTTTCTTGCCGGAAAATAATATGGTTTTGGCGTTGTCTTTGGCGGCAGTTCGGAAAGTATCCCTCCCTGCTGTCGGATTGTTTCATACAGTGCTGCATTTTGTTTCGGATAACAGATATCTACACCGCACCCTAATACCGCATAGGTCTCTCCACCGCCTTTGATCGCTCCTGCCTGCCCTGCCGCGTCTATCCCCTCCGCCAGTCCGCTGATGACCGGAATCCGGTTGCGTCCAAGTGCCTCTCCTAATTTTCTTGCCATATAATGCCCGTATTCACTGCATCTTCTGGCACCGACAATGGCAACGGAAAGTCTCTCTCCCGGAAGTTTTCCACTATAGTACAGTGCAAATGGAGGCTGGTAAATATTTTTTAACTTTTTCGGATAATTTTTGTCACATGCAAACGTAACGCTTACGCCGCCTTCTGCCAGTTTCTGATATTCTTCGTTAATATCCCACTTCCTTTTTGCCTTTGTGATACGCTGTATCTCTTCTTCTTTTAACTGTGGTATTTTTTGATAGGTTTCCTCCGTTCCACGGTACACTTCTTCCGCCGTCTGAAAGTATTCTAACAGGAGGTTCTTTTTTCCATTGGATAATCCGGTGTTATCCAGCCAGTATTTATATTTCATCGTCGTCTCTCCCAAAAATTGCTGTCTATGGAGCGGTAACAGATTGCTTCGTGCAGATGTTCCATTCTGATCTCTTCGCTTCCTTCGATATCTGCAATGGTACGCGCTGTTTTTAATATCTTATGATAGGAACGCACGCTTAAGTTCAATGTCTCATAAATCTGCTGCATATGGCGTTTCTCATCTTTTTTTAATGCACAAAATGTCGCGATCTTTTTTGCCGGAATCTGGCTGTTATAAAAAAATCCCTCCTTTTCATAGCGTTCTCTCTGTCTTTTGTGCGCCATGACTACCCTCTCCCGGATGCTTTCCGAGCTTTCCTCCTGTGTTGTCTGCTCTAATTCCTGATAGTGTACTGTTTCTACTTTAACACACAGATCCATGCGGTCTAGTAACGGCTGGCTGATGCGGTTTCGGTATCGCCGGATCTCATAGTCTGTACAGGTGCATTTTTGCATATCGGGATAATATCCGCACTTGCACGGGTTCATGGCTGCGACTAGCATAAAATCCGCCGGAAATGTATATTTTCCATGCGCACGGATGAGCTGGATCTGCCGCTCCTCCATCGGCTGTCGCAGTATTTCTAAAGTTCCCGGTTTAAACTCTGTCAGCTCATCTAAAAACAGTACCCCCGCATGTGCTAATGAGATCTCTCCCGGCTTTGGATTTGCCCCGCCTCCGGCAAGTCCCTGTGCGGAAACCGTATGATGCGGACTTCGGAATGGACGCACTCCGATCAACCCCTGCGATTCATCGAACATACCGCAGATACTGTAAATCTTTGAGACTTCGATCCGCTCTCTTTCGGTCATTGGCGGCAGAATGGACGGAATCCGCTTTGCTGCCATGGTTTTTCCTGCTCCGGGAGGGCCTGCAAACAACAGATTGTGTCTGCCTGCCACCGCAATCTCACATGCCCGCTTTAGCATTTTTTGTCCCGTGATCTCTGAAAAATCTGCCTGCGTGGGAAGTTTTATTTTCGTTCCTGTTCCTTCTATTTTTATATCTGCCTGCGGCTTTTGATATTCCCCTTTTCGTAAATATTCGACGACCTGGTTTAAATGGCTCATCCCAAGGCTTTTCATGTGCGGGACTAACGAAGCCTCCTTTTGATTTTCAAACGGAACGATCCCTGTCTGATGCCCTGCTTCTGCCGCCACTGCAGCCATTGGTAATATGCCGGGAATTGGAACCAGCTTCCCACTCAGGTTCAGTTCTCCTAAAAAGATCGTATTTTCCACACGTTTTTTCGGTACCGCTTCTAAGGCTGCTAAAATCGCAACTGCTACGGCTAAGTCAAATCCCGAACCGGATTTTCGGATGCCTGCCGGGGAAAAGCTGATCGTGATCCGTTTTGCCGGAAGCTGATAGCCGCAGTTTCTTAAGGCTGTCCGTACCCGTTCCTTTGCTTCTTTTACTTCAGAACTTAAAAAGCCTACCATTTCAAAGGTCGGCAGTCCCGGACTGACATCTGCTTCTACCTGTACTAAAATCGCCTCCATACCGTGCAGTACCGAGGTTGTTACCATACTATACAATTTTCCTCCTTTTTCCCGTGGGAATCTGGCGAATTGCCTGGAAATAAAAAAGATATTGTTATTATATCACACTTTTTCTTTTTGAAAAGATTTATTTTTACCCTGCTCCAGTCTGTTGGAGCAGAGCACAGGTTTTTTATCGATCGTCTTCTTCAAACTGTCTGCGCAGCTTTGCCAATGCCTTTTTTTCGATCCGGCTGACATAGGAGCGGGAGATTCCTAACGTCGCTGCCACTTCCCGCTGTGTATGCGGTTCTTCCCCTAAGACTCCATACCGCATGGCTATGACATGTTCTTCCCTGTCCGTTAGTACCTGCGGCAGATATCCATAGAGTTTTCTGATATTTTCGCACTCCTCCATTTTTTCTACCACATCTACTTCTTCATCTGCGGCAATATCTAACAGATTGATCTGGTTCCCCTCTTTGTCCGTACCGATGGGTTCATATAAAGAGACTTCCCTTGAGGTTTTTTTCTTCCCTCTGAAATACATCAGAAGTTCATTGTCAATGCACCTTGCTGCATAGGTTGCAAGTTTTATCTGCTTATCGGTCTTAAATGTTCCGACTGCCTTGATCAGCCCTATGGTCCCAATGGAAATCAGATCCTCCATATCTTCATCGGATGCCTGATATTTCTTTGCAACATGGGCTACCAGTCTCAGATTGTGCTCGATGAGCTGGTGTTTTGCTTTAAGGTCCCCTTCCTTCATTCTCTCTATGCATTCCTTTTCTTCTTCTGGGGTGAGAGGAGATAAAAAAGTCTTCACATTTCCACCTTAAAGCCGCTTTTCTAACATTGTATGAAAGGACACTGCCCTAAGTGCCTTTCCCCTTTTTCTTTTTTCGCTGATTTTATTTTTAGACAATTTTATTTTCGCTCTGAAATATGTTAAAATTGTAATATGAAGTATGTTAAATTTATAATTAAGAAATGTTTACAATTTTGTGACTCGTATGGATTAGGATGTTAAAAGGCGGCTCACAACTTAGTGACCGGCAGATTGCACAAAAGTGTGGTTCGCCCGAAGGGCCTTTTGATACCCAAATCTTATATTAGAAAGAAACGGAAACTATTATGAAACGTACCCTGACTTATACAATAGAAAACGAAATTACAGTCTTAGATTTTTTAAAACGGCATGGTTATTCCCACAGTGTCATTACTCATTTAAAACGGACACCCTACAGCATCCTTGGCAATGGGAAATGGCTCTACGTCAATGACCGTTTAATGCCGGGAGATACCCTGACCATTCATCTGATTGAAGAGGAAAGTTCTGCTAAGATCCTCCCGCTTCCAATGGATTTGGATATTGTATACGAGGACGAAGATATCCTGGTTTTGAACAAGCCTGCCGATATGCCGATCCATCCTTCCCTGAACAACTATGAAAATACCCTTGCAAACGGTGTTGCCGACTATTATCAGCAAAAAGGGGAGGCTTATGTTTTTCGCTGTATGAACCGCTTAGACCGTGACACTACCGGTCTTACGATCCTCGCAAAACATATGTTAAGTGCTGCCATTTTATCACAGGATGTTGCGAATCGTGCCGTCCATCGTACCTATCTTGCCATTGTAGAAGGAACTTTGACCGGGAGCAGTACGATCGATGCCCCGATCGGAAGGGAAAGTGACTCTCTCATTACCCGCTGCATTGATTATGAACATGGAGAACGTGCCGTGACGCATTACCGCAGTCTTGCCTGTCATAACGATCTGACGCTTGTTTCACTTCGGTTAGAAACCGGGCGTACACACCAGATACGCGTTCATATGAAACACCTTGGTTATCCTTTGATCGGAGATTATCTTTATCATCCTGATATGACAAAAATCAGCAGGCAGGCTCTGCATTCGAGCCTTTTAGAATTCACACATCCGATTACAAAAAAGGCAATGAAGCTGTCTGCTCCACTGCCTACTGATATGCGAAAATTATTTCCGGATTTTTAGGAATTTATCTCTATACAAATCCAGATGTCAAAAAACGGTTTCATGTTTTTTGATTGGCAACTTGCACAAAGCCGAGGCTATTTTGTTCCGTTGTACGAAAATAAGAAAATCTAAGTCTGCCTGAGTCAGACTTGATGAAGTGACGTGTACGTCTCGATTTAGAGTTTCTCATTCCGGACATCGGAACAACGCAACTGTGGCCGGAAAAACAGATAAAAGATCATACACAGATTTACTTTATCACATCCGCAAACGTAAACCGCACCACCTTCGCCAAATCCTCCGGTGCAACCTCCACCTGATACCCGATTTTTCCTGCACTGAAAATGATATGCTCCTGTTCTTTCGCTGTGCTATGTAAAAATGTTGTAAATACTTTCTTCATTCCGATCGGAGAACATCCCCCATGGACATAGCCGGTCAATGGTAAGAGTTCTTTGGATTTCAGCATTTCAATGGATTTTTCATTGGCGGCTTTGGCTGCCTTTTTTAAATCCAGTTCTTCTTCTACCGGAATGACAAATACATAATTCTTCTTGCTCTTTGCCACTGTTACTAATGTTTTATAGACCACTTTCGGGTCTTGCCCTAACATATCGGCAACCTCGGTTCCGCTATATGCCTGTGAATTGTCATATTCATAGTGATGATATGGTATTTTCTTCTGGTCTAAAATTCTCATCACGTTTGTCTTTTCCATATCTGCCACATTCTCCTTTTTTCAAAACTTTTCATTTACCGGATAAATTATAGCACACAACCCTGTTTACTTCACGGTTTTATATTGTCTTTTTTTTGTTTCTTTTTTATAATGAAAGCAACTAGAAAACTTTTACATTAGAGGAGGTCATTATGAACACGAAAGCAGTACGCATTTATGGTGTGAAAGATTTACGTTTAGAGGAATTTGAACTCCCGACAATGAAGGATGATGAGATAGAAGCCCGCATTGTCACAGACAGCCTTTGCATGTCTACATATAAGGTATCAAATCAGGGAGAAAAGCATAAAAAACTTCCAAATGATCTGAAAAACCATCCGGTTATCATGGGACACGAATTTTGCGGAGTGATCACAAAAGTCGGCGAAAAATGGAAACATCTCTACAAACCAGGAGATTGTTTTGTTGCACAGCCAAACTTAGGACGTGCCGATACTTTTTCTCTTGGCTACTCTTTCCCATATGTCGGCGGCGAAGCTACCAACGTGGTGATCATGAATGAAGCTATTGAAAAAGGCTGCCTGCTCCCATATAAAGGAGAAGGATTTTTTGAAGGCGCACTCGTAGAACCGCTCTCCTGCATCGTTGCGGGATTTAAAGCCAACTTTCATTTAAGAGACCGCAATGATTATGACCATACCATGGGCATCAAAGAAGGCGGTGCTTTAGCCATTTTAGGCGGAACCGGGCCAATGGGATTTTTAGCAATTGACTATGCGATCCACAATGACAGACGGCCAAAACATTTAGTTGTAACCGGACGTACCCAGAGCAAGCTGGATATGGCAAAACGCCTGTATCCTGTCGAAGAGGCTGCAAAATATGGCGTGACCCTGACTTATGTTTTGACTGCTGATGAAGATGATATTGTAGAGGAGTTAAAAGCACTGACACCGGATGCTAAGGGCTTTGACGATATCTTTTTAATGGCTGCAAAAGAAAGACTGGTAACCCAGGCTGAACAGCTTTTAGCCTATGATGGCTGCCTGAACTTTTTTGCCGGTCCTGCAGATTCTAAATTTGCTTCGACGATTAATTTTTACAATATCCACTACAATGCGACACATTTTGTCGGCACCAGCGGAAGCAACACGCAGGATATGAAGGATGCCATTGCCCTGATTGAAAATAAGACCGTTAATGTGGCAAAAATCGCAACACATATTATGGGATTAAACCATGTTTGTGAATCGATTTTAAATCTTCCAAAGATGCCGGGCGGCAAAAAGATCGTCTATTCCGGCAAGGAATTCCCTGTGACAGAGGTATCTGCCTTTGGTGAAAACAATGAATTAGAGAAGCATTTAAAGGAATTGGTAGATGCGCATGACGGCTTGTGGAATGCCGAAGCCGAACAATACTTTTTAGAGCATGCGAAAGATATCTGATATAAAAATATAAAATACACCGTCCATATCAGGAAAAATGAATTGATACGGGCGGTGCATTTATTAAATCTTCATTTTATTTATTGCAATTCTTTTTCTATAACAATGCGTCTGCAAGTTCTTCCATAACGCCAACGGTTTCCTGTTTCATTGTGGAACGGATCGTTACCACCGGTTCTACGATTATCATGTCTTTTTGTTTTTCTAACATTCCCTTCATCAGTTTTGCTGCTGCCGGTGCCCAGGAACCATTTTCCATAAATGCCACGGTACGTTTCTGATAGTTCTTTGCCTTTAAATGATTTAAGAAATCTTCCATGCATGGGAAAATTCCTCCATCGTAGGTTGCACATGCAAGTACCATTTTTGAATAACGGAATGCATTTTCTACGGCTCTTGCCATGTCATCTCTGGACAGATCCATAATGACGACATTTTTGGCACCTTTTTCGATCAGGATATCTCTCATTTTTTCAGCCGCCTGCTTAGTATTGCCATGAATTGACGCATAGGCAATGAGGATGCCTTCTTCTTCCGGCTCATAACTGCTCCAAATCTGATATTTTTCAATATAATAACCAAGGTTTTCTTTTAAGACAGGTCCATGCAGCGGGCAGATCATCTGAATGTCTAAACCGGATGCTTTTTTCAAAAGTGCCTGTACCGGGTTTCCATATTTTCCTACGATATTGATATAGTATTTTCTTGCCTCTGCGATCCACTCTTCGTTTGCATCCAGACTTCCAAAAGTTCCAAATCCATCGGCACTGAACAGGATCTTTTCGGACTGCTCATAAGTTACCATAACCTCCGGCCAATGTACCATTGGTGCCATAAAGAACTGTAACGTGTGTTTGCCAAGGCTTAAGGTATCGCCCTCTGCCACAACCACTTTTCTGTCGGAAACATCCAGGTTAAAGAACTGCTCCATCATCGGGAAGGTCTTAGCATTTGCCACAATCTGCATCTTTGGATATCTGCGGGCTAACATCTCAATATTTGCCGCATGATCCGGCTCCATATGGGACACGATCAGATAATCCGGCTCTTTTCCCTGAAGCTCTCTGTCCATATTTCTTAACCATTCACCGGTTGCACGCATATCTACCGTATCCATGACTGCTATTTTTTCATCTAAGATCAAATAGGAATTGTAGGATACTCCATTCGGTATCAGATACTGGCTCTCAAATAAATCTAAGGTTTTATCATCTGCTCCGATATACTTAATCTGTTCTGTGATCTCTACATGACTCATATTATGTCCTCCTTATCTGCCTATGTTTTATATCTTGATCATCTTAACGGATTCTTTCGGTTAATCCGACTTTTTTCTGCACTTTGCGCAGAGTCTTATTCGCATAATATGCTGCTTTTTCATCATTCTGCTTAATCATGCTCTCAATATATGCTTTATCTTTCATCAACTGCTCATAGCGTTCCTGTAACGGTTTTAAATGATCTGCTACCGTCTCGCCGACTGCTAATTTGAAATCACCATAACCTTTTCCTGCAAACTCTTTTTCAATCTCCTCATAGGTCTTTCCGGTTACGGCACTGTAAATATCCATTAAATTGCTGATTCCCGGTTTTTCTTCAGCGTAACGCACTTCACTCTCGGAATCGGTAACTGCACGTTTGAATTTTCGGATGATCGTATCGGTATCATCTAAGAGCAGGATCGTTGCATTGGCATTTGTATCTGATTTTGACATCTTTTTGCCCGGCTCCTGAAGGCTCATGATCTTCGCGCCTTTTTTACCGATATATGCCTCCGGTATGGTAAATACATCTCCGTAGATGTTGTTAAAACGCTCTGCAATATCTCTTGTAATCTCTAAATGCTGCTTCTGGTCTACACCTACCGGAACGACATCTGCCTGATAGAGCAAAATATCCGCTGCCATTAATACCGGATATGTATACAGACCGGCGTTAATATTATCTGCATGTTTTGCTGCTTTATCCTTAAACTGTGTCATTCGGTTCAGCTCGCCCATATAAGTAAAGCAGTCTAAAATCCAGCCCAGCTCTGCATGACCGGACACATGAGACTGATAATAGATACAGTTTTTCTCAGGGTCTAATCCCGCTGCAACATAGAGTGCATAGAGTGCTCTCGCATTTTTACGAAACTCTGCCGGAACCTGACGTACGGTCAGGGAATGGAGATCCATAACGCCGTAAATACATTCATATTCATCGGTCAGCTCCACCCAGTTTTTCAACGCTCCTAAATAATTGCCCAGTGTCAATGTGCCGGTTGCCTGCATTCCACTGTAAAGTACTTTTTTTCCATCTAACATGTCTTTTCTCTCCTTACTTTTTATTCTTTAAAACTTCTCTTCTGATATATTTATACGTCGCTTCCTCGCCTTCTTCTGCGAGCATCGTCAGCAGACGTTCTAAAAGCTCTCTCGTATTCGGATGCAGAATATGTATGCTTTTGCCATTCTCATAATATTCTAACGGACTTCTGTCTGTATAAGCATCCTTCTGATAATTCTTCGCCGCACTCACCCGGTCGATATACATTTCCACCACATACTTTACCGGCATCTCCATTCCGCAGATACCTTTTTCCTTGTCCACACTGTAATCAATCCAGTATTCCATGTGATGCTTATTTCTTCCTTTATGATGCAGCCATGAGGAAGAATAACCCCGGGCTGCCCGTTCCGCATTATTCGGACTCATATTGCCCTGATAATATTTGCATCCGACTAAAAATTCAGTCGGACTGTATTTACTCCAGTCGTGCATGATACCCTGTCGGTATAATCCCACTTTAAAGCAGCCTGCACGCACCAGTCTTTTATGATGTAAAATCGTCTTTAAATGATGCCATGCTTTCATTTTCTTACCTTACCTGCCCACTAAAATTGAAATTGTCTGTCCAAATGCCTCATAGGAATTATTTTTCAAAAGACGCGGTTCTTCAAAAAAAGGACACGTCTGCGAAGTATCCATAATCTGATACCAGTGCTTTCCCTTTGGCAGCTTTGGCAGCGCAAAGACCTGCAATCCCATATAAAAATTATATCCTATATAAAGAAATGTTTCCTCTGCATCCTCTTCCCCGGCATAACTCTCACTATACATCATGCCCACAGCCCTTGCATTCCCTTTCACATCGCTGATCCATGCTTCGGAACTGTGATAGGATAGATCCGGATACCCGGTTCTCTTATAATCGCTCATCTGAAACGGTTTTTCCGAAAAAAGGATCGGATGCTCTTTTCGAAACTGCAGCAGTTCACGGACAAATTCGGTATATTCCTCATACCGACCTTCATTTTTCCAGTTCACCCAGCCGATCCGGTTATCCTGACAATAGGCATTGTTATTGCCGTTTTGGGAATTTCCGATCTCATCCCCGCTCCAGATCAGCGGTATTCCCCGTGCCAAACACAGCATCGCCATTGCGTTACGCATCTGCTTTTCCCTGATCTTTTTTACAAACTGCCTGCGGGTGGCTCCCTCAACGCCATAGTTCGTACTGTAATTCCAGTTGTTTCCATCCAGATTTTCCTCGCCGTTATCACCATTATGCTTCTCGTTATAAGAAAATACATCCGCTAAGGTAAATGTATTGCTATTGGCAATATAATTCACAGAATGTCCACCATCCTGCTGTCTTTTCATCACTTCCGTATATTCTACCATATCACCGCCTAAGTGATTCAGCATTTTTCTCGCCGGATATAAGAAATCATCATTATACACATAGATGTTTCCATAATTTTCCTCTTTCAGATCATATGGAAATTTCTCATAAAATATTTTGGTTCCTGTCAGATACGGGTCTTTTGCAATCTCTGCGATCGGAAGCCCTGCACCTAAAAGTTTAAATCCATCCACATGATATTCCATGACCCAGTAGCGTAAGATCTCTATGATGGCACCTGCTGTCTGTTCCGGCACAAAATGCATCTCCATGATCAGCTCCATCTGCTGTTTGTGTGTCTCTAAGATCAGACTCTTATATTCCCAGTCTGCGTCTTTTTGGGATGCATAGGAAGATTTAACCGCAAAATAGTCACTCGGCGCATATCCCCAGTAATTCAGCCTGCCATTTTCCATTAATTCTTCAAATTCGTAGACCGGCATACATTCTAAGGTTGTGATCCCAAGTTCTTTCAGATAGGAGAGCCTGTCCATCACAGCCGCAAAGGTTCCCTTATTTCTGCCCCTGCCGTCCATGGAAAATCCACGCACATGGAGTTTGTACATGACCATCTCATTTGCCGGAATCTCTACACTGACATCTTCACTCCAGTCAAAACCTTCTTTTTTGAATCCGCTTAACAGTGCATCGTCTAAGGTTCTTTCGGTATCGCCCCACTTTTCCCTGCCGATCACACGCTCTCCGTAAGGATCACGCACTCTTTTTCCTTCAATCTCATAACAATAATAATATTTTTCTGCTTTTAAGGGATAAATGGTGACAGAACGCACCGAACCCACACGATACTGTGGTAGTACATCGATCTTTGCTGCCTGCTTTCCTGTCTTTTTTTCAAACAGCACTACTGCACAGGCAAGCTCTTTGGGACACTGAAAGGTAAATGTGACACCATCTGCACATTGTTCTGTTCCCATCTTTCTGTAATCTCCTGCCCGTGTCTGAAATATCATCTTTTTGTCCACCTTTGTTTTTTATCTGTATTATTATATCTTTTTTCGTGGAATTTGTACACACCCTTATCAAAAAGAAACAGGTATTTTTTCCTTGACTTTTCTACTTCTTGTTTTAAAATATCTCTATAGGAAAAATATGTATAAAATGAATGATATTTTGTAAAGGAGCCATATGCGTACCGTAAAAACACAAGATTTAACCCCAGGAATGATCACAGCCGAACCGGTCTTATCTAAACATGGACAGCTTATCGTAGCTGCTGACACGGAACTTACGAATCAGATGATCGCTCATCTGAGCTATTATAATATTCCATCTGCTTCCATTCTAGATGGTACGATCCCGCCTGCCGCTATCGCATCTATGCAAAAGACGGAACAGGTAACCCTGTCTTATTCACAAAAGATCCGCTCTTCCCGTTCTTTCCAGCGGTTTAAAAGCGATTATGTGAAGAAAATCCGTTTTCTTAAATCGTCCTTAAATGATTTGATCGACCGTACGGACCCAATCGACCAGGCCGAACTGCTTTCCGAATCCGTTGGCCTGTTTGGCAAACAGTCAACTACGATCTCTATTTTTGACAATTTACATAATATGCGTCAGATTGATGACTCTACCTATGCCCACTGTCTGAATGTCAGCATCATTTCGAGGATGTTCGGTATGTGGTTAAAGTATTCCGACGAGGACTTAGATGTTTTAACGCTTGCCGGACTGCTTCACGATATTGGCAAATGCAAGATTCCGAATGCCATTATCTTAAAAAAAGGCAAATTAACCGATGCAGAATACGAAGTGATCAAAGCGCATGCCCAGCTTGGCTATGACATCTTAAAGGATCAGCCATTGGATGAACGAATAAAAAATGCTGCTTTGATGCACCATGAACGATATGACGGCACCGGCTATCCAAATCATCTTGTCGGTAAGGAAATTGACGATATGGCAGCCATTGTTGCAATCGCAGATGTCTATGATGCCATGACCTCTGACAGATGTTACCGACGTGCGCTCTGTCCGTTTGAGGTAATTGCTTCCTTTGAATTAGAGGGATTAAACCGTTACAATCCACAGTTTATCCTCTGCTTCTTAGAGCATATTGCAAATACCTATGTCAATAACAACGTACTTTTAAGCAATGGACAAACCGGTAAAATCATTCTGATCACGCAGAGACTGACACGACCGGTCATCCAGCTAGAAGACCAGACCTTTCTTGATTTAAATGACAGACCTGATCTCTATATTCAGGCTATCATATAAATACTAAATACATTTTTATTAAAAGGAGATTTAATTATGGGAAACAATGCACAGAATCCGGTGGATGATGAATCCGATATGCAGGTCACACTGTCTCTTGATGACGGCAGTGAAGTAGAATGTGCCATCCTTACCATCTTTGAATTAGAGGAACAGAACTATATTGCTCTGCTTCCGTTAGATGAGGACGGCAATGAAAATGAAGAAGGCGAAGTATTCATCTATCGCTATTTTGAAGACGAAGAGGGTAATCCTTCTTTAGAAAACATTGAGGACGATGAAGAATACGAAGCTGTTGCAGACCGCTTTGATGAGTTACTCGATGAAGCAGCATATGAGGATATGGATTAAATAAAATTTTGATTTAATTTTGATCAAGGAAACATTCATCAAAAACGGGATTCCGGATGATCCGGAATCCCGTTTATTTTATATTCTCTTTTATAATGCCCTATATATTCTTTCGTCTTTCTTTTTCTATTGTCTTTTATGTTGCTTTTTTATTTATCCTCTGTTCTCCTGTCTCTGCTCTCCCCGCTTCTGCGACAAAACGGGAAATCTCTGATTTTTTCCCATTATACTCCTGTACTGAACTGATCGACAGCCGGTGTCTTGCCCGCGTCATTCCCACATAAAACATTCTGCGCTCTTCTTCAATATCCTGCTCTAATACCGCTTTTTTATAAGGCATGATCCCTTCGTTGACATCGACAAGATAGACGATATCATATTCTAACCCCTTCGCGCTGTGTAAGGTTGCTAATGTAACTCCGTCCGGCTGCTGCTTCTGCTCTTTTGCCTGACGTTCTAACTCCTCTTTATATTCCTCCATATGTAAGAACCAGGCTTCATAGGACTGGTACTCTTTTGCACTTTCCTGCAGCTCATCTAACACTTCTAAGAGTTCTTCCTCTCGAATGTGGCGGTACTTCGCATATTCCCTGCAATAATCATCATATCCGATACCGCCCCGGATATAATTGACTGCCGCATAAGGCTTCATCATCGATAACATACGGATGTCATATTCTAACCGGTCGATCCGCTCTGCGATCCATGGCTGCTCCTTGTAATAGTCCATCCAGACATCAAAGGCAACACTCAGCTCCTCTAAGCTTTCTCTTCCGATATAACGTTTCGGACGGTTGATGATCTTTAAAAAATCTTTTCTCTCCCGGCTGCCCTGTGCAATGCGGATATAGGTAAAGATATCCCTTGCGATCCAGTGCTCATACAGATTCGGGATCTTATCTTTTGCGATAAATGGGATATTGTGGTTCATCAGCTGCCGCATCAGCATCCGCGGCTGGATATTCGTTCTGAATAAAATAGCAATCTCCTGATAGGGAACGCCCCTTTGTACCTGTCTTTTGATATCTGCAATGACGGCCTCATTTTCCGCCCACTGATTCTTGTGGATCGCAAATTCCACCTCGCCCGGCTGTGCACTCTGTGCCATGATCTTTTTTGAAAAACGTTCACTGTTGTGAGCGATCAGGTTTCCTGCTGCCTTTATGATCTCACGATCTGAGCGGTAATTGGTATCTAACAGAATCTTTTCTGCCTCGGGATAGGATTTGGTAAATCCCAGCATCAATTCCGGTTTCGAACCACGGAAACGGTAAATAGACTGGTCATCATCTCCCACCACAAAAAGATTATTATGCGGTAATGCCATCATTTTTACAATTTCAAATTGCAGTTTATTAATATCCTGAAACTCATCGATCAAAATATAGGGATACTGCTTCTGCCAAAGGACTAAAATATCCTTTCTTTCACGGAACAGTTCATAAGTATAGACAAGCATATCATCGAAATCGATGAGTCCTGCTCTCTGTTTGCCTGCCTCATACTGCTGATAAATCTTTCGGAAAATATCTGCCGCACAGTTTTTTGCATAGTAATGTGCCAGATCGATCCCTTCATTTTTTACCAGACTGATCTCTGCCAACACTCCGCTCATAAATTCCTGCTCATCCTCGTACTCTAACTCCATACGATGGATAATATCATACAAAATCTGATACTTTTTCTCTTCTCTGATGATATTCTGTGCTGTATAGTGATAGGCATTTTTGAGTACAGAAAAAAAGACGGCATGAAACGTTCCAAAAGTGACCGGATAGCGTCCCTCTCCCATCAGGATCGTAAACCTTTCCTTCATCTGTGTCGCTGCCGCTTTCGTAAACGTAATGACTAAGATATTCGATGGTCTGATATGTTGTTTCTCGATTAAATTTTTCACCCGTTGGGTAATTACAAGAGTCTTCCCACTTCCGGGACCGGCTAATATCAATGCCGGTCCTTTCCCGTGGGTAATTGCCTCAGATTGAGGTTTGTTAAAAGATGATTTCATTTTTATGGTTCTTTTATAATTCTTTTTCTAATTTTTCAATGGCTGCTTTGATCCTGGAAATGGATTCTTCTTTTCCTAAGACTTCCATTAACTCTGTTGCGCCACCCGGTGTCATCTGTTTTCCTGACACTGCGGTACGGATCGGCCACATCACATAACCGTTTTTGTATTCTTTTTCTTTTACATACTCACAAAGCATTGCATAGAGTGCATCGTTGGAATAATCTTCCTGCGCCTCTAAACGTGGAAGGATGTCCTTTAATACTTCTAAGGAAGATTCCGGTGAAGTCTTCATTTTTTTATGCGCATACATGCTGATATCATATTCCGGTACCGTTTCAAAAAAATCCACATGCTCTGCAATATCCGGGAATATCTCGATTCTGGTCTTGACCATCTCTGCGATCCGGCGAAGATCTAAATTCTTCGTAATGGTCTTCTTTAAATACGGCTCTGCTGCCTCATAAAATGCATCAAAGTCCATTGCCTTTAAGTATTCCCCATTCATCCATTTCAGTTTGACAATATCGAATACTGCCGGGGATTTGCTGATCCTGTGATAATCAAAGTCACGGATCAGTTCGTCTAAGGTAAAGATTTCCCTGTTATCTTCCGGGCTCCATCCTAATAATGCAATGTAGTTTACGATTGCCTCCGGTAAAAATCCCTGCTCTAATAAATCCTCAAAGGATGCATGACCGCTTCGTTTGGATAATTTCTTATGGTTTTCATCGGTAATTAACGGCAGATGAATATAAACCGGTGATTCCCAGCCAAATGCATCATACAGACGCTGGTATTTTGGTGCGGAAGACAGATATTCATTACCACGGACAACATGTGTGATATTCATGGTATGGTCATCTACCACGTTTGCAAAATTGTAGGTTGGATATCCGTCGGATTTGATCAGGATCATATCGTCTAACTCTGCATTTTCTACGGTAATATCTCCGTATAATTCGTCATGAAAGGTCGTTGTACCTTCATTTGGGATATTCTGGCGGATGACATATGGTTTTCCTGCAGACAGATTTGCCTCTATCTCCTCTTTTGATAGAGAAAGACAGTGTTTGTCATACATCGTGATCTCTTTTCCTTCTACGACCTCTGTCTTGATGGACTCTAAGCGCTCTTTATCACAAAAACAATAGTATGCCTCACCTTTTTCGATCAACTCTTTTGCATATTTCAGATAAATGCCGGTCTTCATACGCTCACTCTGTACATAAGGGCCATAACCGCCATCTTTGTCCGGTCCCTCGTCATGTTTTAACCCTGCGGTCTCTAAAGTACGGTAGATGATCTCCGTTGCTCCCTCTACATAACGTTCCTGGTCTGTATCTTCAATGCGGAGCATAAATTCTCCTCCGGCATGCTTTGCTATTAAAAATTCATACAATGCGGAACGCAAATTTCCCACATGCATTTTTCCGGTCGGACTTGGTGCGTATCTTGTCCTTACTTTTGTCATGGTGTTTCCCTCCTGTTTACGGTTGTGATATGGTATTCTCATCTGTCTATTCTGTATTGTAAAACAGCTATTTTCTATAAAACGATAAAAACGCCATGAAATATTATATAACATTCATGGCGTTTCATCAACTGTCGGAACGGATTTTCCTAGACTGTCAGTCCGTTCATATTTGTAATGGAAAATTTGATGTCATCACGGTCTGATATCCCGTTGAGATTTGTGATATCAAACCGTAAATAATCCTGATTGGTAATTCCATTCATATTTGTGATGTCAAACTGCAAGTCATCACGATACGTCATTCCGTTCATATCTGTGATATTGAATTTCCACCCTTTGTTGGAAATTTCATTTTTCCTGTTCGGATAATAAAACCACTTGACCATTCCAACACCTCCTCGGGGATTTTATTTTTCAATCCCTGTTCGGTATTTTCTACAGTTTTTGTGACTTTATACGAATAAAATGCTTAGTCTAATTCAATCTCACTTAATTCTTTCGGTGGAAGCTGACGGGAAGATGCTTTCTTCATTTTTTCAACTTCAACTTTTGCTTTTGCAATTGGAAGAATTGTTCCGGCTCCTGCTACACAGCCTCCCGGACAGCCCATTCCTTCGATCATGCAGCCGTTTTTCTTTCCTGCTTTTGCAAGCATTAATACTTTCTTACACTCTGCTAAACCCTCTGCATGCTCAATCTTAACATCAATATCCGGATAGAATTCATGGATACAGTTTGTAACTGCCTCTGCAACACCTCCGGCAACCGCATATCCACGTCCTGCTGCTGTCGCATTGTGCATAGAACCTTCTCCTTTTTCATCATTCGGATTGATTCCTTTTGCTTCAAACATTCCGCTCAATTCTTCAAAGGTGATAACAAAGTCTACATCGCTTCGTACCTCGCGGCGGCTTGCCTCTAATTTCTTTGCGGCACAAGGTCCGATAAAGACGACTTTTGCATCCGGATGTTCTTTTTTGATACTTCTTGCTGTTGCTACCATCGGTGTCAACTCTGAAGATACACTCTCGATCAGATCCGGGAACTGTGTCTTCGCAAGCATTGCCCAGGAAGGACAACAGGATGTCAATAAGAATGGAAGTTCTCCGGTTGCTACATGGTTTGCATAGTGATGTGCTTCTGCAACGGCTCCGATGTCTGCACCTAATGCAGTCTCTACAACATCGCTGAATCCAAGCTCTAACAATGCAGCTTTTACTTTGCTCGGTGTTGCATCCGGTCCAAACTGACCTACAAACGCCGGTGCAACCTCTGCAATAACATTTCCTCCCTGTTTCATACAACGAATCAACTGGAAAATCTGTGATTTATCTGCAATCGCTCCAAACGGACAGCTTACCATACACTGACCGCAGGAAACACATTTCTCTGCATCAATCTTTGCACGACCATACTGGTCTGTACCAATGGCTCCTACACCACATGCCATAGAACACGGTCTTTCTTTTTTTGCAATGGCATCATATGGACAGACGGATTTACACTTACCACATTTGATACATTTTTCCTGATCAATCACGGCTTTTCCCTTTACACGGGAAATCGCATCTTTTGGACAGACCTCCATACATGGATGTGCGATACAGCCCTGACACATATTAGAAACTTCATATTTTTTGTCCTCGCAGAAATTGCAGGCAGACGGAATTACCTGCATAAGAGGCGGCTCATAATATTTTTCTGCAATATTACTCTCCTCTAATCCGCTTGTGACATGCACTACATGATCTGCCGGTCTGAGTGACATACCCATGGCAAGACGAACTCGCTCAGATGCGATCGCTCTCTCATGAAAAATGCTCTCACGATAGCTTGCGATATCTCCCGGACAGACTTTAAATGGAATTGCTTCAATCGAATCATTGATATTATCTGATTCGTATGCTACCCTTGCAATCTCCGTAAAAATTTTGTGTCTGATCTCTGACACCGGTGTCTGAATTCCTCTCATACTTTCCTCCTATTCGCTACATATGATTTTCTATGTAAAATATTGTTAATTATTTAACACTTTCATCTTAATACTAATCTAACATAGGATTTCTCTTATGACAAGAGAATTTGTGCATGTACTAAATTTAATACTATTTTTTCGTATTTTTTTGTCGCATGCAGGAGGCACAACTGCCGCTGCAACCGATACAATCCCCGTTTTTACGCTTCTTACAAATGCATCGGACAGCCACAAATACTGCCACTCCGATGCCTCCTAATAAAATCCAGTCCAAAATATTCATGTTATCTCTTTTTCCTGCCTCCTATAGCAGACTTCCGATCCGGTATACGCCAAATGCAACCAGCCATGCGATGACGCATTGCATGATTACAATTCCGACTGCCTGTAACGCAGAATCCATCTCCCGTCTAATTGCTGCAATTGCTGCTACACATGGAGTATAAAGCAGTGTAAACACTAAAAAGCTGACTGCGGAAAGCGGTGTGAAAAAGCTTCCCAACGTCTGCGGCAGATTGGACATACTTGTGCCACACAACACACTCATCGTACTTACAACGGCTTCCTTTGCCGTAAATCCTGTGATCAGTGAAGTAGAAATCCTCCAATCTCCAAAACCGAGCGGAGTAAAAATCGGGGCTACCCATCTTCCAAGCACTGCTAACAGACTGTTTGCACTGTCCATTACCACATTGAGCCTTGTATCAAAGGTCTGTAAAAACCATATGATGATCGTTGCCACAAATATGATCGTAAATGCTCTCTGTAAAAAATCTTTTGCCTTATCCCACATAAGCTGCAATACACTCTTTACCGATGGCAGACGATAGTTTGGAAGTTCCATGACAAAAGGCACCGGCTTTCCGCTAAAAACAGTTCCCTTTAGGATCAGTGCCACCAAAATAGAGACTACGATCCCGGTTACATAAAGTGCCATCATCACCAGTGCCGCATGGTCTTTAAAAAATGCCATGGCAAACACAGAATATACCGGTATCTTTGCCGAACAACTGATAAACGGGGTCAACATGATCGTCATTTTCCGGTCGCGGTCAGAAGAAAGTGTCCTCGTTGCCATAACTGCCGGCACAGTACATCCGAATCCGATCAGCATCGGCACAAAACTCCTCCCGGAAAGTCCGATCTTTCGTAACAGCTTGTCCATTACAAATGCAATCCTTGCCATATAACCGGAATCTTCTAAAATGGATAAAAAGAAAAATAACACCACAATAACCGGCAAAAAGCTCAATACACTTCCGACTCCTGCAAATACGCCATCTATGATCAGGCTATGTACCACCGGATTGATCCCATAAGCAGTCAGTCCCTTATCACAGCTATCCGTGATCTGCTCAATCCCAAGGCTCAACAGATCACTCAGCCATGCTCCTATCAGTCCAAAAGTTAAATAAAAAATTAACATCATGATCGCTAAGAACATCGGGATTGCCAGATATTTATTCGTTAAGACTTTGTCAATCTTCTCACTTCGTTTATGCTCTTTGCTCTCCTTTGGATGCTTGACCGTATCCTTACAGACTTTTTCAATAAAGGTATATCGCATATCCGCTAATGCCGCGTTGCGATCCATCTTATGGTCCGCTTCCATCTCTTCAATGGAGTGCTGCATCATTTCAAACTCATTCCGGCTGAAATTTAATTTTTTAATGATCTCCACATCGTTTTCAACGACTTTAGTGGCTGCAAACCTCGGAGAAATCCCAAGATTTTGTGCATGGTCTTCTACCTGATGCGAAAGTGCATGGATACAGCGGTGTACTGGTCCTTTTTCACAAAAATCCGTGATCTTCGGATATTTTTTCTTCTCGGCAGTCCGTATCACCTTTTCCACCAATTCTGAGATTCCTTCTGCCTTTACTGCGGAAATCGGCACAACCGGAATGCCTAATTTTTCTGACATTCCCATAACATCTATGGAACCGCCGTTATTTCGCACCTCATCCATCATATTCAAGGCTAATACCATTGGGATCTGCATCTCTAAGAGCTGCAGAGTCAGATACAGATTTCGCTCGATATTGGTTGCATCTACGATATTAATAATTGCATCCGGCTTTTCATTGATTAAAAAGTCTCTCGTTACGATCTCCTCGCTCGTATAAGGACGCAACGAATAGATTCCCGGCAGATCGACCACGGAACAATTCTTATGCTCTTTGATCTCTCCTACTTTCTGATCCACCGTAACTCCCGGAAAATTTCCCACATGTTGATTTGCGCCCGTAAGCTGGTTAAACAGAGTGGTCTTTCCACAATTCTGGTTCCCTATTAATGCAAAAATCATGGCATGTCCTCCGTTACCTCAATTTTTGCTGCATCCTCTTTCCGGATCGTCAGGGTATAACCTCTGATTTCTAATTCTATCGGATCTCCCATGGGAGCAACTTTTCTGATTTCTACTACAGTCTTAGGGATCAATCCCATATCCAAAAGGCGGCAGCGCAATTCTCCCTCGCCACCCACTTTAGTAATGACTGCTTTTGTTTTGATTGGTAATAAATCCAGTGTCACTTCTTGCGTTCCTCTTTTCTAAATTTCTTTTGTTCGGCTTCATTATATTTTATTGAGAAAATGTTGTCAATAATATTGATATTGACTCTCATTTTTGAACAAAAGTGTGCTTCGCACACTTCGCGATTTTCAGATACTTCAATAGCACAGCTTTTGTTCCGCGCGCTCGCGGTTCGCAAAGCGATATTTTCCTTACCGCGAGCTGCGCATCTTCGCGGAGCGTTTTTATTTCATAGGAAAGTGTCTGCTTTTGCACGTTAATGTAACACGGTCTTTCCTATGAAATAATAAAACAGGATAGTGGATTTCCACTACCCTGCTGTGTTTTAATCAAATGCCGGATTGAATGCATAGAAATTCTTTGAATCCAGTTCATCCTGTACTTTTCTAAGTCCTTCACCAAATCTCTGGAAGTGAACGATCTCACGCTCTCTTAAGAAACGGATCGGATCTACGACATCCGGGTCTTTGACCAGGCGAAGAATGTTGTCATAGGTGGTGCGGGCTTTCTGCTCTGGGGCGACTTCGTAAGAACAACATTACACAATATAATATGAAGATAAAACAAGCTATCCTACATAGTTCCAGTGTTTTCGATATTTAGGCGTTCAGAAATGAGCGTCTTTTTTCATACCCAAAATCGAAAGGAGAAAGAGAAAATATGAATAAGCTAGTAAAGCGATTGCTAACAGGAACGCTTGCTTTTGCAACCATTCTCACGGCATTACCAGTGACGGCGGTTCATGCTTCCGGCAATCAATACTGGACAGAATCAGCAGAACGTGTCGGCTACATTGAACACGTTA
The DNA here is from genome assembly GCA_003507655.1 of Lachnospiraceae bacterium. Lineage (GTDB taxonomy): Bacteria > Bacillota > Clostridia > Lachnospirales > Lachnospiraceae > Maccoyibacter > Maccoyibacter intestinihominis. The sequence continues at coordinate 859 of DNUZ01000001.1, read as the reverse complement.
TGAATGATGGTTCTATCAAATCTACATTCAATGAGGGACACATGAAAGTTGAGGGCGAAACTGCCTACTGCGTGGATATCAATACCAGTTTTAAGAATGGATATAAAACACGTTCTGACGCAAGCTCCCGTATGAGTAGCGATCAGATTGCGGACGTTGCTCTTTCCTTAGAGTACGTCAAGCAATATACCGCTTCTCATACGAACTTGAATTACAAACAGGGATACTTGCTGGAACAGTGTGTTGTCTGGCAGAGGTTGAGTGAACAGCTCGGCTGGCAGTGCGATAACGTCAGAGCTTCCTATAATGAAATCTCACAGGCAGTACAGAATGAAGTTTACGCTGGTGCGAAAGCATTTGTGAAAGCAAATAAGGGACGCTATGAATGTGGCGGTTACATTTATACTGGCGAAGGACAGGACATCGGACAGTTCTGGGCAAAGTTAAATGTAGGAAATGCAAAGGTCAAAAAGACTTCTTCCAATCCCACGGTCACAGATGACAACGCCAACTATTCCTTTGAGGGTGCGACATTTGGTGTCTATTCTGATAAGGGCTGTAACAGCCAGCTTGCCACACTTACTGCCGATGGAAACGGCGATACCAAAGAAGTTGAGGTAAAAGCAGGAACAATTTACATCAAAGAGCTTTCTGCTCCAAAGGGTTATAAGCTGGATTCTATTGTCCATGCCTTAAATGTGGAAGTTGGAAAAACAGCTACATTGACTGTTACTGACACTCCAAAGGTCACAGAGACTTTGATTGATTTATTCAAAATTGACATGGAAACAGGAAAATCTACTCCACAGGGAACTGCTTCTTTAGAGGGTGCAGAGTTCACATGGAGCTATTATGACGG
>DNUZ01000002.1 GCA_003507655.1 Lachnospiraceae bacterium | reverse complement strand
GTTTAAGACGTACACGTCACTCTATCACAGCCTGACTCAGGCAGACTTAGATTTTCTTATTTTCGTACAACGGAACAAAATAGACTCGGCTTTGTGTAATTTGCTGATCAAAAAACCGGAAACATCCGGCTTTTCACCGCCTTCTGTTCCGGTTTTTCACACGATCCCTATATTCTATTAATGCCGATTAATCCTCAACGACACTCATATCTACTGTTACTTTATCTAAGTGCCAGATGTCATCCACATATTCCTGGATGGTTCTGTCTGATGAGAATTTTCCTGAATTTGCAACATTTAAAATTGCACTCTTTGCCCAGCCTTCTTCATCTTTATATGCTTCCATCACACGTTTCTGCGCTTCTGCATAGGAACGGAAATCTGCTAAGATGAAATAGGTATCTGCAAACTGTGTACACTGTGTATTCAGCAGTGAGTTATACAGATCACGGAATAACTCCGGATCATTTGGTGAATAGAATCCGTTGATCAGTTCCATTAATACCTTGCGGATATCCTGATCCTGATTGAAAATATCCATCGGATTGTAATCACGTTTCTGCTCATGCTCAATGACTTCATCGGAACTCATACCGAAGATAAATGCATTCTCTTCTCCGACTTCCTCTACGATCTCTACATTGGCTCCATCCATAGTTCCAAGTGTTAAAGCACCATTTAACATAAACTTCATGTTACCTGTTCCTGAGGCTTCCTTACTTGCTGTAGAAATCTGCTCGGATACATCTGCTGCCGCAAAGATCCACTCTGCAATCGATACCCTGTAGTCCTCAATGAATACAACTTTGATCTTTCCATTGATACTCGGGTCATTATTGATCACATCTGCAACGCTGTTGATCAGTTTAATCGTTAGCTTTGCATTTTTATATCCTGCTGCTGCCTTTGCTCCGAAGATAAAGGTTCTTGGGTAGAATTCCATTTCCGGATGCTCTTTCAACTGATTGTACAAATACATCACATGAAGGATATTTAATAACTGTCTCTTGTACTCATGCAGTCTCTTAACCTGTACATCGAAAATAGAACGTGGGTCTACTTCCACTCCGTTGTGCTTCTGGATGTACTCTGCCAAACGCAGCTTGTTCTGGTACTTGATCTGCATGAACTCCTGCTGTGCTTTCTTATCATCCGCATAGATCTCTAATTTCTTTAAATGTTTTAAGTTCGTGATCCAGTCCTCGCCAATCTTGTTGCTTACCCAGTCTGCTAACAGTGGGTTTCCATGCATTAAGAAACGGCGCTGTGTGATACCATTGGTCTTATTGTTGAATTTCTGCGGGAACATCTCGTAAAAATCCTTTAATTCCTGGTTCTTTAAGATTTCTGTATGAAGTCTTGCCACACCGTTGACGGAATATCCTGCTGCGATCGCAAGATGTGCCATTTTTACCTGTCCATCATAAACAATTGCCATCTTGCGGACTTTTTCCTGATTGCCCGGATATTTTTTCTCTATCTCAAGGATGAAACGTCTGTTAATCTCTTCTACGATCTGATAGATTCTAGGCAGTAATCTGGAGAAGATCTCAATCGGCCATTTTTCCAATGCTTCTGCCATGATCGTATGGTTTGTGTATGCACAGGTCTTGGTTGTGATCTCCCATGCCTCATCCCACTCTAAACCTTCTTCATCTAACAGGACACGCATCAACTCTGCTACGGCTACGGTCGGATGTGTATCGTTTAACTGGAACGTTACTTTTTCCGGTAACTGATGAATGTCAGGATGATTCTTTTTAAAACGTGCTACGGCACGCTGTACGCTTGCAGATACAAAGAAGTACTGCTGTTTTAAACGCAGCTCTTTTCCTGCGATATGGTTATCGTTCGGATAAAGAACTTCTACTAAGTTCTTAGCAAGGTTCTCCTGCTCTACCGCTTTGTGGTAATCTCCTTTATCAAAGGAATCTAACTCGAAGCAGTTCATCGGCTCTGCATCCCAGATCATCAGAGTATTTACCACGTTATTACCATATCCGATGATCGGCATATCGTATGGTACGGCATTTACTGACTGATATCCTTCCTGAATAAAACGGGTTCTTCCGTTCTCACCTGCTTCTGCACGGACATATCCGCCAAATTTTACTTCACAGGCATGCTCCGGTCTGCGTAATTCAAATGGATAACCGTCTTTTAACCAGTTGTCCGGTACCTCAACCTGAAAACCATCTTTGATCTTCTGTTTGAACATTCCGTAACGGTAACGGATTCCACAGCCATATGCTGCATAGCCCAGTGTTGCGAGGGATTCCATAAAGCAGGCTGCAAGACGACCCAGTCCACCGTTTCCAAGTGCCGGATCCGGCTCCTGATCCTCAATGACATCCAGATTCAGTCCCATCTCTTCGAGTGCTTCTTTTACCTGTTTGTATGCCTTTAAGTTGATCAGGTTGTTGCCGAGAGCACGACCCATTAAGAACTCCATGGACATGTAATAAACCATTTTCGGGTCCTGTTTATCAAAACTTCTCTGTGTTGCTAACCACTCATCAATGATGACATCTTTTACCGTAAAGGATACAGCCTGAAAAATCTCCTGCTGGGTTGCCTCTTTGATGGTTTTGCGGTACAGGTTCTTCACGTTGTCCTGTACATCTTTTATAAATTGCGCTTTGTCAAAAGTCTCATTATTCATAAGCAAACTCCTCTTTTATAATTGTTTACTGTGCCTTCTGAACACCAAGAAGAACTGTTTCTCCGTTAATCTTCCACTCCTTCTGATATCCGTCTGTCATTCCCTCTGTGACAGTATCTGCAAGGACTACTGTCTTGATATTTTCACCATACTTTTCAAAGATCTCGCCTACCTTGTCGGAACCGCTGTAGGTTACATGGATCCGGTCTGTTACCTCAAAGTCTGCTTCTTTTCTCATGGTCTGTAATTTACTGATGATCTCTCTTACCATTCCTTCTTCGATCAGTTCCGGTGTCAGATTCGTGTCAAGTACCACGGTAACCCCACCTTCACTGTCAGAAACATAGCCTTCTTTCTGTGCCATACTGATCAGTAAATCCTCTTCACATAATACAACCTCGTCGCTGATATTGTCAAGCTTGAGCGCCCCTTCTGCCTTGAGTTTCGCCATTGCCTGATTGCCATCTAAGGATGCTAAAGTCTGCTGGATCTGTTTCAAATATTTACCGTATTTTGGTCCTACGGTACGAAGCTGTGGTTTGAAGGTGTAGCTTGTAAATGCACTGACATCTTCTGTAAATTCCACGCTCTTTACATTCAGCTCATCTTCGATGATCTCAACAAAATACTCTGACAGTGCAAAATCTGCTTTGACATACATCTTTCCGATCGGCTGCTTTGTCTTAATGTTCGCTGTGTTTCTGCATGCACGGCCAATTACGACAATTTTTAAAACAGCTTCCATATTGTCTTCTAATTCTTTATCAATGTGCTGCTCATTTGCAACCGGGAAGTCACACAGATGGATACTTTCCGGTGCTGACGGATCCAGATTTCTGACAAGGTTCTGATAGATATCCTCTGTCATGAACGGAATCATCGGTGCTGCTGTCTTAGCGACAGTTACCAATGCGGTATACAAGGTCATATATGCATTGATCTTATCCTGCTCCATGCCTTTTGCCCAGAAACGGTCACGGCTTCTTCTGACATACCAGTTACTCATCTCATCCACAAAGGAATCCAAAGCTCTTGCTGCCTCCGGGATTCTGTAATTTCCAAGGTTCTCATCGACCGTCTTAACCAGTGTATTCAGTTTGGACAATAACCATTTATCCATAACCGGTAATTTTTCATAGTCTAAAGTATACTTCGTTGCATCGAACTGATCGATCTCTGCATACAGTACATAGAATGCGTAGGTATTCCACAGTGTGGACATGAATTTTCTCTGTCCTTCCTGTACTGCTTTTCCGTGGAAACGGTTTGGCAGCCATGGTGCGGAATTAATATAGAAGTACCAGCGGATTGCATCTGCTCCGTACTGCTCTAATGCTTCAAACGGATCTACGGCATTTCCTTTGGACTTACTCATCTTCTGTCCGTTCTCATCCTGAACGTGACCTAAAACAATAACATTTTCATAAGGTGCTTTGTTAAATAACAGTGTGGACTCTGCCATTAAGGAATAGAACCATCCACGCGTCTGGTCTACTGCCTCGGAAATGAATTTTGCAGGGAACTGCTGCTCAAACACTTCTTTATTTTCAAATGGATAATGATGCTGTGCAAATGGCATTGCTCCGGAATCAAACCAGCAGTCGATCACTTCCGGTACACGGTGCATTTCTTTTCCACAATCCGGGCATTTGATGGTTACGGCATCAATGTATGGTCTGTGAAGCTCTACCTGTGCAGCATCCGGGTTTCCACTCTTTTCTGCTAACTCTGCACGGCTTCCGATACACTCCTGATGACCACATTCACATTCCCATACGTTGAGTGGTGTTCCCCAGTAACGGTTACGGGAAATTCCCCAGTCCTGGATATTTTCCAGCCAGTCACCGAAACGTCCTTTTCCGATCGATTCCGGAATCCAGTTAACCGTATTGTTATTGCGTACCAAGTCATCCTTTACTGCGGTCATTTTAATGAACCAGGACTCCCTTGCGTAGTAGATTAACGGTGTATCACATCTCCAGCAGTGTGGGTAGCTGTGCTCAAATTTTGGTGCATCAAATAACAGGCCTTTTTCCTCTAAATCCTTTAACACCATTGGATCTGCCTTTTTGCAGAATACGCCTGCGTATGGTGTCTCTTCGGTCATTTCACCTTTTCCATTGACAAGCTGTACAAACGGAAGGTCATATTTTCTTCCTACCTGTGCATCATCTTCACCAAATGCCGGTGCAATGTGTACAACTCCGGTACCATCGCCCATGGTTACATAGGTGTCACAGGTTACATAATATGCTTTCTTATGCTGTTTTGCGATAATGTCTTTTGCAAAATCAAAGAGTGGCTCATACTCTTTATTTTCTAAATCACTGCCCTTATAGGTCTCTAAGATTTCGTAGGCTTTTACACCATTCTCCTCATCGGCAAGTTTTCCAAGAACGGAATCTAACAGTGCTTCTGCCATATAATAGGTATATCCGTCGCCTGCTTTTACTTTTACATAAGTTTCATTCGGGTTTACACAAAGTGCCACGTTTGAAGGCAGTGTCCACGGCGTTGTCGTCCACGCCAGAATGTAAGCATCCTCATCTTTTACCTTAAATCTTGCAATTGCGGAACGCTCTTTTACGTCTTTATATCCCTGTGCAACCTCATGGGAGGACAGCGGTGTACCGCATCGTGGGCAGTATGGTACGATTTTGAAGCCTTTGTATAACAGCTTTTTATCCCAGATCTGTTTTAATGCCCACCATTCGGATTCAATAAAATTATCATCATAGGTAACGTACGGATTATCCATATCTGCCCAGAAACCAACGGTTTCGGAAAAATCTTCCCACATTCCCTTGTATTTCCAGACACTTTCCTTACACTTCTTGATAAACGGATCTAATCCATATTCTTCGATCTGCTCTTTTCCGTCCAGACCTAAGAGTTTTTCTACCTCTAATTCTACCGGAAGTCCATGAGTATCCCAGCCGGCTTTTCGCGGAACCATCTTGCCTTTCATGGTCTGGTATCTTGGGATCATATCTTTGATAACACGCGTTAATACATGACCGATATGCGGTTTTCCATTTGCAGTCGGCGGTCCGTCATAGAAGGTATAGGTTTCTCCCTCTTTCCGGTTCTCCATACTTTTTTTAAAAATGTCATTGTCGCGCCAGAATTTTTCAATTTCTTTTTCACGCTCGACAAAATTCATGTTAGTTGATACTTTGTTGTACATCTGTGTTCCTCCTATTATATTCACTACATAAAGTGGTTTCTTTTTTTATGCTTCGGATGCCAAAGCTATATTTTCAGATATCGTAGTAATTGGTACAAATCCAATATGGAAAGTTTCTTTTTGTGCAATGGAGATGAAACTCAAGACATCGTGAAGTCCACTGGCGAACACGATGTCTGTTTTTTGAGGTTCATCGGAATGTCCTGCACAAGGAAACTTGGAATATTGGATTTGTACCATATACCTATATAAAAATATAGCTTTGGCATCCGCACTTATAAAATAAAAAAACCCGTGTCCTGTAAAAGGACGCGAGCATATTTTCTGCGTTACCACCTGTTACCTTGTACTTAGAAGCCCTGCTCCTGCATACATGTTCTCCGTAACGTGGAGACCTCCGTCAGCACCTACTGCCTGCCTTAAAAATAATCTCTTCCTAATATATACCTTCTATATATTTTTAATGCCGGGTTCAGGCTGCAACTTAGAAGTGATGTTCGTAATAATGGCTACTCATACCGGCTTTCACCTACTCCGGCTCGCTGTCACTTTTGCCAATATCCTACTGTCTTCGTCATTGTCTTTTTAATTCTTTATCTGATTCGTTAGAATTATAAATCCTAACGGCCAGGATTGTCAACCGTTCCCTTGCATTTTTTCAGGAATAAAAGGACAAAATCGTTTTCAGTTCTTCTAACTTTCCAATCTCATAATCCGGCACGATCTCCTCTTCGACCTTTTTTCCAGATGGATGAAACCACACGGTCAGGATCCCGGCATTTTTTCCGCCCCGGATATCGGAAGTCAGACTATCACCTAAGATCAGTGCTTCTTCCTTTTTAAAATCCGGAATCTGTGCGAAACATTTTTCAAAAAACTGCGGACTTGGTTTCTCGTATCCAATCTGTTCCGATAAAAATATCTTCTCTAAATATTTTTCAATTCCGGCACTTTGGATCCTGCTCATCTGCACTTTCACGGCTCCGTTCGATGCCAGATACAAATGATATTTTTTTGACAGATCCTCTAACAGTTCTTTTGCACCCGGAATAAAATAATGTCCTTCTCCTAAAAAATCCTCATACTTTTCTGAAATTTTTTTCGCATCACAGGACATTCCCACTTCCTGAAACAATATCTCATAACGCCTTACTAACACTTCCTCACGCGTCAGTTTTCCTAATTCTAATAGTTTCCACTGCGAAAGATTGATCTCACTGTAGCGGTTTAAGATCTGTTCGGTTGGCTTGATCCCCTCTTCACGCAGGGTTCTGCTCAAGGCAATCCGCTCCGCTTTCTTAAAATCAAATATCGTATCGTCTAAATCCAAAAATATGTGCTGTATCATGACCTGTTTTTTCTCCTGACTGTTTCCTATGTCGGCTCACAACTTTTGAAAATTATATCATGTTATCCCTGTTTTCCTCAACCATTCCTACGAAAAACCAAATGCAACCTTGTAAAAATAGCAGAATGTGGTATAATTTCTGTTAATTAGACTGACAAGACAGCTTGCTGTCACAGCACAGACTACGGTCTGTACCACAAGAAAAAGAGAGGAGTACATGTTTTTTTCATGTAAATTATTATGAGTACATTAAACCTGACCCTGATGACAGATTTGTATGAGATGACAATGATGCAGGGATATTTCAAGACACAGAACCACGAAGTAGTTGTATTTGATGCTTTCTACCGCAACAATCCATGTGACGGCGGATATGCAATTTGCGCAGGACTCGATCAGGTCATTGAATATATCAAGGACCTTCATTTCGATGAAAATGATCTTGCCTATTTGAAAAGTCTGAACATCTTTGATGATGACTTCTTAGAGTACCTTGCCAACTTCCATTTTTCCGGCGACATTTATGCCATTCCGGAGGGAACCGTTATTTTCCCGCGTGAGCCGATCATTAAGGTGGTTGCTCCGATCATGGAAGCACAGTTAGTAGAAACAGCTATTTTAAATATTTTAAACCACCAGTGTCTGATCGCTACGAAATCAGCCAGAGTCTGCTATGCAGCAAAAGGTGACGGCGTTATGGAATTTGGTCTTCGCCGTGCACAGGGACCGGATGCCGGAACTTATGGTGCAAGAGCTGCCGTGATCGGTGGTTGTACCGGAACTTCTAATGTCCTCGCCGGACAGCTTTTTGATGTTCCTGTCAAAGGTACCCACGCACATAGCTGGATCATGAGTTTTCCGGATGAATATACGGCATTTAAGAAATATGCAGAATTATATCCGTCTGCCTGCATCTTATTAGTCGATACTTATGACACTTTAAAATCCGGTATGCCAAATGCCATCCGCGTCTTTAAAGAAATGCGTGAAGCCGGTATTCCTCTTACTTTCTACGGAATCCGTATGGACAGCGGCGACCTGGCTTATCTTTCTAAAAAAGTACGAAAAATGTTAGACGAAGCCGGTTTCCCGGATGCAGTCATCTCTGCTTCTAATGATTTAGATGAATACCTGATCGAGAGTCTGAAGCTTCAGGGTGCTGTGATCACCTCCTGGGGTGTTGGAACAAACCTGATCACGGCAAAAGACAATCCTGCTTTTGGCGGTGTATACAAATTAGCTGCTATCCGGGATGAGAACGGTACTTTTATTCCTAAGATCAAGTTATCCGAGAATACAGAAAAAGTTACTAATCCCGGAAATAAGACGATTTATCGTATCTATGACAAGAATACCGGAAAGATCCGTGCTGACCTGATCTGTTTAGTCGGCGAAGTCTTTGACCCGGAGGAAGATATGACCATTTTTGACCCGAACGAGCCTTGGAAAAAGACACGTTTAGCCGGTGGAAGCTATACGTTACGCGAGCTTCTTGTGCCGGTCTTTAAAGATGGAAAATGTATCTATGAATCTCCAAGCGTTATGGAGATCCAGGAGATCTGTAACAAAGAAAAAGACACGATCTGGGATGAGACCAAGCGTTTTGTCAATCCGCATGAGATCCATGTAGATTTAAGTAAGAAGCTCTATGATCTGAAAAATGATCTGTTAAACGAACTACATAATTTACAGGAAGATTAAATTTTTTCCTGCCATTTTTAATCAAAAAAACCCCGTGGTATGGTACGGATCTCCAATCGTCAGATTTCAGATTCGTATGATTACCATGGGGCTTTCTTTTTCACTACTTATTATTTTTTATATGACTCTTTTATCAGAAGCTGTTTTCTTCTGTTTTTCTTTTGCCATTTTTCTGCCGACTTTTACTCTGCCTGCTTTTCAAATTCCTTTGCATAATGCTTTTTGAACCGCGGAGATAATATCCTCTGTATCTGCTAATGCGCCCTTTCCTAAATCTCCGCAGGCAAGTAATGCCTCACGCGGTTCGATCATCTTAACCCCGAACTCTGACAGTGTTCTGATATTGCGCTGTGTGATCGGATTTTCGTACATCGCGGTATTCATAGCAGGGGCAACCAGAATCGGAACGTTCCGGGTTGCTAACAATACCGTCGTCAACATATCATCTGCTATCCCTGCAGCAGCTTTTGCGATAAAATCTGCACTTGCCGGAGCCACCAGAAACAGATCTGCCTTCTGTGCAAGTGAAATATGTTCTACTTCCGAAGGCACATAAGGTGCAAACTGGTCTGTGTGAACTTTGTTTTTTGTCAAGGTCTGCATGGTCAGCGGTGTGATAAATTCCATGCCTGCCTTTGTCATGATCACATGAACGCTGTGTCCTTCTTTTGTCAATGTATTTGCAATATCGGCTGCCTTATAAGCTGCAATACTTCCGGTAACACCTAATATTATATTTTTCTTCATCTGTGTTCCACCTCACTGTATATTGTTTGAACAATTCCCTTTGCGATCTCCTGCTTCGTGTCAAAGGTCTGTATTTTTCTTTCCGGATCGATCAGATAACCACGATGATGGTTTTCATCAATCTCTGTCATATCATTCGCCAGTACAAAATCGCAGCGATTTTTTACAAGTAAACGATGCGCTGTATCGAAAAGCTCCTCCACGGAAACCTGACTTAGCAGCTTAAAACCGATAATTACCGCCTGTGGTGCCATTTCCCGGAACATTGGAAGGATTTTCGGTGTCGGCTCTAACAAAAGTAACGGTGCTCCCATTTGTGAGGACAGTTTTCCTACCCCTTCCCGTAAATCGGTCTCATCCATTCCCTGTACAATTTTTTTCTGCAGATCACCTGTCTCTGCGCTCCGGTTCTCTAAATACTCTGATAAACTATCAATCGTTGATACCGAACGGACTTTGTAATCGCTGACTGCCATGCTGTGCACGACTCCATGGATCACATATTTTTTTGTAAGCTCTGTTACAGCCTCCTGCAAATCCGCAACGCTCTGTATTTCCACACAGGTTACCCGCTTTGATACCGGGCGGATCGAGTCCTTTGCACAGACATAAAATATATGGTCTGTCCAGTCTGCCTCTGCTAATTCATCCGCGACCAGACTTCCTAGTCTGCCGGTTCCCGTATTTGCGATCCTTCTGACATTATCGATCGGTTCGCTCGTTCCTCCGGCTGTAACAATTATATTCATTGATCTTTCAGTTATCATCCTATGCTCCTAATCTGATGCCTTTGTCCAAACATTCTTCCATACAGGTACTGTTTGACGCGGCATTAGTTTTTATATATCTTATCACAAAAACGGCAATACTGCATAGAGGGGTTTCTCTTTTGATTTTACAAAGAATTAGCATCTCACACTTTTATGTTTCTTCCCTTAACCTACTATATTACTATCCCTTTAAATGCCAATTATGCTACATCCTTACACAAAACTCATAAACCATTCCACCATCTCCGGATTATGATGTGAGAAGAAAAGACTCTTTCCGGTATCAAGTTCTTCGATCTGGTGCATTTCCTCTGCCGTCAGTTTAAAATCAAAAATACATTTCATTTTATGAACAGATAATATGAAGTGACCTCACATTTGTAGCAACGTGGATTTACTGTCTATACTGATTAGGGTGTCAAAAAGCGGCTCACAACTTAGTGACTGGCAAATTGCATAAAACCGGGACTGCTTTTGTGACTTCGGGAGAAAATTAGTAAATCTTAGTCTGGCTGTTCATGTATAGTGTTTTGCTGCCATGGACGGGGCGTTTAAGA
>DNUZ01000009.1:39831-101538 GCA_003507655.1 Lachnospiraceae bacterium | reverse complement strand
TATCCGAAAAATCTATAAAGGGATTGCATATTCTTCTGGCGGAAGATAATGAGCTGAATATGGAAATCGCTGAATTTATGCTTCAGAATGAGGGCGCGGACGTGATCAAAGCGTGGAATGGGCAGGAAGCGGTTGAGCTGTTCAGAAATAGTGAACCTGGTGAATTTGATGTCATTCTTATGGACATTATGATGCCGGTAATGAATGGTTATGAAGCTACAAAGATGATCAGGTCTCTAGACAGAGAGGATGCAAAGACAATACCGATCATTGCAATGACAGCAAATGCGTTCACGGAGGACAGAATAAGAGCAAAAGCAGCAGGGATGGATGAACATGTTGCTAAGCCAGTTGATGTGGAATTACTGATAAAAGTAATTCATAAATTGGTGAAATAATTGATACGACAGTGTCAAATAAGCGGTGAAATATAGGCAGGAGGACTAAAATATGACAATGCAAGAGTGTTATGAAGCTATTGGAGGAAACTATGAAGCTGTCTTGGGACGCCTTCACAGCGAAGCACTGATTCGGAGATTTGCATTAAAGTTCCTTGAAGATCAGAGTTATATACAGTTAAAACAGGCATTGGAAAATAAAAATTATGAAGATGCTTTCCGCGGTGCACACACACTGAAAGGGGTGTGTCAGAATCTTTCATTTGATCGTCTGTATGAGGTTAGTAACGATTTAACAGAACTTTTGAGAGATAGGACCGGAGAGCAGCCGGGGATACCAGAAGCTATGAAAAAAGTAACAGAAGTATATGAGATGACGATTGAAGAAATAAAGAAGGGAATGTAGCATTAAGCGATGCGAAATTTAACAGGGACATATTGAAGGAGATTCTTGGAGATGCTTATAACTATCTGGAAGCCGAAAACGGAAATCAGGCAATCCAGATGATAGGAGAAAATATTGGAATTGATCTGATGCTTTTGGATATCAATATGCCACAGATGAATGGTTTTGAAGTCTTGAAAATAATGAAAAGAAGCCAGTGTATTGCTGAAACTCCTGTAATCATGATATCTTCTGAAGATGCTGTTGATACTATGCGTAAGGCATATGAGCTGGGAATCACAGATTATATCACACGACCGTTTGATTCTGTGATTGTAAAGAAAAGAGTTCAGAATACCTTGGGCCTCTATATGAACCAAAAGCATCTGATAAATGTGGTTTATGATCAGGTTTACGAAAAAGAAGAAAATAATAATATCATGATTCGGATTATGAGTAATATATTGGGATCCCGTAACAGCGAGAGCAGAGAACACATCCTGCATATAAAAACAGCAACGGAGATGATGCTGAGACAACTGGTAAAAGTAACAGATGCTTATCCTTTGACAGAGGCAGATATTGCTTTGATTACAACTGCTTCTTCCCTTCATGATATTGGTAAGATCCGTATTCCGGAAGAATCAGACAGTTGTACACGGAGCTATATAAAGAGAAGAAAAAGACGAATCCCAAAGCGGACTGTCTGTTGTCTATATGTGATGCATTGGAGATTACTCCCGAACAGCTTTTGACAGGAAAAGGCATTGATCCGGAATATAAGGATGAAGATGCGAATTATGAAGTAACCAGGTCGGATATTAAGATTTTAAAGCAGATTCACAGCCTTGGAGATGAGCAATATAAAAGACTCATGGCGTATATGAAAGCCTTGCAGAAGTTGGAACAGATGGAGAACATGGTGGAGGAATAGAGATGGCAAATAAAATAGTTAGGGAAATTATTCACGCAAAAGGAATTGATATTGGGATTTACACGAAAGATCTTTTCTATTTTAAGAATATCTCCCTGGTATAAAGGCTCCATTACCACACTTCTCTTCCGACAGGTTGACCTCAATCATATTCGCCGTCAAGCATTAATTTTCCATCAAATTCTGAGGCTCTTTCTTCTAGTGTTTTATGGCGAAAGGTTTTGGCTAAAGTAATTACGCCATTTGATATGGTAACATCTAAAACTTCATTCAATGTAATTCCTGCACTTTTTAATACTTCTTTTGGCAGTCTGATTCCCTGGCTGTTACCCCATTCTTTTATTTGTGTTTGCATAAAAAACTTCCTTACAGATAGATGTATATACTTAGTATATACACGGAAAACAAATTTATCAATACCTTATTCTCACTCCACCAACAAAGCCACCTGCGTAATAAACTTACTCGGGTCTGTATGTGCCGGGGGACCTTCGAGATAGATATGCCGACAGGTTCCCTTTAAAGAAAATCCATGTTCCTTCGCATATGTAATCAGTCTGTCGCGTATGTCAGGGATCGATTCATAGCTGCCGTGGTAAAAAATGCAGAGTGCTTTTTCTTCCGGCAGTCTGTGAATGTATTCGCCCTCACTCTGCGGTGGGACTGCAATACAATAGGAAATCAGGTTCGGGTCATCTAACGGATATTCAATAAAATACATGCGTTTGCTGGTGTCTGAGCCGTATTTTCGCATAGCATCAGGGATAATATCCCGTAAATGTTCTTTTCTCTGTTCTACGGTGTCAGCACGCATTGTGCGGCGGTAAATGGTCTGTTCCGGGATCGTGACCGTATGGAGTTCAAAGTCATTGTCGCTTTTTACACGCTGTTTTAGTTTTTCAATATTGAGATTTAATTCATCACGAAGCTTTTCTAAACGCTCGATCATAGGCTCCATATCAGTAGTTCCGTCGTAATATGCCTGGATGTCATCCAAAGACAGACCGAGGTTTTGCAGTACGCGGATCGTCCGTATCTTCGTCAGGGAGTCTGCCAGGTAGTAACGGTTGCCGGTAGCCCCGTCTTTTACATCTGCCTGCAACAGATTTTTTTCTTCATAATTCAATATAATTCTTCGTGTGATGCCAAGGGATTTTGCAATTTCTCCGATAGACATCAGACGATCTTCTTTCTGACTCATAAAACCTCCAAAAATGCTGTAAAATTTAGAAAAAACTCTTGTATCGTACACTGATGTACGGTGTAATATATATTATATAAAAAATGTAAAACTATGTCAATTTGGGAGTATGGATGTAAGGAGGTAACACATGAGGCAGACAAATAAGATAAGAAAGGGGATTGCCTGGCTGCTTTGCACAGTGCTGGTACTTGGAATATTACCAATGCTGCCACAAATGTCAATGCAGATATCCGCAGCAGAGAATGCCGCGAGCGTATTTGTAGATGGTGTGGAATTGCATGCGGGCGGTAATGAGTATTTTAAAAATGGTGATACTGCTGATAGCGGTGCAACAGGTACTTATGAGGACCATAGTGCATATTACGATACGGCGGGTGAGCTTTGGCTGAATAATTTAGAGGCACATACGATCAAAGCGAATGGAAATCTTACCATATATGTATGCAACAATCAGGAAACAAATACGAATATCGTGACTGCCACGCAGAATGAAACAGCGATAGAGGTAACCGGCTATTTGACGATCCGCTATGGCGGATATGGTGGCGGAACGGGCAGTCTGACAGTGGAAAGCGACGGAAAAGAGGCAATACAGGCAGGTTCCGGTATGACTGTCTCAGATGGCGTGGAAGTGAAAGTCCGGGCGAAAAGTGGTGCTACGGCCATATCATCGGGAGGAGTGCTGAAAATCGATGGGATCAGGACGAAGCTTGAAGCAGCGGGCGATGGCAGTACGGGAAAAGGTATTTTTGCACAACAGAGTATTTATGTGAAAAACTCTGCTGTTCTGACAGCTTTTGGAGGTGCTGCTGCTTATGAGTCTCCTTCCGGTATAGATAAGAGTGGGTATGGTTATGAAGACTATAATGTATTTACCGGCGATGCTGCACCGGGAACACAGGCAGCCAAGGATACGGTATTAAATGGTTATAAATACATACGGATCGAGCCAACAGGTGTTGCAAATGTTAAGACATTGACTGAGCTGCAGGCGGCAGCCCAAAATCAATATATCAGTCTTATCAATGTCATGAATGACATAACGATCACAGATACGGTATATGTCAGAAGAGCAGTGACGATCCAGAGTCCGGATGCATCCAATGTATCAAAGTTGATCCGGGGTAAGAGTCATACAGATGTAATACTGGATTTTGATGGTGCCAATGGTCATAAGTCAGATGTCGTTACATTGAAGAATATCATCGTGGATGGAAATAAGGACGGAAATACACAGACTGCATCACCGGCACTTAAATCTAAGAGTATTTTGGTAAATTTAGAAAGTGGTACCGTGATTGAGAATAACCAT
This sequence comes from Lachnospiraceae bacterium, assembly GCA_003507655.1. Classification (GTDB taxonomy): domain Bacteria; phylum Bacillota; class Clostridia; order Lachnospirales; family Lachnospiraceae; genus Maccoyibacter; species Maccoyibacter intestinihominis. The sequence continues at coordinate 97,305 of DNUZ01000009.1, read as the reverse complement.
GCAAAGGAAGGCGCAGCCATATATGTAAATCATTATAGTACGGTGACTATGAAAGAAGGCAGTGAGATCCGAAATAATGTATCCGAGAGTAACGGAACGGTTTATGTGATTGGCAATGGTGGATATTTTGAAATGGCTGGTGGAACTATCAGTGGTAACACAGTTGCCGGCAATGGAGGCGGAATCTATGAATTTGGAGGTGGTTCCGCCCGCATGACCGGTGGAACCATCAGTGGAAATACTGCTAAAGGAAACGGAGGCGGTGTCTATAATGTAGAGAGACTGTATGGAGGTACGATCACCGGCAATAGTACAAGTGGAAACGGAGGCGGTGTTTTCGTTCCGGTAAGTGGAGCATGTCTTTTAAACAGTGATATCAATATCAGTGGCAATTATAAGGACGGTATCTGGAGTACAACAGAACAGCGCTATACCACAGGAACAGCCAATAATCTTTATCTGTCGGATTTCGGATCAAATGTATATGTGGAAGGTTCCTTAGCGGGAAATGCTAAGATAGGTATTACCAGTGCTCTCGAAACCTATCCTGTTTCCATAGGTGGAGGAGATGCCAGATATATCTATGGTAAAGGTTATGTGTTGAAAGAGTCGGATGTATCTAAATTTGTCAGTGATAAGGATGGTTTCGTAATAAAAGAAGACAATAATGAGCTTTTTTTGAAAAAAGAAGCTGCTACATTAAAAGCATCCGATTTTCAGTTTAAAGCACCACAGAGTCTGATTTACAATGGGGAAGCAAAGGCAGCAGAAATATCGAAAAAAAATGGGACTTCCTGCGGAGATATCACAGTAGAATATTATCAGAACGGAAAGAAAGTCACACCGGTCAATGCCGGAACATATATCGCAAAGATCAATGTGGCAGAAAATGATAATTATCTTGCAGCTTCCGGTCTGACAGACAGCAGCTGGACATTTACCATTGAACCGAGAAAACTGTTAGTATCCGTTGCGGATGTTGTGATCGACAGAGGTGATGCAATGCCGGCACTTACCGTCAGAGTAGATGGATTTGCAGATGGCGAGGATGAGAACAGTATTGCAGGATTCCAAAAACCAACTGCCAAAGTAAAAGGAACCGTGAATACAAATGATACCAATGTTAAGAATTTTGAAGTAACTTACAGCGGTGGAAAGGCAACTGCAAACTATCAGTTCGTAGAAAATACAATTGCAAAGATTACGATCAATTCTACGGACACAACAGCACCAGAGATTACCGGTGTTACGAACGGAAAGACCTATTGCAGTAAGGTGACAGTAACCGTTACCGACAAGGACTTAGATACCGTAAAATTAGACGGCAAAAAAGTAACTTTAAAGGATGATAAGTTTACGGTCTCTCCAAAGAGCGGAAAACAGAAAATAGAAGCAGTAGACAAAGCAGGGAACAGGACTACCGTATCCATTACCGTAAATAACGGACATACCAAGAGTGACTGGATCATCGACAAATTACCTACTTCCACGAAAGAAGGAAGCAGACATAAGGAGTGTACGGTATGTGGAACAGTGGTAGACAGTGCCAGCATTCCAAAACTGACACCAAGTAACCCGGAGAATCCAACAAAACCAGATCCGGAGAATCCGACCAAGCCGGACCCGGAAAAACCAACGAAACCGGATCCGGAGAACCCAACGAAACCAGACCCGGAAAAACCAACCAACCCGGAGAAGCCTACACAGAAGAAATATAAGGTGATCGAGGGAGCAGATGCTACCCATACCATTGATAAGGACGGAAGTCTGACCATGCGTGCAGACGGTAAGTATAAGAATTTTAATGGAATTGAAATTGATGGTAAGACTGTAGACAGCAAGAACTATACGACATGGAGCGGTTCTACTTATGTAAAATTCAAAAAAGATTTTGTGAATACTTTATCCGTAGGAAAGCATACCGTAAAATTCAAATTTACGGACGGCTATGCAACTACCAGTCTGACGATTGCAAAGAAGGATAATTCTGATACTAAGAATCCTTCCGATAATAAAAAACCGGATACAAATACGAACACATCGGGCAATGGAACAAACAACAGCACAACCAATACACAGGTAAAGGCACCGAAGACCGGTGATACCTTCCAGCCGATACTCTGGGCAGGAATATTGTGTGTTTCTGTAGCAGGAATGGCAGGAGTTATAGCAGCCGATAAAAAGAGAAAGAAATGTCAGTAGGAAGTAAGAATAAGAAGTATTAATACAAAGAGTTCATAGGAAACACAAACTGAGCCTCATCCACAGAAGGAAGTGGATGGGGCTCAGAGTTTTATTGTTAATCACAGAGGAGAGGAAGGGTCAATCTGACTAATTATTTTCATATCATAGAGCATGCAGATGAATTGACGCAGATGTTAGCGGAGAATCAGGGCATACAGTGAGGATGGACAGAGCCTGACCGTTGCGATCATTTTAGAATCTTAACATATTACAAAAATCCTTAAAATCTTCCTTTACATTACTGTTTTATCATGGTAGTATACTAAAGTACAGTGAATGAAAAAGGAGGATTTTTTTATGAAAAGAGCAACCGGATTTGCAGCAGTGCTTATGGCAGCGGCAATGGTATTTACAATGGCAGGCTGCGGAAGCAGTAAAGACGCAGATACATCTGCAAAGAAAGAGACAAAGACAGAGGATTCTAAGGATAAGGAAAATTCCGATAAACAGTTTATCGTTGGATTTGATGCAGAATATCCTCCATACGGATATAAAGATGACAATGGCGAATATGTAGGATTTGACTTGGATTTAGCACAGGAAGTATGTGCCCGTAATGGCTGGGAACTTGTAAAACAGCCAATCGACTGGGATTCTAAAGATATGGAGTTAAATTCAGGTTCCATCGACTGTATCTGGAACGGATTTACGATCACAGGACGTGAGGATGACTACACATGGTCAAAACCATATGTAGATAACTCTATTGTTGTAGTAGTAAAAGAGGGTTCAGGAATTGAGAAAAAAGAGGATTTAGCAGGGAAAGTCGTAGCAGTACAGGCAGATTCTTCAGGACTTGCAGCATTGACAGACGAAGAGGACAACGAAGAAAACTTAAAATTAGCAGCAAGTTTTTCAGACTTACAGCAGGTAGCAGATTATAACACAGCATTTATGAACCTTGAGGCAGGAGCCGTAGATGCGATCGTAGTAGATATCGGTGTGGCAGATTATCAGTTAGAATCCAGAACAGGATTTGCAATGTTAGATGATAAGATCCGTACAGAGCAGTATGCAGTTGGTTTCAAACTTGGAAATGAAGAGTTAAGAGATCAGGTACAGAGTACATTAGATGAGATGGTAAAAGACGGTACATTTGATGATATCGCAAAAAAATGGGATTTATCAGATATGGTATGTCTTGGTAAGTAAGGAGCAAAGAAATGGCATTTGATATCATGTTTCGTCAGCTTTTACCGGGTATGGGGGCATCTGTTTCCATATTTGTGCTGACGTTGCTGTTTTCTCTTCCATTGGGACTTTTAGTGGCATTTGCGAGAATGTCTAAGATAAAACCGCTTCAATGGATCACAAAATTTTATATATCCATTATGCGTGGAACACCGCTGATGTTACAGCTTTTAGTGGTTTATTTCGGACCGTATTATGTATTCCGGCAGAATATTTCCACCGAGTACCGGTTCTATGCAACGATCATCGGATTCAGTATCAACTATGCGGCGTATTTTGCAGAGATTTACCGCTCCGGTATCCAGTCGATCCCGGTAGGACAGCGTGAGGCAGCAAAAGTCCTTGGATATTCCAGAGTCCAGACATTTTGGAAGATTATTTTTCCACAAATGGTAAAAAGGGTGCTGCCGCCGGTGACAAATGAAGTTATCACACTGGTCAAAGACACTTCACTGGCATTTGTATTGGCATATGCAGAGATGTTTACGATCGCAAAACAGATCGCAGCGGCACAGACCACGATCGTACCATTGTTTGTAGCGGGACTGTTTTATTACATATTTAATCTGATCGTAGCGGTAGGCATGGAATATTTAGAAAAACGCCTGTCTTATTATCAGTAGGAGAAATGCGATGAAGTTATTAGAGATAGAGAATTTAAAGAAAAGTTTTGAAGACCTCGATGTACTGCATGACATTTCTCTTGGGGTAGAAGAAGGAGAAGTCGTTGCGATCATCGGTCCGTCCGGTTCCGGAAAATCTACGCTGCTGCGTTGCTGCACAGGCTTAGAGCAGGCAGACAGCGGAACGATCCATTATGAAGGAAGTTACGGACTGGTATTTCAGAATTTTAATCTGTTTCCACACTATTCGGTGTTGAAAAATATTATGGATGCGCCAGTCAGTGTCCAGAAGCAGAGTAAAAAAGAAGCAGAAAAAGAAGCAAGACGTCTTTTGGAGAAAATGGGCTTAGGGGACAAAGCAGATGTCTATCCGTGCCAGCTTTCAGGGGGACAGCAGCAGAGGGTAGCCATTGCAAGAGCACTTGCATTAAAACCGTCAATTCTGTTTTTTGATGAACCGACAAGTGCATTAGATCCGGAACTGACCGGAGAGATTTTAAAAGTAATCCGTGAACTTGCGGAAGAAAAAATGACCATGGTGATCGTGACACATGAGATGAGCTTTGCAAGGGATGTAGCAGACCGTGTGATCTTTATGGATGGCGGATATATCATTGAGCAGGGTGATCCAAAGGAAGTCATCGAACACCCGAAGGAAGAACGGACCAGACAGTTTTTGGCAAGATTTATGCAGGGATAAAAATCGAATTCACAAATATAGTTTGCATTAGAGGGAAGGTTGTACTTTCCCTCTTTTTTTGCTCTATAGGAAATACCCAAAACTACCCTTTACACAGGGGGAAAATACTCTTATACTACTATAGAAAGAAAAAACACAGAAAAGGGGACGGTATGAAAAGAACCGAAGAAAAACAGGGAACATTAAGATGGGATAAATTAGACAATACAGCACATGTATTTCCGGTCATTGCCGGAAGTGAGATGACGAATGTGTATCGGATCAGTGTTGTCTTAAAAGAAGAAGTACAACAGGATCTGTTACAGCAGGCATTGGATATTGTATTGCCGAAATTTGAAATTTTTCATGTGCGGCTGCGGCAGGGAATTTTCTGGTATTATTTTGAAGAAAATGTAAAGAGGGCTCCGCGGGTGCATGAGGAGGAAACCTATCCATGCCGTTACATTGTACAGAACAAGAATCGGAGTTATCTGTTCTGGGTAACTTATTATAAGAAGCGGATCAATTTAGAAGTTTTCCATGTGCTGACCGATGGAATGGGCGGTATCAATTTTTTACGGGAGCTGACTTATCAATATCTGCGTCTGGCTCATCCGAAACTTCGTGAGCAGGTGGGAGGCGATGCTCTTTGCAGTGAGACTTCGTTAAATACAGAGGATAGTTTTATCAAGAATTACAGAAAGAGCAGCCAGAAGATTTATAAGACCCAGAAGGCATATCTGCTCAAAGGAGAAAAATTCAAAGAGCCGGAGTTTGGCGTAATACACGGATATTTGAATATCCCACAGCTAAAAAGTGTCTGTAAGAAGATGGGAGCAAGTATCAATGAATATTTAGTCAGTGTCTTTATCTGGAGTATTTATACGGAGTATATGCATGGGATGCCGGAGAAACGTCCGGTCCGTGTCGCCGTTCCGGTCAATCTGCGTCCGTTTTTTAACTCTGTGACGACAAAGAATTTTTTTGCAATGGTCTCGGCAGAATTTGAAGCCAAAAAGGAAACCTATACCTTTGAAGAGGTACTAAAGATCGTGTGTGAGAGTCTGCGGTCACAGATCAATAAAGAGCATTTAGAGGATATTTTTTCTTATAATGTATCCAACGAAAAGATATTGATCGCAAGGGCAGTCCCGTTGGTATTGAAAAAACTTGCCATTCGTTCGGTCTATACATCGGCGGCACTGGCAAATACTTCTACCATTACCAATATAGGAAATATTTCCGTGCGGGAGGAATATGAGCCATATATAGAGGGATTTCATGCCTATCTTGCGATGTCCAAAGGGCAGAACTTAAAAGGAACGATCTGTTCTTACAAGGATACACTGGTGTTTACGTTTAGTTTTATTTTAAAAGATACTTCCGTACAGAAAGCTTTTTTTAGAAAGTTAGCGTCCGATGGACTGGATGTTTCGATAGAAAGTAATGGTGTGTGTTATGAGTAAATGCAGAAATTGTAAAATAGAGATTTTAGACCGTACCGGAGTCTGCCCGCTGTGCCATTGTGTGGTGGAACAGGACGGAAGCGAAAGAGAAGCGGCATATCCTGATGTGGGAATCCGGGAAAAACGTTTTGCACTGATCATCCGTATCTATGTATTTTTAGCCGTTATGGCAGAGGCACTGTTGGTATTCATCAATGTAAACCATCATAAGGGAATCTGGTGGAGTGCGATTACGGCAGGAGTATTTATTTACATTTATCTGATTATGAAGATCGGAATCCAAAACGATGCAGGCTACCGCAGTAAGATTATTCTTTTGACGATATTCAGTATCGGACTGCTCTTTCTGATTGATGAAGTGGCCGGTTATCGTGGCTGGTCTTTGAACTATGTCCTGCCGGCAGGCGTGATCATGCTGAATGTGGCGATCATACTTTTGATGATCGTCAACTGGAGGAACTGGCCGAGTTATCTGCTGTTTCAGCTTTTTTGCATTTTGTGCAGTATCTTTCCGATCATTTTATGGAAGAAGGATGTCATTACAAAACCATTTTTAAGTGAGATCGCACTTGCTGTTTCGGTATTTTTGTTCCTCGGCACCTTTATCATTGGCGGAAGCCGTGCGAGAGCGGAATTGAAGAGAAGATTTCATGTTTAGGAAACTGAGGCGTAAGGAGTAAGAAGAAAATATGGCAGAAAGTATCAGAGGAAAAGTGATCCGTGATCTGATTGCCCGTTTTTCAAATGATCTGTTGATCGGCAAAAAGATAAAAAGCGGAGAGTTAAGAAAAAGAGCTGTGGATTTAGAACCGGAGTGGAAATGTCCGGAGCAGTTTACCAATACCATGATCCTTATGGAAAATTTTACCATGGAGCTGTTAGAGCCGGTGGAAAATGTGGGCAGCCGGGTGGTGCTGCAGATTCATGGAGGCGGATATATAGCCACGATGAAGAATGCATACCGTTCGTTTGCGGCACTTTACAGTGAGTTGGGCGGCAACTGCCGTGTATTGACCATTGATTACCGGGTTGCACCGGAGCATCCGTATCCGGCGGCATTAGAGGATACGATCGCGGCATATCACTGGCTGTTAGAGCAGGGATATCCGGCAGAAAAAATTGTTGTGGCAGGAGATTCCGCCGGTGGCGGATTGGCATTGGCACTCTGCCTATGGCTGAAAAACCATAAAGAACCGCTGCCGTCCGGTGTGATCGCCATGTCACCGTGGACAGATCTAACGATCAGCGGCGAATCAGTGGAAACAAACTTTGAAAAAGACCCGTTGTTTGGAAAAACAAGGGACAGTATGTTATATAACAAGGACTACCTTGGAGACAATGACCCGACGAATGAGTATATTTCTCCCTTATTTGGTGATTATGAAGGATTTCCACCACTGCTGATACAGGTGGGTTCCTATGAAATGCTCTTAAGCGATTCGACCAGAGTTGCGAAAAAAGCAAAAGAAGCCGGAGGCAAAGTAAAACTTTCCATATATGAGGGAATGTTCCATGTGTTTCAAATGGCAATGCTGCTGATGCCGGAATCGAAGAAGGCATGGGCAGAGATCAAACGTTTTTTGCATTATTTAGATACAGAAGAGAATGAAATGCAGAACATAAGTAAAGAGGAAAAAGCATAGGATTCTACAGAAAGAAAAATACTGTGGAGTTATCATGAAAAAAGCTGCAAAATGGTTGTTATGTATCAATCTGCTGGCATGGACACTGCTGGCAGTTCAGGTTTTGACTGTAAACATGGAGCAAAGAGTCGCACAGAATACGGTTCCTGTTCAAAATGGAGACGTGCAGGCAAAAGGAGAGGACGCAGATGCAGTGAAAAAGAAGGTAGCACTGACTTTTGATGATGGTCCTGATCCGGATTATACGGAGATGCTCTTAGACGGACTGAAAAAGAGAAATGTCAAGGCAACCTTTTTTTTGTTGGGAAAGCAGGCAGAAGCATATCCCGATATTGTAAAGAGAATGTATCAGGAAGGACATATGATTGGAAATCATTCCTATGACCATGTCAATCTAGCGAACCTTTCTAAAACGGATGCTGCAAAGCAGATCCGGATGACAAGTGAGGCAATCCATAAGATTACCGGAGAATATCCGCAGTATTTAAGACCGCCGTTTGGAAATGAGCCACCGGAATGCAGTTGTGCGAAGAATATGATGATCGTGCTTTGGGACGTGGACCCGCTCGACTGGTGCTGCGGAAGTTCGTCTACCGTCATAGAAAAAGTAGTAAAAGCGGTGGAGGAAGATGATATCATTTTACTGCATGATGCATCGGAAAGCAGTGTGGAGGCAGCACTTGGGATCATTGATGCCTTAGAAAAACAGGGATATGAATTCGTTACCGTGGATGAGGTGATTTTTGAATAAAAATCCATAAAAATGAAATTTGTATTGCTTCAACTTGCAAAATGATGTATATTTTATAAGGATAAGGGGATAAAAATGGATTTATTTGACTACATGAGAGAACAAAATATGCAAAATGAATCTCCGCTGGCAAATAGAATGCGACCAAAGACATTAGAGGAGGTGGTTGGACAGCAGCACATTATCGGAAAGGATAAGCTGCTTTACCGTGCGATCCGGGCAGACAAGTTGAGTTCGGTTATTTTCTACGGACCACCCGGTACCGGAAAAACCACACTTGCAAAGGTCATTGCGGGAGCAACGAAAGCAGAATTTGTGTCGATCAATGCAACTGCCGCCGGAAAAAAGGATATGGAGGCTGTGGTCGAACAGGCGAAGAACAGTCTTGGCATGTATGGAAGACGGACGATCCTTTTTATAGATGAGATCCATCGCTTTAACAAGGGACAGCAGGATTATCTGCTTCCGTTTGTCGAGGACGGTACGATCATCTTGATCGGGGCAACCACAGAGAACCCGTATTTTGAGGTAAATGGGGCACTGCTCTCAAGGTCAGTCATTTTTGAATTAAAGTCATTAGATAAAGAGGACATCCGCATACTTTTAAGACGTGCCGTAACCGATGAGGAACGGGGAATGGGTGCCTACCATGCCGTTTTAGAGCCGGATGCCGAGGATTTTTTAGCGGATATCAGTAATGGAGATGCAAGGGCAGCATTAACGGCAATAGAGCTTGGCGTACTGACCACGGAGCGGAGCGAGGACGGTAAGATCCACATTACCCTAGACGTAGCACAGGAATGTATACAGAAGCGGGCAGTGCGGTATGATAAAATGGGAGATCAGCACTATGATACGATCTCTGCATTTATCAAGAGTATCCGCGGTTCGGATCCGGATGCAGCCGTTTATTATCTCGCTAGAATGTTGTATGCAGGCGAAGATATCCGGTTTATTGCAAGGAGAATGATGATCAGTGCATCCGAGGATGTGGGAAATGCAGACCCGAATGCATTGAATGTGGCAGTTTCTGCAGCATTAGCAGTAGAGCGGATCGGGATGCCGGAGGCAAGGATCATTTTAGCACAGGCAGCTACTTATTTAGCATCGGCTCCAAAGAGTAATGCATCCTATTTAGCCGTTGACCGGGCAACCGAGTGCATGAAGCAGACGATGACTGCTCCGGTGCCGGTACATTTACAGGACGCCCATTATAAAGGAAGCGAAAAATTAGGACATGGTCTGGGTTATTTATATGCACATAATTACCCGAACCACTATGTAGAACAACAATATCTGCCGGATGCCTTAAAAGACGAGGTCTTTTATGAGCCGACAGAGATCGGTTATGAAAAACAGATTAAGGAGCATTTACAGTTTTTAAGAGGCAATCAGACAGAAAACTAATATGATAAAGCATGAAGGAGTTTAGGAGGAAATATGAAGTCTTATCAGGAAATGTCAAAAGAAGAGTTGTTACAGGAAAAAGAAAGTTTGAAAGCAGCGTATAAGGAATACCAGAAGATGGATCTGAGTCTGAACATGGCAAGAGGAAAACCGGCAGTCGAGCAGTTGGATATGGTCATGGATATTTTAGACGTACTGGATTCTAAGAGTGAGATGGTTGCAGAAAACGGAATTGATGTACGCAATTACGGTGAGATGGATGGTATTCCGGAAGCAAAAAAACTGATGGCAGATATGATGGGAACAAAAGCTGAGAATGTACTGGTATTTGGAAATGCAAGTCTTACGATCATGTATGATACCGTGTCACGTTCTATGACACATGGTGTCTGTGGAAGTACGCCTTGGTGTCATTTAGATAAGATTAAATTTCTCTGTCCTGTTCCGGGATATGACAGACATTTTGCGATTACCGAGCATTTTGGCATCGAAATGATCAATATCCCGATGACAGAAGACGGACCGGATATGGATATGGTAGAACAGTATGTCAATAATGATCCTTCCGTAAAAGGAATTTGGTGTGTGCCGAAATATTCCAATCCACAGGGTTATGTCTATTCCGATGAGACGGTAAAACGTTTCGCGGCGTTAAAACCGGCAGCAGAAGATTTCAGGATTTTCTGGGATAATTCCTATGTAGTACATCATTTATATGAGGACAGACAGGCAGAGCTTTTAGACATTATTTCAGAGTGTGAAAAAGCAGGAAATCCGGATATTGTCTATGAGTTTGCATCTACTTCTAAAGTGACCTTTGCGGGAGCAGGAATTGCAGCCATGGCATCTTCAAAAAAGAATCTGGATTTTATCAGAAAGAGTATGACCATTCAGACGATCGGTTATGACAAAGTCAACCAGTACCGTCATATAAAATATTTCAAGGATTTAGATGGCATCAAAGCAAAGATGAAACAGCATGCAGACATCCTGCGTCCGAAATTTGAAATGGTGGATGAGATCTTAACCAAAGAATTAGAAGGTCTTGGTATCGGAACCTGGACAAAACCTCTTGGCGGATATTTCATTACCTTTGAAACTTTAGAAGGCTGTGCAACTTCTGTGGTAAAAAAAGCAAAAGAGGCAGGCGTAGTCCTGACCGGAGCCGGAGCACCATTCCCATATGGAACCGATCCAAGAGATTTTGTGATCAGGATTGCACCGTCTTATCCGACTTTAGAGGAACTTCGTCAGGCAGCAGAAGTCTTTGTCCTCTGCGTTAAATTAGCTTCGGTAGAAAAATTATTAGAGGCATAAAAACTGCTACAACATCAGGGCAGCGTAAACATGTGATATAGAAACTTCATATAAATAAACAGGAAATAAGTGGCAGAATGTCAGAAATCCGCAGGTATGGTTATGGTAAGGGCTGTACTTTGCGGAAGGGATGTTCTGCCATCCTGCTTTTTTGATAAAGGATTTTCTATAAAAAAGATACATTCTGCTACAAAATATGCCTATGAGAAAAATGCTCCGAAAGGTACAATACAGATAAATAACAAGGTGGAGGGCATATCGTGTTAAAGATTAAAAATCTGACAAAAGTATATGGAGACAAAAAGGCAGTGGACAATCTGTCCTTACATATCCGGCCGGGAGAAATCTATGGATTTATCGGGCATAATGGTGCGGGGAAAACGACAACCATTAAATCCTGTTGTGGAATATTACAGTTTGAGGAAGGGGAAATCCTGATCGACGGAACCTCCGTAAAGGAACAGCCGCTTGCATGTAAAGCAAAGCTGGCATATATTCCGGACAATCCGGATCTGTACGACTTTATGACGGGGATACAGTTTTTAAATTTTGTGGCAGATATTTTTAAAGTGGGTGCGAAGGAACGTCAGGAGCGTATCCGCAAATATGCAGATATGTTTGAACTGACGGAGGATCTTGCACAGCCGATCTCTGCCTATTCCCATGGTATGAAGCAAAAACTGGCGATCATTTCCGCGCTTGTCCATGAACCGAAGCTGATCATTATGGATGAACCTTTCGTGGGGCTCGACCCAAAGGCATCACATCTTTTGAAAACGACCATGCGGGAGCTTTGTGAATCCGGGACGATGGATGAAGTCAGAGGCGATGCTTCTTTAGAAGATGTATTTTTGGAATTGGAGGATGTGCAATGACAAAAACATTGATCAAAAAACAACTGATGGAAGTCTTTGCATGGCTTTATATGGCTCTGATGGGTATTGTCAGTGTGACCTTAGGAGTGTTCGGAAGTGTTTTTAACACATTTTCCACTCTGTATCAGGTAAGGGACAATGATCTTTTGTTTGCAATGCCGATCACTGAACGGAGTGTGCTGACAGCAAGGCTTTCCGGTGTTTATGCGATGGGATTGATGTATGAGCTTTTTGTGTTAGGAAGTGATATGTTCAGCGGGCTCCCGACGATTATTCCAAGTTTCATTGTGCTGACCATTCCGATGAACCTCCTTAAAAGCAGGGAGCGTGTTCGCCAGAGGGCTCCACGCTTCCGGGAGTTTCATCTCCATAGCACAAAAAGAAACTTTTCATAATCGCCGGGAGCTCGCTGGGATATACGTTTTCTAAAGCAGTTCGGGAGGAGTGAGTTGAGTTTTACATTGAGATTTCCTATACTTACATGAATTAAAAATTTTAAAATACAAGTTCTCAAAACTTCTGATTAAGTAATCCTTAAAATAAGTTATTTTAGTGATTTTCTACACAATGTAGCAGTTCTCGGCTATCCACACAGACAGTTGCGAGGCTTCCGTCGTGAGGAGCACACCGCCGCTCGTGTTTTGTGCCTGTCTGAGCCCGTAGGGTGAGTTGCACAAAACATGAGCAAAAAGGCGTGTGAGACGAACAGGAAACGCAGCATGTCAGTGGGGATAGCCGGGAACAGGAATACCCCTACGAGCATTTCCGACATTTCTGTATCCATTTCATCGGTATCGCAGAACCGAAGATAATACCCAGTGCAATGGCACCTGCCATCTTGAAAGTTTCCAGCCCCATAGAGGCAGCCATTCTGCCGTGATTCATGATCAGGTGGTAAGAAGTATAATAGATTCCGGCACCCGGAACTAAAGGAAGGATTCCTGTTACCAGATAGATAGTAACGGGAGCTTTTTTTATAATAGAAAGTATTCTTGCTAAAACGGTTACAAAGAAGGTAGCAAAAAGGGCAGCGATTACAACACTGTTGCCGAACTTTTGAAAAAGCAGGTACATTCCCCAGGTAAAGCAGCCGCAAAGACCACAGGCAAAATACTGTGAGCGTGGAGCAGAAAACAGTATGGCAAAAGCAAAGGTAGAAATAAACGCTAATAATAATTGTCCGATCATAATAAAATACCTCCGAAAAACTGGTAACAGGTCATCACGGCACCGACACCAACAGCGATACAAAGCGCTGTTACAAGTGCGTCTACCATGTGGATGACACCGGAAAGAAAATCTACATTAAAGAAATCCCGAATGGCATTGGTTAAAAGCAGTCCCGGAACAAGTGGCATGATACAGCCGATGACCATTTTATCGACCATGACAGGTGCATGCAGGGCATAAGGTAAAATGCTGAGTGCCGTTACGAGAGCACTTGCGGCAATCGTATAAAAAAAGCGGGAGGACTGCCGTATTCTGGCATGGTACAAAAAGGACTGCAGGGCAATTCCAATAAAAAGAGAAAAAAAGCAGTCTAAATATTTTCCACCAAAAAGCAGGGTAAATGCGGCACAGCCAAATCCGGAAGCCAGGTGTCGGAGTAACTGTTTTTCACTGAGAAGGGTGCTGCAGTTTTTCATTTTTTGGATAGCTTCGCCCGGAGGATAGTGGAACTCACAGATTTCGCGGGAGAGCTGGTTTACGGCAGCGATCCGTTCTAAATTTACATTGCTGAAAGCAACATGACGGACCAGACTGTAGGGGTGGCTGCCCTGTTCATCAATGGTGGCAAAAATTCCGTTTGAGAGAACATAGACATTGTAGTCTGTGATGCCGTAGGATTCAATGATCCTCATCATCGTATCTTCCACGCGAAAAATTTCGCCTCCGTTTTTTATGAGAATTTCTCCGGCAAGCACTGCCAAAGATAAAATTTCCTGATTTTTATTCATAGTGACCTCGTGTATTTGTATCATTGTAAATTAGCGATGTGTGAGAAATGACCTCACGCAATCTATAAATAAAGTATGCAAAAAAGAGGAGCTTGTCAATCTTTATTTCAATAAAAAAGAAAAGAATATTTTTAGAAAAAACTGACATACTAGAGGCAAATGGAAAAACGAGGTGATAAGATGAAACAGAAGACATACAGACTGTGTCTGTTTTCCATGATCGTCATTGTATTGGTAGTTGGGCTCCTTTGTTATGATCGTGCAGGAAAACAGGCACAGAATATGGCAGGTGCCGTGCTGGTGATGGAGGAATAGATGAGCAGTCAGACGATTTATATTAAGATAGATAAAAATGTATTGGTGCATAACCGCAATATTACGCTGGGTGACATCGCGAAAATTGAGTGTACGGATGTCGGGATGTTGCGCAAGATCCGTCAGAAAAAAGTGTATTCTTTTCAGGGAATGCATGCGAAAAAAAATCAGTTTCAGGTATTTTCCATATTAAAGATCATTCAGCTGATCCATGAGGATTATCCGAATGCAGATGTGCAAAATGAGGGTGAGGCAGACTTTATTGTGGAATATGTGCCAAGACTGAATCCACCGATGGGGGTTGCTTATTTAAAGACCATTTTATTGTGCATTGTGATCTTTTTCGGTTCCGCCTTTACGATCATGGCATTCAATAACGATGTCGGCGTCAGTGAAGTTTTTTCAAAATTTTATATGCAGGTGATGGGAAAAGAGTCCAGTGGATTTACGGAACTGGAAGTGTTTTATTCTATCGGTATTGCGTTTGGAATCCTGGTATTTTTTAACCATGTCGGAAGAAAGAAGATCACACCGGACCCGACTCCGCTGCAGGTGGAAATGCGTAAGTATGAAAATGATATAGATACAACATTTATCGAAAACAGCAGCAGGGGAGGAAGCAATATCGATGTGGGTTAACCATGTGATCTTAGCATTGATGGGATTGTTTGCAGGCTTTGCAGTATCTGCCGGAACATTTGCTTTTTTAATTGCCATCGGTGTTATCCCGAGACTGATCGGAAAGTCGAATACGGCAAGGGCGGTATTTTCCTATGAAACGATGATCCTGTTAGGGGGTGTTGTTGGAAATGTGATCTCCACCTATTCGGATATGTCCATGCCGGCAGGCAGGATTTTGTTGATCCTGTTCGGTTTTTGTGCAGGCATTTTTGTGGGCTGCATTGCCGTTTCTTTAGCAGAGATCATCAATACATTTCCCATTGTATTCCGGCGTTATAAATTGAGTATCGGACTGGCATGGGCACTGGCATTTATGGCATTTGGAAAAATGGCGGGTGCATTGTTCTATTTTTGGACAGGGTATATGAGTACGCTGTAATAAGGAGGAAAACAGAGTGAAGGAAGAAGATAAGCAGATTCAAAATGAAGAGTATAATGAGTATGTAAAACAGGTGACTCCGACGAATAATCTTTTTGGAAATATGGTAAAAGCGTTTATCGTAGGAGGTGTTATCTGTGTTATCGGTCAGGTGATCTTAAACGTAGCTATGAACCGGTTTGGACTTGACAAAGAGACAGCAGGAAGCTGGTGCAGTATGTTGTTAATTTTGTTGAGTATTATTCTAACAGGATTTAATATTTACCCAACGTTTGCAAAATGGGGAGGTGCCGGAGCATTGGTGCCAATCACCGGATTTGCCAATTCCGTGGCTTCGCCGGCAATCGAGTTCAAAAAAGAGGGTCAGGTGTTTGGAATCGGATGTAAGATATTTACGATCGCAGGGCCGGTCATCCTCTATGGAATTTTTACAAGCTGGGTGTTAGGACTCATTTACTGGATCGGACGATGCGTGGGATGGTTTTAAAAGCAGATGTTGTCCAGACAGATGTTTTATAAGCCGCAGTAGCAGGACATCATGGATGTTATACCTGCTATTGCGGTTGTTTTTTATCTGCAACATACTTGACAACCAATATTATACGTCATATAATATTGACCATCAAATAGCAAGGAGAGATTCCATGATTTTTCAGACGGGTGCGGCTCTTTTGGATGCAATCGTTCTTGCAGTTGTTTCCAAAGAGGAAGAAGGCACATATGGATATAAGATCACACAGGAAGTACGCAGTACGATCGAGGTTTCGGAATCGACACTCTATCCGGTACTCCGGCGGCTGCAAAAGAACCGGTGTTTAGAAGTATACGATGTGGAATGTGCGGGCAGGAACCGGCGGTATTACAAGATTACGGATGCCGGAAGAGCACAGCTTTTATTATATCGCAGGGAATGGGCGGATTATTCTTCTAAAATCAGTCTGCTGTTTTCTGGAGAGGAGATTAAATGAACCGAAAAGTATTTATGGAGAGACTGCGTGAGTGTTTAGCAGATATTTCTGCGGAAGAAAGAGAAGATGCACTTACATATTATGAGAGTTATTTTGAAGAAGCCGGTATGGAAAATGAGGCACAGGTCATTGAGGAACTGGGTTCTCCTGAAAAAGTAGCAGAGAACATCAAGCGTGATCTGCTCGAGGAACCGCAGAGCAGTATCCAGGCACCGGAATGTATGGAAAAGGAATCGTCAGAGGAATTTTCATCAGAAGATTTTGAAAAACATGAACAATACGAAGAATATGAACAAAAGGATAAGTCAGGAAGGATTGCTATGATCATTGTGATCGCTGTTTTAACGTTTCCAATTTGGATCACTGTGGCAGCAACATTATTTGGACTGATCGTGGCAGCTTTTGGTGTGTTGTTCGGATGTGCAGCGGGAGGCATTGCCGCAACAGTGGGACTTCTGATATCGGGAGTGGCATTAATTGGAATGGGAATCGGCGGATGCATCTCCGGCAGTATTGCAGCAGGAATCCTTGTGACAGGAGCCGGATTTTTCGTAATGGCAATCGGAATCCTTTTATTGATCTGTGTTGTATGGATCTGCGGCAGGGCAGTTCCGGCATGTTGCCGTTGGATCGTCAATCTTTGTAGAAAACCATGGCAAAGAAGAAAGGAGCGTATGTCATGAAAAAATTTGTGAAAGGCTGTCTGATCTTAGCAGCCGTATGTGCGGTACTTGGCGGTGTGGCATGCGTGACCGGACTGGTATTAGGAGCCGGAACGGGAGAATTGCAGCAGGCGTTTCGGGAGAGCGGCTTAAAAAACTGGATTTGGGAAATCGGTTCAGATAGTTCAGAGGAATCTTTTGACTGGGAAAAGGAAAGTGACGTGTCAAAGACGCTGGATAGTTTTTCAAGCGAAGAGATCGATTCTTTAGAAATTGAATTAAAATATGGAACATTAGATATAGAAGAAAGTGATACGGATGAAGTCACGGTAAAAGTAGAAAAAGATCAGGAAAAATGCAAGGCTACGGTCAATGACAGGGTATTAAAGATAGAAGATACGCGAGAAAAAGGGATCAAAGGACATAATTACCATGTGCTGTTACTGATTCCAAAAGGAATGGAGTTCGACCAAATAAAAATTGATAATGATGCAGGAACGGTGGATGCACATGACACTACTTTAAAAGCACAAAACATCAATTTCAAGGTTTCTGCCGGAGAGATTATGGCGGAGCGTTTAGAGACAGAAAGGTTAAAGCTGCGGGTAGGTGCCGGAAATGCAGACATCGATGAGTTGAGAACAAGTAACGCAGACCTGACCTGTGGAGTAGGAAATATTGATGTAAAACTCACAGGCACTGAAAAAGATTACAATTATCAGGTAAGCTGTGGAGTAGGAAATATCTCGATCAATGACCAGGATTTTTCTTCACTGGGCAAGGATAAAACCGTGGATCACGGTGCTAAAAAAGAGATACGCTTAGATTGTGGAGTAGGAAATATTACATTGGTTACAGAGAAGGAGGAAATTTGAGATGGAAACAAAGAAATTGTATCGTTCTAAAAAAGACAGAGTTTTTGCAGGAGTATGTGGAGGAATCGGTGAATACCTTGGCGTGGACCCGACCGTGATCCGACTTCTGGCAGTGATTTTAGGATTTACGGGAAGCGGTGTGCTGGCTTATATTGTGGCAGCTATTTTGATACCGGAAAATCCGGTGTATTAAGGAAGTATCGAAAGACCCTGATATGCAGTCTGTGTACCAGGGCTTTTTTGCGTTAAAAATTTCATAAAAGTATTGAAACTTTTTGCTATGTAGGGGAATCTAATGATTAGAAAAGAAAAAAGGAGGTACAGGCAGGTAATGTTTTTTCAAAGAAAAGACGTAAAGGAACAAAAGATAGAAGAACTTTTGTTAGAAAACTATAACAGATATTACCGATTGGCATACAGTTATGTACACAATGAAGCGGATGCAGCAGATATTGTACAGAATGGAGCCTATAAGGCAATACGAAATAGTGATTCGTTGAAAAATGTGGAATATGCACAAACGTGGATCTATCGGATTATGCTGAATGAGATTTTTCAATGTGCCAAAAAGAAACAGATGGTTTCATTAGACGAACTGCCGACAGAACAGGGACAGGAAGATCACTATGAAAATATTGATCTGAAAAGAGCATTAGATCAGATGAACCCGCAGGATAAGGCAGTGATCGAATTAAGGTATTTTGAGGATATGAAGATAGAAGATATTGCAAAGGTGTTAGATGAAAATGTCAATACCGTAAAAAGCAGACTTTACCGGGGACTGAAAAAACTTCGGTTAGAACTGACAGATGCGTGGCAGTGGGAATAGAAAGGAGATATTGTTATGGAAGAAAAAAAGAAGAACAATGCAGAAACATTAGAACAGGTAAAAAAAGAGTATCAAAAGTCGTGTATGACACAAGAACAGGTGGAACAGATGAAAAAAAGGATAGAAGAAGCAAAAGCAGAAAAACAAAAGAAGGTCGTCAATTCCTATATGGGAAGAAAAATAGCAGCCGCTGCAGCAGTGGTTGTCGCAGCGTTTATCGTTTTGCCAAATACATCTGAGAATGTGGCACATGCAATGAATCAGATTCCTGTGTTAGGAGGTCTGGTAGAAGCAGTTACTTTTCGGGATTACAAATATGATAACGGAAAGCATACCGCGGATATTGAAACTCCAAAACTGTCTGTGAAAAAGAGTAAGACAGATCAGGAGGATTCAAAAACACAGCAGAATCTAAAAGAGACTACGAAGGAAGTAAATGCAGAAATTCAAAAACTTACCGATCAGATCGTAACGGAGTTTGAAAGTGGTCTGAAAGATAAAGAAGGGTATCAGGAGATGCAGGTAAAGCATGAGGTACTCAGCACCACAAAAGATTATTTTACATTGAAACTGATCTGTTATCAGGCAGCCGGAAGTGGTGCGGAAACCGATTATTATTATACGATCGATTTAAAAACAGGAAAACGGCTGGCGCTGGCAGATCTGTTTGTAGAAGGTGCCGATTATATTACTCCGATCAGTGAAAATATTAAACAGCAGATGAGAGAACAGATGAAAAAAGATGAGAATGTTATATACTGGTTAGATGATCCAGAGGTGTCGGAATGGAACTTTGAAAAGATTACGGACCAGACATCATTTTATCTGAACCAGGATGGAAAACTTGTCATTTGCTTTAATGAAGGTGATGTGGGACCGATGTCCATGGGATGTGTACAATTTGTAATTTCAAATAAAGTCATTGCAGATATAAGAAAATAAATTATCATTTAATAAAAATACCCTTTACCGGTCAGAAACCGGCGAAGGGTATTTTTTAAAATAAAGCGTTACACGCTTTGGTATTTCATCTTTTAAGCACAGATCCATTCTCTTGCATCTTCAATCTTCATAAGTACCGGAAGCAGTACCAGACTGATGACGATTCCGGTAACACCCTGTAAAATGTTGAAAGGAATACCAGAGGCACTAGAAGCAATACCGGCAGCAAGTGTTGCGGAGTTAAAATGTCCACTGGCGAGAGCAGCAAGTCCTGCTTCATAAACAAAGTAGCCAAATACCATAACGGCTTCACCGATGATACCACCCAAAATGATGCTTAAATATTTTGCACCATTTCCGTTAAAACGATGCTGCATGCGGTGGAATAAGAAGCCTGCAACAAAAGCGGTAAGCGCTTTGATGATCAGTGTGGCAGGTGCCCAGGAAGCATATCCTGAAAAAATATCTGCAAACATAGAACCGATGCCGGCGGAAAGTGCACCGCCTAAAGGTCCAAGAACGATACCACATAAGAGGACGAGACCGTCTCCTAAATGAATATAGCCTAAGGTAGGTGTTGGGATTTTAATGATCATGGTGGCAATGCAGGTCAGAGCAGCCATTAATGCACCAATCACAAGTTTTTTTGTGCTTTTCATATCCAATTCTCCTTTTCGTTGTCTTTTGTTACTGCACATTATAGAGAGAAGATGGCTGTTGTAAAACATCCAGTTTTAAAATAATTACACAAGCCAGTTTAGATGGAAGAGGTCAACGTTATCGGTAAAATAAAGTTCTTTTTTAACCGATCTTTCGTAAATTATAAAAAAATGGAATTTTTTATATGAATAATGAAAAATTAGAAAACCAGTTAAATCTTGCCTTGGAGGCAACCCGGCGGGAAAGAGAAAAGTCGGAAGAATTGGAAGTCGGATATGAGAAAAGTACCAATACATGGGAGCTGATTGTCAAATATAGTGGGAATATCAGTCCTCTGGAAGATGTAGAGCGTGGAATTGTGATTGAACAGTTGAGTAATGAATATGCGATTGTCCGCATACCGGAGAATCTGATTGCGGAGTTTGTGGCAAACCCGGAAATTGAATTTGTGGAAAAGCCTAAAAACCTGTATTTTTCACTGGTGCAGGGAATCCGTCAATCCTGTGTTCTTCCGGTGCGCAGAAGTCCCTATTTTTTAGAGGGAAAAGATGTTATTACGGCAATTATTGATTCGGGAATTGACTATTTTCATCCTGATTTCAGAAATGAAGATGGCAGTACCAGAATTCTTGCATTATGGGACCAGACATTACAGCCGGGAGAGGGTGAAAAACCGCCATATGAATTTCGCCGGGGGGTAGAGTTTTCAAGGGAGGAAATTAACCGTGCATTGGAGGCTGGAAGTGAGGCGGCGGGGCTTCAGATTGTGCCAAGCCGTGATGCGAGCGGACATGGCACCCATGTGGCAGGCATTGCGGCAGGAAATGGCAGGGCATCCGCAGGGCGATATACCGGTGTGGCACCGAAAAGCGAGCTGTTAGTGGTAAAGCTGGGATATCCGGGAGAAAATGCATTCCCAAGAACCACAGAACTGATGACGGCGTTGGATTATGTCATACAAAAAGCCATAGAGTATCGCAAACCGGCAGCTGTGAATATCAGCATTGGTAACACTTATGGCGGTCACAGTGGGAGGTCTTTGTTAGAGACTTATATAGATGATATTTCTAATTACGGAAGAAATGTAATCTGCGTTGGCAGTGGAAATGAGGGGGCAGCCAGAGGACACGCACAGGGAACATTGAGAGAGGGATTTTCAGAAGAAATTCAGTTAGCCGTAGCACCTTATGAGGCGACGTTAAGCGTTCAGATATGGAAAAATTATGCCGATGATTTTGATATCAGCATTATCGCACCTTCCGGTAAAAAAGCCGGACCGCTTCAGCAGATTTTAGGTGCACAGCGTTTTACACTGGACGGAACAGAGATTTTACTTTACTATGGGGAACCGAGTCCTTACAGTCCGTATCAGGAAATTTATATTTCATTTCTGCCAATCGGAGATTATGTTG
Source organism: Lachnospiraceae bacterium (assembly GCA_003507655.1). GTDB lineage: Bacteria > Bacillota > Clostridia > Lachnospirales > Lachnospiraceae > Maccoyibacter > Maccoyibacter intestinihominis. The sequence goes on along the minus strand of DNUZ01000009.1, from coordinate 75,428 downwards.
ACAGCGGTGTCTGGAGGTTTGAACTGATTCCGCATAGAATTGTACAGGGAAATTACAATCTGTGGCTGCCAAGTCAGGCTGTGTTAAGTGCGGGAACCGGTTTTTTATATCCGTCGGAAGAGATTACTCTGACCATTCCATCTACGGCATCCAGAGTCATTACCGTAGGTGCTTATGATGCCTATTCGATGCAGCTTGCAGATTTTTCCGGGCGGGGCTATACCAGGGAAACCAATCAAATCAAACCGGATCTCGCAGCACCGGGTGTCAATATTATCTCCTGTGCACCGGGTGGAGGCTATGTGGCAGCATCGGGAACTTCCATGGCAACGCCGTTTGTAACCGGAGGAGCGGCACTCCTGATGCAATGGGGTATCACCGATGGTAATGACCCGTTTTTATACGGTGAAAAAGTAAAGGCATATTTCATCAAAGGGGCAAGACGCATTGAAGCGGTGGCGGAATATCCGAATCCGGAGATTGGGTGGGGGACGCTGTGTGTGGCGGAGAGCTTGCCGGGGTAATTTGAAAGACATTGATAATATACAAAAAAAGAGATATAATTATATCGATAAAATGATATATCTATAAGATGATAGGAAAGGATGAAGAAAATGATTATTAAGGCTTCAGCAACACTTCGGAACGATTATGCTTCTATTTCTGATCTTGCGAAAAAAACAAGAGAACCGATTTATATAACAAAAAATGGGGAGGGAGACGGAGTATTTATGAGTATTGATGCTTTTGAGAAAAGAGAGCAGGCATTAGAACTTCGTGCAAAAATCATGCAGGCAGAAGAGGAACGGTTAAGCGGAGCAAAGACAAAAAGTATCTCCGAAGCAAGAAAGGAATTGAGGAAACGTGCAGGAACAATATAAAGTTGAGATACTTCCGACAGCATGGGAAGATTTGAAAAAGATTGAAGATTATTATCTGCTTCAATTTGGCGTGGAATCCGCTATGAAAGTTACAGAACAGATTTTGGACAGTATTGAACGATTAGAGAGTTTTCCTGATTCTGGTTCTCTGACACCGGATAGATGGCTGAACGGGCAGGGGTATCGAATGGTCATATCTAAAAGGTATGTTTCTATATATCGACCGATAGGAAAAGTAGTTTATGTGTATCATATTACAGATACGCAGACAGAGTATACGAAATTGTTTTCGTGATGGTAAAGAGGTAGCAGGATGAAAGAATGTTCAGTTTGCCAATCCACTGGAAAAATTAAAAATCGAAAATATAACCAGAGCAAAAGTAACGAATACAAAGAGGGTAGAGAAAAATTTGCTTGCCGGGGTAAAAAATAGCACCTTTTGATTTTGGGGAAATCCAGTAAATATACGGCTTTACAATGGATTTTGACAAAGTAAATCATGTCGTTGATGAGCATATTAGATTTTGTTAAAATAAGATTAACAGTTAGTGCTAAGTGTAATATAATCGAAAGGTAACGATATACTATGAAACGTAAAATCAGATATCAGGCAAAGACAGATTTAAAACTATTGAGACGTATTAATGGAATATCCAAAGAATATGTGGCTGATAAGATTGGCTATACTATAAGAAGCCTAGAACGGATGGAAAAAGAAAATGCGGTTACAACAGAGCGTACTGCACATCAATTATGCAGTTTATATGACTTGGTGTATGAAGAACAATTTTTTATCGTGGATAAAAAATCACTGGAATGTGTTCGGCGATGTTTAGTGGAGAATAAAAAAGTACCGGAGCATATTGTCTACCATAATAGTAAGTATTATCTTTTATATGTCAGGAAGGTGGGATTGTTTCAAGATTGTATTGCAGGAAATGTAATGTGGGTTGGAAATTATAATCGAAATATGGAACGGCGAAGACTAAGGGAAGTTAATGCGAATGTAGTTTTGCAAGAAGAGCCTGCCATTGAGATAATAAATAGTGAAGATGAGTGGTGTTATTGGTATCATAATCTAATCATTGGTAAGTTGTATAAGGTGATTGTATCAGAAGGGTGTATGGAAAAGTGTCTACGAACATGTTTAGATGAAGTGATAGTTACACAAGATAATTTTCATTCGTATGACGGAATAACAGACATTGCTTTTTTGGGAACTAAAAAAAGATATTACTAAAATTCGTGCAATGCACAAAAACAAGGAGCAACACTATGGAAATTAAAAGAGATGTATACCTTGAACAGTTTAAAATACGAAAAGATAATGGAATGATTAAGATTATTACAGGGAAATGCGTTAATATAGGACGGCACCGAACAAAAGGAGAAGATGAAGCAGCAGAGTACAATTAATGTTTACGGAAGGATAATAACCCACAGAGGGCTGAGATGGTCCTTATCCTCGCAACACCAATATCTATGAGAAGATTGCTGAAGCCAAGAAGCATAATATAGATGATAGGGTTTCTTCGGTGTCACCTCAGATTGGGAAGCAACATCGAATATATGTAGGCACAGTAGTTGTTTGCAATAATCATAAGTATCTGATTCCATTATCACATCCGGTTGAAAAACACAAGAGAATGAGCCAAGAGCTGATTTTGATAAGATAATAGACAAAAAAGGAAAACTTTTGGGAGTGCTGAATTATAATCTTATGATTCCGGTAGAGGACAATCAACTTATAAAAGTTGACTTGAAGGAGAATAAAAAAGATACTCCAGCTGAAAGACATTATAAACAACTATGTATAGATGAGCTTACATGGTGTAGAAAAAATGCTGAGATAATAATTAATAAGGCTAACTGCTTATATAATCTATGTATGGGAGATTCAAATTATAAGGGGAAGACAAGATGCCTCAATTTTGGTAAAGTGTCAGGTGTGTCTCAGTTGCGGAAATGTGCTGGAATTTGTAAAAGAGGCGGTTACAGATGTAGTTTTTTCCTATCTTGACATAATAAAAGAAAGATGATAAGATAACACCGTTATTAAATAACAGTGTTATCTTTTCTCAGAGAAGAAAGATGATGAGTCCGAAGAGCATATACAAAATTCTTCTTACAGAGCAAAACGAGGTGCACCATGAAACCAACAAACGAAAAGCTGGCAGCAGATATTCTGTCGGCAGGGAAAAAAGAATTTTTAGAAAAGGGATTCCAGAAAGCGTCTATGCGTAGTATTGCATCATCGCTTGCGGTGACGACCGGAGCAATTTATCGCTACTACACGGACAAAGAAGCCATTTTTGAGGCGTTGGTGGAAGAACCGGCAAAAGAATTAGCTGACCGCTACAGAGCGAGTCAGCAGAAATTTGCAGAAATGTCTTTAAAAGAACAGTTAGAAGGGCTGCCGGATGTGGCTGATCATGAGTATGTATGGATGGTAGATTATGTTTATGACCATTTTGATGCATTTAAACTGATTGCCTGCTGTTCGACAGGTACCAGATATGAACATTATCTGGATGCATTGATAGAGATAGAGGTCAATGCCAGTCATCTGTTGATGGAAAAAATGCAGCGGGAGGGTTTGAATGTCCTTCCACTGGATGATGACATGGTACATATTTTAGCAAGTGCACTCTTTAACGGGCTGTTCGAGACGGTACGCCATGACACGCCAAAGGAGAAGGCGGTAGCATATGTGGATACACTGCGAACCTTTTATTCGGCAGGATGGTTTAAGATTTTAGGAATCCAATGAGAAATGTAAAAGGCATTTCTCTTATTTTTCGATGATGAGTTAGTTGAATCTAACAAAAATTAGTGCAGGAGGAAATGCAACGATGGAACAGGAAAAGAAACGTTCGCCCTATCAGATGTTATGGGAATGGGCAAGAGCATATCACGGTTCGTTTTATGCCGCAGTTATCTTTGCGGTATTGGGAGTTGTGTGCAGTATGATACCGTACTTTTGTGCGGCGGGTATCATAAAACTTTTGTTAGAAGGATGTGAGGAAATAGAAAAATTGTTGCCGTATTTTGGAGGAATGCTAGGAGGCTATGCAGGCAAGGTGATTTTTTCCTGTATTTCTACGGGAATTTCACATAGGGCAACCTATGCTACGCTTCAGGATTTAAGGAAACAACTGATTGCAAAGCTATCGAGAGTTCCAATGGGAACAATTTTAGAGACACCTTCCGGGCAATACAAGACAACGATTGTAGACCGTGTAGAGGGTATGGAACCGACCCTGGCACATCTCTTGCCGGAGATGACAGCAAATGTATTGGTGCCGCTTGTCATTGCGGTTTATATCTTTGTACTGGACTGGCGTATGGGCCTGGCATCTTTAGTCACTCTGGTAATTGGCATGGTTGTCGCGGGACAGAGTGGAAAAACCTATGCAGTACGCTGGGAAGGAGCGGTAAAGACCGGGAAACGAATGGCAGACGCAATTGTAGAGTATGTCGGAGGTATTCAGGTAGTGAAGGCGTTCAGCCAGTCAGCCGGTTCTTATCGCAGATATGCGGATGCAGTGAATGATAATGCACAGTATTATGTAGACTGGATGCATGATAATCAGAAATATATGGCATCCATGCAGTCCATTGTGCCGGCAGTTCTGGTAACGATACTTCCGGTAGGTACGGGACTTTGGGGAACAGGAAGTTTAAGTGCTGCGGAATTTTTTACCATTATTATCCTGTCATTGGGACTGACCGGACCGTTGATGGCAGCAATGACATTTGTGGATGATTTAGCAGTAGTGGGAACCAATGTAGGAGAAATTGCAGCAATTTTAGAAGCAGACGAATTAGAGCGTCCAAAAGAAATCGCAGAATTAAAAGGAAACGGTATTGAACTGCATCAGGTGGAATTTTCCTATGGTGAAAAGACGGGCGAAGTGCTGCATGGCATCAATCTTTCCATTCAGCCGGGAACAGTCAATGCATTGGTAGGACCATCCGGTTCAGGAAAATCAACACTTGCAAAACTGATTGCAGGTTTTTGGAATGTAACCGGAGGAAGTATCACATTGGGAGGAACGGATATCCGCAAGATACCGTTTGAGCAGTTAAACGGACAGATTGCTTATGTATCACAGGAAAATTATCTGTTTGACCGTTCTATCCGGGATAATATCCGTATGGGGAATCCGAATGCAACGGATGAAGAAGTGGAAGAAGCTGCACGTCAGTCAGGATGCGACAGTTTCATTCGTGCATTAGACAATGGATATGATACCGTTGCAGGAGGTGGCGGAGGTCATCTTTCCGGAGGAGAAAAACAGAGAATTTCCATTGCAAGAGCCATGTTAAAAAATGCACCGATTGTTATTCTGGATGAAGCAACAGCCAGTGTGGACCCGGAAAATGAAGCACAAATACAAAAAGCACTGTCAGCATTAACAGCAGGGAAGACATTGATTGTTATCGCACACCGGCTTTCCACAATTGTGGATGCAGATCAGATTATAGTAATCGAAAACGGATGTGTTGCGGGATGCGGAAAGCAGGAAGAATTATTAGCAGACTGCCCGCTGTACGCAAACATGTGGAAAGCACATCAGGAATCCAAAGACCGGATGGGAGAGGAGGAACAAAAAGATGCTTCAAATAATTAAAAAAATATTTAATTTTGCAGGAAAGAAGCGGGAATTACTGAAAAAAGCAGTACTTACAGCATTTGTGGGTGCGATTTTTGGAGCATTGCAGTTTGCGGCTTTAATGATTGTTTTAGATGCAGTGATCGCAAAAGAATATACGGTTGCCGTTATCTTTGGAGCATTGGGAATCATGCTGCTTTCCATCATAGGAAGGCTGATATGCATGTATCATTCAACCAATGCGGAAACAGAGGTAGGATACTTTATGGTGGCACAGAAGCGAATAGAGATCGGTGACCGTTTACGCTACATACCAATGGGATATTTTAATAAAAACAGTTTGGGAGCCATTACCGGAGTTGTTACCACAACCTTAGGAGATGTGGAAAATTCAGCAGCAAGATGTTTAGTCACACTTTTTGGTGGATTTTTAAATACGTTTGCACTTTGTCTGATGCTGTTTATTGTGGACTGGCGGCTGGGACTGTTGTCACTGACAGGAATTGCAGTATATTTGTCAGCAACCGAAATTTCCACAAGAAAATCTAAAGCAACCGGACCTGCAAGACAGAAAGCACAGGAGCAGTTGTCTGAATCCGTATTGGAATATGTACAGGGTATGAGCGTGGTCAAAGCATATGGATTAGAAAAAGATAACCGTCAGACCGTTCAGAAAACCATCGAGGAAAGCTGTAACAAAGCATTAAAACTTGAGTATACGGTACTTCCTTGGTCAGGAATCCGGCAGGGAGTCGTATGGATTTTTAGTCTGCTTATCGGAATATGCAGTGTGATGTTTTATTTTCAGGGAAGTATGCCATTATCCCGTTGTATTCTGATGTTGATCGCATCCTTTATGATTTACAGAGAATTGGAAAATGCAGGAAATATGTCGGATTTGCTTCAGATGCTGGGGGCATCCATAGATACCGCAAACGCCATTGATGGGATTCCGATTATGGACGAAAAAGGAGCAGAGCTTGCACCGCAGGATGCTTCCGTGACATTTAAGGATGTGGAGTTTTCCTATGAGGAAAGAAAAATTTTAGACCATATCAATATAGAAATAAAGCCGCAGACTACGACTGCTATCGTTGGACCTTCCGGCAGTGGAAAAACCACACTTTGTCATCTGATTGCACGTTTCTGGGATGTGCAGGGCGGTCAGATTTTAGTAGGCGGGCATCCGGTACAGGAGTATAAATTAGACAGTCTGATGAAAAATATTTCTATGGTATTTCAAAATGTCTATCTGTTTCAGGACACCATTGAAAACAACATCAAATTCGGCAGACCGGATGCGACCCGCGAGGAAGTGGAAGCTGCCGCAAAACGTGCCTGCTGCCACGAATTTATCATGGCACTTCCGGATGGATATGATACCGTAGTAGGAGAGGCAGGAGGAACTCTTTCAGGCGGCGAACGGCAGAGGATTTCCATTGCAAGAGCATTGTTAAAAGATGCACCGATCGTCATATTAGACGAGGCAACCGCCAGCGTAGACCCGGAAAATGAGAAAGAACTGCAGGAAGCCATTGATGCACTGACACAGAATAAGACCATTATCATGATCGCACACCGTTTAAAAACCGTGCGTCATGCCAACCAGATACTGGTATTGGACAATGGCCATATCGTGCAGCAGGGAACGCATGAAGAACTTGCAGGAGAACCGGGACTGTACTACGACTTCTTAAATGCAAGAAAAGAAGCAGTGGGCTGGAAAGTAAGCCGATAAAGTATTGAAGCAATATATATTTCAACATAAGAAAATATAGCCGGCACCTGAAGTATCTGACAGGTGCCGTTCTGTAACTACTAAAGTGTAACCAGCTTTCTTATAATGGAGTATTAATGAACCACTAACGAGAAAGTTTCTCAATAGCAAAAAAATACTAAAATTTCCGAAAAGAAACGTTATAATAAGGTTAGAAATAACTAACTATCATAAGAAGGAGATTGTTATGTATTTAGAGTTAAAAAATATTCATAAATCCTTTGGCAGCGGTGACAACCGGACAGAGGTGCTCCGTGGGATCAGCTGCGGAGTAGAAAAAGGAGATATCTGTGTTTTACTTGGACCATCCGGTTCGGGAAAATCCACCTTATTGAATATTATAGGAGGAATTGAAACAGCCGATGAGGGCAGCATCATCATTGATGGCGAGACCGTAGAGAACATGAATGACAAGCAGCTTTCCCTGTACAGAAGAAAGCACTTAGGATATGTGTTCCAGTCCTACAATCTGATTCCGAATCTGACGGTAAAAGAAAATATTGAAACGGGTGCGTACTTAAGCAATGATCCACTGCCGTTGGATGATATGTTAAAAACACTCGGACTCTGGGAGCATAAGGACAAGATCCCAAACCAGCTTTCCGGAGGACAGCAGCAGAGAACAGCCATCGGAAGGGCAATCATCAAAAATCCGGACATACTGCTCTGTGATGAGCCAACCGGAGCTTTGGACTATAAGACCTCGAAAGAGATTTTAAAACTCATTGAGACCGTAAATCAGAAATTTGGAAATACCGTCATCTTAGTCACACATAATGATGCGATCCGCCATATGGCAGATCAGGTCATAAAGCTGCATGACGGGCAGATCCGCCACAATGATAAGAATGAGCAGAAGATTCCTGCCGTAGATTTAGACTGGTAAGGAGGGAACTGTATGAAAAATCCATTACATAAAAGATATCTGCGGGAGTTGAAGCAGGATGCCGGAAAATATCTGGTACTGTTTTTGTTCCTGACACTGACGATTGGATTTGTATCGGGATTTCAGGTTGCTGACAGCAGTATGACCAAGGCATATGATGAGAGTTTTGAAAAATATAAAATAGAAGATGGACATTTTACACTTGCAGTCAAAGCAGATAAGGAATTAAAGAGTAAATTAAAAAAAGAACATCTGAAACTGAGTGAAATCTTTTATAAAGATGTAGAGCGTAAAAACGAACATTCCGTGCGTATTTATACCCAAAATGACGATGTCAATAAAATCTGCGTCATGGATGGAAAATTTCCAAAGAATAAAGATGAGATCATCATAGACAGGCTTTATGCGGAAAACAATGGGATTGCCATCGGAGACAAGTTTGATGTTGACGGGAAAAAGTTTACGGTCAGCGGAGTGGCAGCATTTTCTAACTACAGTGCATTGTTTAAAAACAATACGGATATGATGTTTGATGCTAACAAATTTACCGTTGCCATGGTAACGAAAAAGGGTTTTGAGCGGTTTTCCGATGATGAACTGCATTATTGCTATGCATACCGCTGGAATTACCGCGGATATTCGGAACAGAAAGCATCGGATAAGTCAGATGATGTCAAAGACATTTTAAAGAAGACCGGCTTACTGACCGATTTTGTCAAGGCGAGCGATAATCAGGCGATCACCTTTACCGGTGAGGACATGGGCGGTGATCTGGTCATGATCATTACCCTGCTCTATATCGTGATGGTCGTTCTGGCATTTGTCTTTGCCGTAACGACACGCAGTACGATAGAAAAAGAAGCGTCTACCATAGGAACCCTGCGGGCACTCGGCTACACACGGGGTGAACTGATCCGGCATTATCTGACTCTGCCGATCTGGGTTACACTGATCTCCGCAGTTATCGGAAACATTTTAGGATATACCTGTATGAAAGATGTGGTCGTAGATATTTATTATCACAGCTATTCACTTCCGACTTACGAGACGATCTGGAATACGGAAGCCTTCTGGCTGACGACCGTAGTTCCATGCCTGATCGTATTTGCGATCGTGCTGTTGATCTTAGTTTCCATGATGCATCTGCCACCGTTGCAGTTTTTACGTCACGAGCTGCGGAAAAAGAAAAAGAAAGGCGTGATACATCTGCCGGAGTTTAAATTTTTTACACGTTTCCGACTGCGTATCGTGTTCCAGAATATTTCAGCATACCTGACCCTGTTTTTAGGTGTGTTCTTTGCAAGTTTTCTGCTGTTCTTTGGTATGATGATGTCACCACTGTTACAGAACTTTAAAACAGAAGTCATCAATTCAGAAATTGCAAAGTATCAGTACATTTTAAAGGCACCTGTTCAGACAGAGACAAAGGGTGCGGAAAAATATGCAGTGATGTCCTTACAGACAGAGCGGGGCGAAGAGATCACGGTCTATGGTGTGGAAGAGGATTCTACCTATTTGAAGGATGCCAAGATCCCTTCCGGAAAAAATAAAGTGCTTCTTTCCGATGGATTTTTAGAAAAATATGGTCTGAAAGAGGGAGGAAAAGTAACCTTAGAAAAGAAATATGAGGATGATTCCTACACCTTTACCGTCAGTGGTACATATGATTATCCGGCGACCTTGTCGGTATTTATGAGTATGGAGAATTTTAACCGTATCTTCGATTATGATGAGGATTATTTTAACGGATATTTTACAGATAAAAAAATAAAGGATATTGACAGCAGCATGGTTGCATCCATTATCACACAGGATGACCTGACCGTCATTGCGGACCAGTTAGAGGATTCCATGGGCGACATGATGTGGCTGATGTGCGCATTTTCCGTATTCCTCTATGTTTTAGTCATCTATCTGTTAGCAAAAATGATCGTGGAGAAAAATGAACAGTCCATTTCCATGATCAAGATCTTAGGCTACAGTGACAAAGAGGCAGGCAGTCTCTATAACCGTGCGACAGGAGTCGTATTAGTGATATCATTGCTACTCGTCATTCCAATCTGCCACTTTACAATGATGGCAATTTACTATGTGATGATGCAGCAATTTAACGGCTGGCTGACCTACTATGTTGCTCCTTGGGTCTATCCTGCGATGATTGCGATTGGCATTGTATGCTATCTGGTCGTACATATGATCCAGATGAAGCGTATACGAAGAATCCCGATGGGACGTGCATTAAAGGATATGGAGTAAGGATAGGGAACGAAGAAATAAAAGAGAAAGATATAAAAGGATTCGATCAGAATCTTCAGAAGAACAGTACATTTCTAAAAATAGAGAGGTGCTGTTTTTCTATGTGTTTTAGAACATTCGAGTGGATTTTAAAAGAAAATTCGCACCGGCGAAATCCACAATCACGGTTGCGATACATCCTGTCACATGATACAATGAGTGAGAGCTTACAATACAAAAAGTGCAAGCAGACAGACTAGTAAAGCAAAGTGAGGAGAGGAAATGACACTTCTTATTAAAAATGGGCATGTCTTAGACCCTGCAACGGAAACAGACGAGGAAATAGATATTTTTATTGAAGATGGAAAGATTACAAAAAGAGGGAAAAAATTAAAATGTAAAGCAGAGCGTGTCATAGATGCGGCAGGCAGTTATGTCATGCCGGGATTTATTGATCTGCATGTGCATTTAAGAGATCCGGGATACGAAGAAAAAGAAACGATTGCAAGCGGAGTGCGGGCAGCGGCAAAGGGCGGTTATACGACGATCTTAGCAATGCCAAACACAAAGCCGGTCGTAGATAATGCGGACGTGGTGTCATATGTGCATAAAAAAGCAGAGAGTGAGGGACTGACCAGAGTCTTACAGGTTGGAGCAGTCACAAAAGGGCAGCAGGGAGAGAAACTTGCGGATATCAAAGGCATGGTTCAGGCAGGCAGCCCGGCGATCAGTGAAGACGGCAAATCGGTCATGCGTACCGATTTATATAGAGAAGCAATGAAGATTGCAGCAGAGTGTAAGATTCCTGTGTTAGCACACTGCGAAGATATTCATTTAGTTCAGGGCGGAGTGGTAAACGCAGATGAGATTACCCAAAAACAGGGACTTGCAGGGATTACCAATTCCGTAGAGGACGTGATTATTGCGAGAGATATTATTTTAGCAAAAGAGACAGGTGCAAGACTGCATCTTTGTCACTGTTCCACAAAGGACAGCGTTACCATGGTAAAACAGGCAAAGGCAGATGGACTTCCTGTGACGGCAGAGGTCTGCCCACACCATTTTACATTGTCTACCGAGGATATGGTACCGTATGATACCAATTATAAAATGAACCCGCCACTTCGTACCAAAGCGGATGTGGAGGCATTAAGACAGGGATTAAAAGAAGATATCATGGATGTCATTGCAACAGACCATGCTCCTCATACACAACAGGATAAAAACCAGAGCATGCAAAAAGCACCGTTTGGGATCGTGGGCATCGAAACCGTAGCGGCGCTGACTTACAGTGAGCTGGTATTAAAGGGATATCTGACACCAATGCAGATGGCGGAAAAGATGAGTTACAATCCGGCAAAAGTCATTGGAAGTGACAGAGGCAGCTTAGAAGTTGGAAAAGATGCGGATATTGTAATCTTTAATCCGAAAAAAACATATCAGATCGATAAAAATAATTTTGCATCCAAAGGAAGAAATACACCATTTGATGGACGTACCGTAACCGGTGAGGTAGAGTATACCATTTGTGGCGGTAAGATGATATATGAAAAAGAAATGACAGGAGAAAAAGCATGATCAACAAACTAATCAGTAACATTCAAAAAACCAATGCACCAATCGTTGTAGGATTAGATCCGATGTTAAACTATGTGCCGGAACATATACAGAAGAAATCATTTGCAGAATACGGAGAGACCTTAGAAGGAGCAGCAGATGCGATCTGGCAGTTCAATAAAGAGATCGTAGATGCGACCTATGACCTGATCCCGGCAGTAAAGCCGCAGATTGCCATGTATGAGCAGTTTGGTGTAGAAGGACTGAAAGCATTCCAAAAAACCGTAGATTACTGTCACGAAAAAGGTCTGGTCGTAATCGGAGATGTCAAGAGAGGAGATATCGGTTCTACCTCTGCAGCCTATGCAGTCGGACATCTGGGAAAAGTACAGGTAGGAAATACCATCTGTCAGGCATTTAATGAAGATTTTGCAACGGTCAATCCATATCTGGGAACAGATGGGATCAAACCGTTTGTAGATATATGTAAGGAAGAAAAAAAGGGATTGTTCATCCTTGTTAAGACATCAAACCCATCCAGTGGGGAATTCCAGGACCGCATCATCGACGGCAGACCACTCTATGAGTGGGTAGGGGAAAAAGTTGCCGAGTGGGGTGCAGACCACATGGGAGATTCCTATAGTTACATCGGAGCAGTTGTGGGGGCAACTTATCCGGAAATGGGAAAAGTCTTAAGAAAAGTAATGCCAAAGAGCTATATTTTAGTACCGGGCTATGGAGCACAGGGAGGAAAAGGAGCAGATCTGGTACACTTCTTTAACGAGGATGGTTTAGGAGCCATTGTAAATTCTTCCAGAGGTATCATTGCGGCGTATAAGCAGGAAAAATATGCAAAATTTGGAGCTGAGCATTTTGCGGAAGCATCCAGAGCGGCCGTGATCGATATGGTGGAAGACATCAGTACAGCTTTGGAGAGAGCAAAATAAGGAGAAGGACATGTCAGAAAAGAGCAGGGAAGAGGCAATCGTGATCCGTCAGGAGGAGATCGCAGACGGAATATTCAGCATGTGGTTAAAGACGGATGAGATTGCAAAAAATGCAAAAGCAGGACAGTTTATTTCAGTCTATTGTAAGGACGGAAGCAGAATGCTGCCAAGACCGATCAGTATTTGTGAAATAGACAAAAAAGATGGGGCGTTGAGAATTGTCTACCGTGTGGCAGGCAAGGGAACAGAAGAGTTTTCCGGTATGAGAGCGGGAATGATTTTAGATATTTTAGGACCGTTAGGGAACGGTTTTCCGAAAAAATCCAAAAAAGCAATTCTGATAGGAGGGGGAATCGGAATTCCGCCAATGTTAGAATTAGCAAAGGAACTGGAATGTGAAAAGCAGATTGTGTTAGGATATCGGGACGAACTTTTTTTAACAGAGGAATTTGAAAAAGCAGGAGAAATCTATCTCGCAACCGAAGATGGAAGCATGGGAACAAAAGGAACCGTTTTAGATGCAATCCGTGTCAACGAACTTGAGGCAGATATCATCTATGCCTGTGGACCGACTCCAATGTTAAAGGCAGTCAAGGAGTATGCAAAAGAAGCTGGAATTGAGTGCTGGATTTCGATGGAAGAGCGGATGGCATGCGGAATCGGAGCATGTCTTGCCTGTGTATGCAAGTCCAGACATAAGGACAGCCATACGAATGTGCATAATAAACGTATTTGTAAAGAAGGTCCGGTATTTTTAGCTGAGGAGGTGGAGTTGTAATGAATCTGAAAGTAGATTTAGCAGGAGTTACCTTAAATAATCCGATCATGACAGCTTCAGGTACCTTTGGCTCCGGTGAGGAATATTCGGAATTTGTGGATCTGAACCGGTTAGGAGCAGTCGTAACGAAAGGCGTTGCGAATGTTCCGTGGGAAGGAAATCCAACTCCACGGGTGGCGGAAGTCTATGGCGGAATGCTCAATGCTATCGGATTGCAGAATCCGGGCATTGACCTTTTTGTGGAAAGAGATATCCCGTTTTTAACGCAGTTTGATACAAAGATCATCGTCAATGTATGCGGAAGAACTACCGAGGATTACTGCGAAGTTGTAGAACGTTTATCCGACCAGCCGGTGGATATGTTAGAAATCAATATCTCCTGCCCGAATGTCAAAGAAGGCGGGATTGCTTTTGGTCAGGACCCAAAGGCGGTAGAAGCAATTACAAAAGAGATCAAAAAGCATGCAAAACAGCCGGTGATCATGAAACTCAGCCCGAATGTGACGGACATCACAGAGATGGCAAAAGCGGCAGAAGCCGGCGGTGCAGATGTGTTGTCCCTGATCAATACATTAACAGGAATGAAGATCAACATTCGCAACCGAAAATTTGCACTGGCAAATAAGACCGGAGGCATGTCAGGTCCTGCGGTTCATCCGATCGCAGTACGCATGGTCTATCAGGTGGCACAGGCAGTCAACCTTCCGATCATCGGAATGGGTGGTGTGCATACGGCAGAGGATGCGATTGAAATGATGCTTGCAGGAGCAACTGCGGTAGCTGTGGGAACAGCGAATTTTCAGAATCCACGGGCAACCATGGAAATCTTAGAAGGAATCCGAAGCTACATGGCAGAATATGAGATTTCCGATATCCGGGAATTGATCGGAGCAGTATCGGAGTAGAAAATAAAATCAGGCGGGAGCCTTAAAATCATGGAGGTTTAGAACAGAATGGAACAATACAAACAGGAATTTATCGAATTCATGGTAGAGAGTGATGTCTTAAAGTTTGGTGAGTTCACATTAAAGAGCGGAAGAAAATCCCCGTTTTTTATGAATGCAGGAGCTTATGTGACAGGCAGCCAGCTTCGCAGACTCGGTGAATACTATGCAAAGGCAATTCATGAGCATTACGGAGATGACTTTGATGTGTTATTCGGTCCGGCATATAAGGGAATCCCGTTAAGTGTTGCGACAACGATGGCATACAGTGAATTATATGGAAAAGATATCCGCTATTGTTCAAACCGTAAGGAAGTAAAAGACCATGGAGATACAGGAATCCTGCTTGGAAGTAAAATTCAGGATGGCGATAAAGTGGTGATCATTGAAGATGTGACAACATCCGGGAAATCCATTGAAGAGACATTTCCGATCATCCGGGCACAGGGAAAGGTAGAGATCGTAGGACTTATGGTATCTTTGAACCGCATGGAGCGGGGCAAGGGTGATAAATCCGCTTTAGAAGAGATCAAAGAAACCTATGGATTTGAAACCAATGCGATTGTAACAATGGCAGATGTGGTAGAACATCTCCATAATCGCCCATGTCAGGGAAAAATTGTCATTGACGATACATTAAAAACAGCAATTGACCAATACTATCAGGAGTATGGTGTAAAATAATTGGAGGAATGATTATGAACGAAAAAGCATATAAGACAATGAGCCGTAGTGGAGCAGGAGCACTGACCGTTGGGATCATTATGATGGTGGCAGGCTTAGTCTGCGGTATTATTGCAGTGGTAAGCGGGGCACGTTTGTTACATGACAAAAAAGAAATTATGTTTTAGATGGATTCTGTTCGGAGGATATCTGCTGCTTTTGAGTTACTTCCTGTTTTTTGCGGAAATCATGGGAAGAACCAATCTGACCAGAACCTATCATTACAATCTGGTTCCATTTTTGGAAATCAAGCGTTTTATCATCTATCGGAAGAAGCTGGGAATGACAGCAGTAGTAGTAAATCTGCTCGGAAATATCGCGGCGTTTCTTCCGTTTGGCTTTTTTCTGCCATTCCTTAGTCAGAAAAACAGGAGTTTTGCATATGTGACACTCATCAGCTTTGAGTTCAGTCTTTTGATCGAGTGTATACAGCTGGTGTCTAAGGTGGGCAGTTTCGATGTGGATGATATGATTTTAAATACGCTGGGAGGAAGTCTCGGTTATCTTTGTTTTTGGGTTGTAAGGAAGTGGAAGAAGAGAAGAAATGAGAAAAAAGAAGAATAACAGAAGTTATAAATTTACAGAGAAGAAAAAATCCGTTCGCGGTATGATCGCCTGTGTCGGAGCAGTGATCTCCCTGCTCATATTAGCAGGAATGCTGATACAGGCAGTCACAAGTGCAGGAAACGGTGGTGCATTTTTAGGAAGTGCAGGTGTTGTTGCACTGTTTGTCGGTGTTGCATCTTTTATAGAGGCCGTACAGGCAGTGCAGGAAAAAGACACCTTCCGCTCCATTCCATATACGGCAGTCGGATTGTCGGCGGTTGCGACAGTGCTGTGGTTAGCACTTTACATGTTAGGAATTTTGTTATAAAGGAGAAGACGAAATGGATAACGAACGGCTGAAAAAGCAGATGGATTTCATTTTAGAGATGGATAAAATGAAATCCATCATGAGACAGACATATCTTGCAAATGGAGAGCGTAAGGAAAATGATGCGGAACATTCCTGGCATCTGGCTTTGATGTGCGGCATCCTTGCGGAATATTCCAATGAGCCGATCGATGTGTTAAAAACAATGAAAATGGTATTGTTACACGATGCCATAGAGATTGATGCCGGTGACACTTATGCATATGATGCGGCAGGCAACCAGACGAAAAAAGAGCGGGAGCAAAAGGCGGCAGACCGGATATTTCCGATACTCCCGGAAGATATGGCAAAAGAATACCGGAACCTTTGGGAAGAATTTGAAGAGAGCAGGACGCCGGAGGCAAAATTTGCCCATGTGCTTGACAATGCACAGCCAATGCTTTTAAATGATGCATCCGAAGGAAAATCATGGAGAGAGCACGGCGTGAAAAAATCCCAGATCATGAAAAGGAATGCGAGAACACATGAGGGCTCCGAGGCAATCTGGGAGTATCAGAAGGAAATTATTGAACAGAATATAAAAAAAGGCAATATCATAGATGATATGTAAGGAGATATGTAGGAAGATATATGGATCAGGAATTACAAAAAGAACGATATGAATTAGTGACGGGACGCATCCGGGAGATTGCAAAAGAAGAGAGCGTACCTGCCCGCTATCAGGAGTATTTTCAAAAGACAGCATTATTTTTAGAAAAAGTAGATGAAACACTGCAAAAAAAGCAGCAGGGACTGTTAGATGCAGAGTCAGAGGAAGAGGCAAAAAAGAGAAACCAAGAGTTTTATCAGGATATTTTAGGAAAAAATTATGACACCAGTTACGCTAACCCTTCCTATGCAGTGGAAAAGCTGGGAGAGGAATTTGGCGGAGTCTTAAGTTTTCTCTATACAGAACTTCGTGCCTGCATTGGCTATGCCTATGAGGGAAGAGCAGAGGACATTACGATTTTCGGCGAGCTGTTTGTAGAGGTCTATGGAATCTTTGCGGCAGCACAGGATGAAGTAGTGGATAAAAGAGAAGTGATGCAGACTATTTACTATTTCTACCATGATTACAGTGAAACAATGGTGGAACGTAATATTTTAGAGATGATAGATCCGTCACTGGACTTTTTTACGGATATCGTGATGCATGCGGATCTGTCCGATACCCGTTATCTCTATCGTTATGGCGAGTATATCAGTGATTGCGAACTGGAGATCGCACGTTTTCTGAACAGTATGGAGGAAGAAAAAATACAGTCCATGGCAGACACCTATACCGAGGGTTACAGGCTCGGTTTTGTAAATCTCGGTGTAGATCTGTCTAAAAAGAAAACCGTGCAGATCCATTATCCGATCGGATTTGAACGCATGGTACGGGCAGCAGTGAAAAATTTTGAAAAAATGGGGTTACAGCCGACCATTTCAAGAGATCCGGTGTTATCATTGTTTAACCGCGGACATGGAAAACGCAATGCTTATGTAAAGGCAGTCAACAAACAGTATGAGTATGACCACAAGGACGATAAGGCATACTATTTTGACAAAGCATTCGTAGAGCGTCGTTTAGAAGTGCTTAGAAGCTCCTTTGAAAGCCGTAAAGAATTAGCAGGAGTCCATGCAGGTCCGGCGGTGATCGAGATCTTTGGAGAAGAGCCGTTTGAGCCGGTGAGCAAGCCGGAAAATGCACATTATAATGAAAAACAGCAGCAGTTGAATGTCTATTATATGAGCATGGCAGGACAGATCACAAACGAGTATATCAAAGGCGATGAACGGAGTTTTACGATCATCGCATATCCGATCCCGACGATCGGAGAGCAGTTCCGTGAGATCTTTGATGAGACCGTAAAGATCAATACTTTAGATTACAAACTCTATCAGTCGATACAGCAAAAGATCATTGATGTGTTAGATACCGGTGAGCGGGTGCATATCAAAGGAAGAGGTCAGAATAAAACAGATCTGACTGTAGAACTTTATAAATTGCAAGATCCGGATAAGCAGACGATTTTTGAAAACTGTGTGGCAGATGTCAACATTCCGGTAGGGGAAGTCTTTACCTCCCCGGTCTTAAAAGGTACCAACGGAAAACTGCATGTTTCACAGGTGTATTTAAACGAGCTTAACTTTTTGGATTTAGAGATGGATTTTTCTGACGGAAGGATTGTGAATTATACCTGTAAGAATTTCGAGAACGAAGAGGAAAACCGCAAATATATTCATGAAAATGTATTGAAGCACCATGATACGCTTCCAATGGGAGAGTTTGCGATTGGTACAAACACCACAGCATACTGTATGGCGAGAAAGTACGATATAGCTGCAAAACTGCCGATTTTGATCGCAGAAAAGACAGGACCTCATTTTGCGGTAGGCGATACCTGTTATTCCCATGCGGAGGACAATGCAGTCTTTAATCCGGATGGAAAAGAGATTGTTGCAAGAGATAATGAGGTTTCCCTGCAGCGAAAAGAGGATATGAGTAAAGCATATCTGAACTGTCATACGGATATTACGATCCCGTATGATGAATTAGGTGCGATCACCGTGATCCGTGCCGATGGAAGCACAGAGGACATTATTCGGGATGGAAGATTTGTAGTGCCGGGAAGTGAGGCATTAAATCAGCCACTCGATGAAATGTAAAATACAGATTTAACAAACAGGAGGAAGAAAAAATGGCAACAGTAGGAATAGTAATGGGAAGCGATTCAGACATGCCTGTTATGGCAAAGGCGGCAGAGATGCTTGACAGATTCGGGATCGATTATGAGATGAAGATCATTTCTGCACATCGTGAACCGGACATTTTCTTTGAATGGGCAAAGGGCGCAAAAGAGCGTGGAACCAAGGTGATCATCGCAGGAGCCGGAAAAGCAGCACATCTTCCGGGAATGTGTGCAGCTCTGTTTCCAATGCCGGTCATCGGAATCCCAATGAAAACGTCCGATTTAGGAGGAGTAGATTCCTTATATTCTATCGTACAGATGCCAAGTGGTATTCCGGTTGCAACAGTAGCGATCAATGGCGGACAGAATGCCGGAATCCTTGCAGCAAAGATCCTTGCAACTTCTGATGCAGCACTGCTTGAGAAGTTAGAAGCATACAGTGAAGAAATGAAAGATCAGGTAGTAGAAAAAGATAATAGATTACAGGAGACAGGTTATCAGGCATATTAATGGAAATGATTTCATCCAATAATGAGAAAAACTGTTCACTAATCATCTTGTTATCTTTTTAACAATCCGTTATAATAAATCTGCATTAGAGATACTAGCGAGAAAGGAAAGGATGAATAGTATGCAGGAATTCAGTCAATGGGATGGTTTTGAAGGAAGACGCTGGAAAGAGGGCGTAAATGTCAGAGATTTTATCCAGAACAACTATACACCATATGAAGGTGATGAGTCTTTCTTAGAAGGAGCCACCGAGGCAACAGACAAGTTATGGGGCAGATTACAGGAGTTACAGAAGGAAGAGCGTAAAAAAGGCGGCGTTCTCGATATGGAGACCGAAGTAGTATCTTCCTTAACCGCTTATGGTCCCGGTTACATTGATGAAGGATTAAAAGATTTAGAGCAGGTAGTCGGTTTACAGACCGATAAACCGTTAAAACGTGCTTTTATGCCATATGGCGGAATCAAGATGGCAGAGCAGTCCTGCCGTATGTATGGCTATGAGCCAAGTGAAAAATTACATGAAATTTTTACAAAATACCATAAAACACATAACGATGCAGTGTTTGATATCTACACACCGGAGATGAAGCGTGCACGTCACAGCCACATTTTAACAGGACTTCCTGATACATACGGCCGTGGAAGAATCGTAGGCGATTACCGCCGTGTGGCACTTTACGGTATTGACTTTTTGATCGAGTCTAAGAAAAAAGACTTTGCAAAAACAGAGCGTCACGGAATGAGAAGAAAAGACTTCCAGATCCGTGAGGAGATCGCAGAGCAGATCCGTGCATTAAACGGCATGAAAGAAATGGCACAGATCTACGGATTTGATATTTCCGTACCGGCAAAAAATGCAAAAGAAGCTGTACAGTGGCTCTATTTTGGATATCTTGCAGCCATTAAGACACAGAATGGTGCAGCAATGAGCGTAGGCCGTATCTCCACATTCTTAGATATTTATATCGAAAGAGATATCAAAGCAGGAATTTTAACAGAGAGCGAAGCACAGGAACTGATCGACCATATGACTATGAAATTCCGTATGGTAAAATTCGCAAGAATCGAGTCCTATAATCAGTTATTCTCCGGTGACCCGGTATGGGCAACCTTAGAGGTTGGAGGAATCGGCATCGACGGACGTTCCCAGGTAACAAAGACCGATTACCGTTTCTTACATACATTAGAGAATATGGGACCTTCTCCGGAGCCAAACCTGACAGTACTTTATTCTTCCCGTCTGCCGGAGAACTTTAAGAAATATGCAGCTCATATTTCCGTAGAGACAAGTTCTATCCAGTATGAGAATGACGATGTAATGCGTCCGATCTGGGGAGATGATTATTCTATCTGCTGCTGCGTATCTGCAACAGAGACAGGAAAAGAGATCCAGTTTTTCGGAGCAAGAGCAAACCTTGCAAAATGCTTACTTTATGCGATCAATGGCGGAGTAGATGAGAAGAACAAAGATCAGGTAGGACCGAAGTACCGTCCGATCACTTCTGAATACTTAGACTATGAAGAAGTAATGGAAAAATACGATGCAATGATGGACTGGTTGGCAAAACTCTATGTAGAGACCTTAAACATGATCCACTATATGCATGATAAATATTACTATGAAGCAGCAGAGTTAGCATTGATCGATACCGAAGTACGCCGTACCTTTGCAACCGGTATTGCAGGATTCTCCCATGTTGTAGACTCCTTAAGTGCGATCAAATATGCAAAAGTAAAAACTATCCGCGATGAGGACGGACTGGTAGTAGACTTTGAGACAACCGGAGATTTCCCGAAATATGGAAACGACGATGAGCGTGCCGATGAGATTGCCGTATGGCTCTTAGAGACTTTCATGAGAAAATTAGAGAAAGTTCATACCTACCGCGATTCAGAGGCTACCACATCCATTCTGACCATTACTTCAAACGTTGTATACGGAAAAGCAACCGGAGCAATGCCGGATGGAAGAAAAGCATGGACACCATTGTCACCGGGAGCCAACCCATCTTATGGCGCAGAGACAAACGGATTGTTAGCATCTTTAAACTCCGTAGCAAAACTGCCATACGAGGATGCGTTAGACGGTATTTCCAATACACAGACCATGAACCCGGATGCTTTAGGACATAGTCCGGAAGAACGTGTAGAAAATCTGACACATGTTTTAGACGGATACTTTGACCAGGGCGCACACCACTTAAATGTCAATGTATTTGGAAAAGAAAAGTTAATCGATGCAATGGAGCATCCGGAAAAAGAAGAGTATGCAAACTTTACGATTCGTGTATCCGGCTATGCAGTAAAATTCATCGACCTGACCAAAGAGCAGCAGATGGATGTTATTTCAAGAACCTGCCACGAAAGTTTATAATATATGAATTCAAAACAAAATATCGGATACGTCCATTCACTAGAGAGCTTTGGCTCCGTGGATGGACCGGGTGTCCGTTACATTATTTTTTTAAGCGGTTGTGCCATGCGGTGTCAGTTCTGCCACAATCCCGATACCTGGGAGAAAAATGCAGGAACGCCGACCAGTGCCGAAGAGTTATTGGACAAAGCATGGAGATACCGCAGCTACTGGGGAGAAAAAGGTGGGATTACCGTAAGTGGTGGAGAACCGCTGTTACAGATTGATTTTTTAAATGAGTTATTCCGAAAAGCAAAAGAGCGGGGAATTCATACCGCATTAGATACCAGTGGCAATCCGTTCACGGAACAAGAGCCTTATTTTTCCAAATGGAAAGAACTGATGAAGAATACGGATCTGGTATTATTGGATATCAAACATATTGATGAAGAGCAGCATCGTATATTGACCGGACAGAGTAACCGGAATATTTTACGCATGGCACAGCTCTTATCCGATATGAAAAAACCAATGTGGATCCGTCATGTCCTTGTGCCGGAACGAAACGATAAAGATGAATATCTGTATCGTTTGGCAGAATTTATCAGGGAATTGCAGAGTGTGGAACGGGTAGAAGTTCTGCCGTATCATACCATGGGAATTTTTAAATGGGAAAATCTTGGACTTGATTATCCGTTAGAAGGTGTCTGTCCGCCGAGTGCGGAAAGAGTAGCCAATGCAAAAAGAATTCTGGAAGATTGCATAACAATGAAAAAATAATCATATTTTCATCGTGCTTTTCTTATGATTTCCATTATGCTGCACGCACCGCTGCAAATGCATTGGAGATTCCTTTATGATGATGCTGGCACTTAATATCATGCAGTAATACGATAGGGTATAGCACAAAAAATGAAACCGTTGACTAATCATGAAGTCTTCGGTTTCATTTTTTATTGTGTAAGAGAAATTACATTGCAATTTTCAATAATATACAATTTTTTTAAAATGGGATTCCTTCCATTTTCCGTAAATAAAGTAATTTATGCATTTAATCTTAGGATAATTTTTTTGCGTCTTTTTGAAAATTGTCTTATAACTATCCTTTTGTGTGGATGAAGGCAAATCAAATGTTGGAATAATGGAGGTGTTTTTTGCTTTTTTTTGTGTATCGTAAAGAATACCCGAATTTTTCCCATAAACCCAGGAAGGAGTAAAATCCCAGTCCTTGTAATAGGACATTGGCAGAACAACATCAATATACGACTTAAATTTTCCAACATCCTGCCCACATTCTGTGAACTCTGGAGGGAGAATAAATACACCTAGTAAAATGTCTTTTTTAGTTTGCCGGACACTACGAGAAGCCTGTTTGACATAAGATGCAAGCTGTGAAGTTCTCCAGCTATTCCACTGTCTGCGTTTGGCATTATTGGTTGAAAACGAAATGGTTATCGGATCATAGCCATATTTCTTTTTAAAAGCATTTCTGGTAGACTTGCTCAAATCCATTTTGTAATCATCAAAGCGAAGCCAGTCTAAAATAATACCGTCAACATCATATTTTTTAGCGATTTCCTTTAAGATGGAAATCTCATATTTTTGGATTTTCTTATTTAAAGGATTTACAAAATATTCACCATTTTGGTTGTAAGCCACAGTTTTTTTTCCAACCAGAGTTTTCATCTGTGCATTGGGATACTTTTTTAATGCTGCACGGTCATGAAACTGAGGAACCCACGCATAGACTTTGATAGATTTTTTATGAGCTTCTTTAATCATAGATTTTAAAACATCGAAATTCCTGTAGCCTTTGGCGATGGGTGCAACCTTACTCTTATAATAAACATAACCGGACGGTACTTCATCATCCTCATCCTGCTTTACATTTAAGTAGATGACAGATATTTTATATTTAGAAGCCAGCTGAACGAATTTTTTAACATCTGATTCAGTCTTGAAATTTGTGGCTGTCCGAACAGTAATCTGTGTTTGGCGAGGAGTGGAAGATACAGATTTTGCAGGTGCAGCAGACACAGATAACAGTGTCTGGCTGCTACATAACAACAATATACATAAAAAAGTCATCCATTTTTTCATGAAATATATCCCTTTCGTTGCCTATAATAAAGAAATTTCGTGTGCAGTGGCTTCCTGTACAACTTCTTCCGGCCACATCGAACTCTGTACTTCGCCAATATGGGCTTTTCTTAAGAAGAACATACAGATACGGGACTGACCGATACCTCCACCGATGGTATATGGAAGTTTTTCTTCAATAATTGCTTTCTGGAAAGGAAGCTCTGCGCGTTCCGGGCAGCCGGCTTTTTCTAACTGTGAGAGCAGTGCATCCTTATCTACACGGATTCCCATGGAAGAAAGTTCCAGTGCAATATCAAGAACCGGATAGTAAACAACGATATCTGCATTCAGACTCCAGTCATCATAGTCCGGAGCACGTCCGTCATGGCGCTCGCCATTTTCTAAAACATCTCCGATCTGCATGATGCAGACAGCACCCTTGGCCTTTGCAATATAATATTCACGTTCCTTTGGAGAAGATACATCCGGGAATACATCTTCTAATTCCTGCGTGGTGATAAAAAAGATGTCCTTTGGAAGGATTTCCTGAATGTAATCATACTTGATGGACATATATTTTTCCGTCTTACGCAAAACCTTATATACGGTGCGGACGGTTTCTTTCAATGTCTCGATATTACGGTCTTCCTTAGTGATGATCTTTTCCCAATCCCACTGGTCCACAAAAATAGAGTGGATGTTGTCGGTCTCTTCATCGCGGCGGATAGCATTCATGTCCGTATAGAGTCCTTCGCCAACGGAAAAACCATATTTATCTAACGCATAACGTTTCCATTTTGCAAGGGAGTGGACAATCTCAGCAATTTTACCATCCTGTTCTTTGATGTCAAAAGCAACCGGGCGTTCCACACCGTTTAAGTTGTCATTTAATCCCGAATCCGGGTCAACAAACAGTGGAGCAGAAACTCTTGTTAAATTCAGACGTTCTGCTAACAGTTCCTGAAAGCAGTCCTTAACCGTTTTAATGGCAACCTGTGTATCATGGAGATTCAGGTCGGGTTTGTAATCTTTTGGAATAATTAAGTGATCCATATGTATCCTCGATTCTGTCATTTTGATTTTGTTACGGATCGATCATGTCGATCATGCGGGCATGTTGATCCGTTTGCCATTATTATACCATATAGACTTCGTTTTTCAATAAAAGGTTGGGGAATAGATTTTATTCTATCAAAAGTTCCAATTGTAAGTATAAAAAGCGAATGATATAATTAAACTTAATAGGAAAGAATATTTTGGAAAAGGTAAAAATATAGAATTTCAACGGAAGCTTCCAAGTAATCATGAGAAATTTTTAAAGGACATTATTGCTTTTTCTAACAGTACAGGGGGACAAGCGATGTTAGGAATTGAAGATGAAACCGGTGTTGTATACGGAATTGGTGAGCAGAGTCCTTTTAATTGATGTTGTACCAGGAAAATTAAGACCATATTATCTTGCAAAGAAGGGAAAAAAATGGTTCTTATATTAGAATAAATGGTACTAGCAGATTAGCAGATGTAAGGAATATGGTTTACCTGATCCGTTATTTGAAGAATTTGGAGATGGATTTAAGGTCACAATCTTTAGAAAAGTAAGCAATGCTTTTGAAAAATATCAGCCATTGTTAAAAGAAGCAAATGCGACAGATGTTTTTGTGAACAATATTGAGAAGGTATTTAAGCATTGTGGAACAGATACGATATTTGGGCAGGCTAATGTGATGGAATGGCTTAGATGTTCAAAGTCTAAGGCTACAAATGTAATGAATGTTTTAAAGGAAGCAAAAGTCATAGAAAAGGTTACCGGCTTAGGTACCGGAAAATATAGGTTTTTAAAATTGTAGATTTATGAATAAATACTTGTCCAGGGTGGAACATATCAATTGGCACAGTTGAAGGAGTGCGTGGACAGAACAGGAAAGGGGGGTTCCGCAGATGGGTAGAGTAAAGATTTCACTAGAATTATTACATTAGATTGTATTCTTATTGAATTTTAGACTCCAATATATAAGAGAGTATTGCAATAAAATTTAATAAAGAAATATAATAGTAAATTAATGCATATATCATAGAGAAATGTGTGATCATGTTTGCAGAAAACTTCAAGTAGATCAAAGAGATTCTAAATGATAGTGAAATCAATATGTAAAACGATAAAAATCTTATGCAAATGAAAGTAAAAAAATGTGGTGAATCATGGGGAGATATTGCATTTGATGGTAGCTAGTGTATACATATATAATGAGGTTAGTGTTAAGGACTAGTGGCCATGTATTTGATTTAAAAGCATTTACAGATGTAGATGTTTTTATTTTGATAGAGATAAACGTTGTTTATGTCTGACCAGTAGGTAAGTGCTGTTGTTGGCTTCAATATGAAAGTCACATTAAATATTTTAATAGGACGATTTAAAGAAAAAATAAGATACTAAATACAGATAAACAAACCACTTCACAAAAAAATGGGAGGAACAAAGATGAAGGGAAAGAGAGTTTTAACATTACTGCTTGCAGCAGCAGTTACTTTTTCAAACGGAAGCATTGTATTTGCAGCAGAGAGCAGCAGTACGGAATATACAGAGACAACGGGGATGGAAGCAGCAGTCAGAGAAGAAGTGCAGCAGTCAGAAGAACCGACGCAGGATGAAAAAACAGAGACCGGAACAGACACGGAAAAACCGGAGGAAGTTTTGGAAAGCACAGAGGAGAATCCTGAAGACAATGAAAACAAAGAAGCTGTCACAGAGAACTTAACAGAAACAGAAGAACAGCTGCAGGCAGCAGTTGTCCCGGAAGAGATAGAGGATGTACCGGCACAGGGCGCAGCTACAAGCGGCAACTATGGTGTCAACATGGGGGACAACATCACCTGGAACTTTGATGGAAGCACAGGCACTTTGACCTTATCCGGAAGCGGTGAGATGTATAACTTGTCTCCGGGAGAAGGAGCAGAATGGCATGCTTACTATGATAAGGTAAAAAGAATAGTAATTAATAAGGGGATTTCGTCTATTGGCACAAATGCATTTTATGGATTAGACCAGGCAGAATCTATAGACATCCCGGACTCTGTAAAAACAATATATCCTGGTGCCCTACAGGGATGTGAAAGTATTAAAGAACTCAATTTGCCAAATGGTTTAGAATCTATTGGAGAAAATGCTTTTTGGCTCATGACATCCTGTGAAAAATTTAGTATTGAACAGCCAAAATCAGAAATTCCTTTTTGGACGAAGGATGGTGTATTATTTAGCAACTCAACATTACTTTATTACCCACAGAGCAAAACAGAGGCATCTTATGCAATTCCGTATGGGACGCAGATAATAGCAGGCTGGTCTTTTACAAATTTAAGATATTTGACAACGGTATACATTCCAGAAACAGTAGTTATGACTGCTGGTGATTCTTTTGTAAATAAAAAGCATAAAATGACAAATCCGATGACTTTTTGGGTTTCCACAAAAGGAAATTGCACAATGTATAGAGGTACATTTAGCAGCCTGCCATCTGGTTCAAAAGTAAAAGTGAAAACGACTGAATTAATGGATAAGTTAAAAAATTCCACATTAGAGGATGATGCAACTACAGTAGAACTCTATCAGCAGAACAACAACTATGACAATTACAATGCCATGAAAAAGGGATATGCTGATAAATCAAAACAGATCACATCCGATACGATCCACCTTTTCGGAGTACATCAGGATGCAGCTACCGACTGCGTAACATGGAAAAGCAGTGATCCATCTGTTGCAGCCATTGTCATACCGGAGGCTTATATGGGAGATGATACAAAAGACCGTATCCGTTATAATGAAGCGGAAACATCTTGCTCCGGTGGCTATGTCAAAGGCGGCACCAAACCGGGAACAGCCACCATTACCGTTACAAGGGAAGATAAAAAAGACTCTTTCAGCTTTACGGTTGAGAACGTGGTCCCGACTACAAGTATAGAGATTTATCATCAGGCAGACGGAAAACAGCAGGTATTAGGAAACAGCCTGTGCATCCATACGGGAAAAAGTGATACGGTCAGCTTACAGACCGTGCCGGAATTAACCACGGCATTAGCAAAAACGGTTAGATGGACTTCTTCAGACGATTCCAAAGTCGTTGTGGAACCCAGTGGGGCATATAATGAAAAGGCAACCCTGTACCGGAAAGCAGCCGGTGATGTTACCGTAACGGCAACCATGAAAGATGAGAATGAAAATGCAATCCAAAAATCTTTTCAGGTTATCGGTAATAAGAGTACCGAAGACTGGTACGTCCTTGTAAATGATGGTGACCGGGTATGGGTGACAGATTCCACACCGGTAAAACCTATCGTGGTAGTGAGAGACAGTAAGGGTACGGTATTCAAAGAGGGAACTGATTACACCGTACAGTATCAGGATAATTATCTCCCGGATGGAAAGGCAGCACAGGGTGTATATGTATATGTTACACCGATTGGTTCGTATGTCGGTAATCCGGTTTTAACAGGACTGCTCAGCCTCTGCCGTGGCGAACAGCCAGACGATACGGATAATTCTAAAAATCCGGACACTAATCAGAAAAAAGACGATAATCAGAATACCTCCGATTCAAAAAAACCACAGAACTCTTCCACTATGAATAAACTGAAAAAGCAGAAGATCACAAAGGTATCTTCCACATACAAGAAATCAGTCGGACAGAGTTTTACCTTAAAACCAAAAGCCAAGGGCAAGATCACCTATAAGACCGGTAACAAGAAAGTTGCAACGGTCAACAGCAAAGGAAAAGTAACCGTAAAGGGAACCGGAAAGGCAACCATCACGGTAACGGCAAAGGCAACTTCCACCTACAGTAAGTGTGTGAAAAAGATCACGGTCTACGGTGTACCGAAAAAACCGGAAATGAAGAAACTGACCGCCGGAAAGAAAAAGTTCACGATACAGTGGAAAAAAGACAAAAAGGCTGACGGTTATCAGGTGCAGTATTCCACGGACAAAAAGTTCAAAAAGAACGTAAAGAGTGTGAATGTATCAAAGAAAAGCACAAAGGCAACCGTAAAGAAGCTGAAAAAGAGAAAGACCTACCGGGTAAGAGTACGTTCCTATAAAAAGATCAACGGAAAGAAATACTACAGCGGATGGGGCAAGGTAAAATCCGTAAAGGTGAAATAGCAGCAGAGCAAAACATGGATATCCGGGATTCGATACAAGAACATCCCGGATATTTAAAAATAGACACATGTCTAACCGTCCAAATAATATTGGACGGGTTCTTCATTTTTTTATATAAATTTGGGTAATGACATTACATAAAGACTGTATGGCATGGCGCAGTTCTTCATTTTCAGCTTCTAATTCCTCCACACGGGAAGAAAGGGCAGCCACTTTCCTGGACAGTTCCATGGTGTCTTCCGTAGTTTCTGTTCCGGTAACAAGATAGTCCAGTGAGACATGATATAAGGATGCCAAAGAGACAAGGATCCCAATGGAATAGCGGTTGCGTCCCTGTTCATAATTTCCGACGGCCTGGGAAGTGATCTCCAAATAATTAGCCACGTCGCGCTGTGTCAGACCGTTTTGTTTTCTAAGCCATATCAGCCGTTCATTCATCTTGTCGATATCATGATTTTTTTCCATAATTTCTTAGTACCTCCTATGTTTAAAAAGAATATATTTTAATTATCGTTTGACTGGAAAACAAAAAGTCAAGCACAAAAAAAGAATTTTTTTATTTTTTTAAAATAAATGTCGGCTTATGCGGAAGAGGAACCAAATACACAGCCAAGGAAATGGAAAATGAGAACCTGGCGGCACCATGCCTTGATTAATATTTCCCGCTTCAGCGGGCTGCCGTCAGGCAGGGGAGGAGGGAGGGGAAAATGGTTATTCTACCGCATAAGCCGACATTTATTCCATAATCCTATGGTGGAATAGCTTGGAGGTTTAAAGCCTAAAGTTACAAATGTAATAGTATTTGATTTTGGATATTATAATAGTATAGTAAGACGCATGTTAAGGAGTAGTGGCTATGAATTTAATGCTATTGACATACAAGTATAAACAGAGTAAGATTTAATTATAATTCGGCAAATAAAATAAATGCCGAAAATAAATAAAACAAGGTGATATATATGAGTGGGGCAAATGTCGTAACAAAAGAACAAATGATCATCTCTATCGAAGAGCTTAAGGAGCAGGGACTTACTCTTTATAAAATAAATCAGCTTGTAGAGCAGGGAGTTCTGAGAAAGCTGAATAAGAAATTCTATAAGAATACCGATTACAAAGGTGAAGAGTCTGATTTCTATTATGCATATGCTTATGTTCCGGCTGGGGTAATCTGTCTCATGAGTGCTGCCGTTTATTACAATCTTACCACCTACAGACCAGATTCTGTAGATGTAGCAATTGAAAGAAAAGCTCGAGTATCAACACTTCCTGATTGGCCAGAAGTAAATCTATATTATTATACAAATGATCGGTTTGAACTGGGGATAGAAACGATTGCTGATGGGAAGAATCAGTTCCGAATTTATGATATTGAGAAAACAGTTGTAGATATTGTTTTTTATCGTGAAAAGGTAGGAATGGAAGAAATGAAGGAGGTGCTTGTCAATTATCTTAGACGAAAAGATAGAAATCTTAATCGTCTGATTCGTTATGCGGAGCTAATGAAATGTGGAGATGTTATGAAAAATTATTTGGAGGTGTTAGTGTAATGAATGCAGAATCAGTAAAAGCAAGACTAAAAAATCTTGCTGTAAAAGATGGTGGAACCATGCAGGACAAGCTTATCACATATGCATTGGAACGGTCAATTTACAGATTATCGGTTTCAAAATATGTAGACCGTTTTACTCTTAAGGGTGGAATCTTTTTGTATGCTTTATTTGATAAACAATTTGCCAGAGCAACTATGGATATCGATCTGCTTGCTCAGAGAATTCCAGATGACGTAGAGAAAATGCAAGAGGTATTTGAAGATATATTCTCTATAGAGTATGATGATGCATTACGGTACGACTTGGATTCTCTTGATGTTCACAGTATTACAGAATTTAAGGAGTATCATGGTGTAAATGTGTCGATAAATGCATATCTGGATAGAACGAAAATACCGGTATCCATTGACATTGGTTTTGGAGACGTGGTTTATCCTGAAAGAATGCAGATGGAATTTCCAGTGCTTCTTGATATGGATGAACCCAAGGTGTTTACTTATTCATTGTACTCGGTAATTGCAGAAAAGTTTGAAGCATTTACATCCCTGGGATTAATCAATGGAAGGTATAAAGATTTCTATGATATATACATATTGGCGAGAAAATTCGATTTGTCAGGGCTGGAATTGCAAGAGGCAATACAGGAAACATTTTCACATAGAGGAACAACATTTGATGATATTGTAGCTTTTGAGGAAGAGTTCGTAGAGGATATTGTAAGACAGAATAGATGGAAGTCTTTTGTAAAAAAGAAAAGGGCAATAGAGAAGGTAAGTTTTAAGGATACAATTGCAGTTGTAAAAGAGGTTCTTATGCCGGTAGTAGAATCTATTCAATCAGATTTAAGATTTGATAAGAAATGGCTATGTGAAAAGAGAAAGTGGAAATGAAACCTTATTATATAAAATGAAAGTTTTCAAAAAAGTACTTGCAAAATAACCAAGACTATGCTAACATACAGGCAACAAAAAAAG
Source organism: Lachnospiraceae bacterium (assembly GCA_003507655.1). Taxonomy (GTDB): domain Bacteria; phylum Bacillota; class Clostridia; order Lachnospirales; family Lachnospiraceae; genus Maccoyibacter; species Maccoyibacter intestinihominis. Next base: position 43,872 of record DNUZ01000009.1, on the reverse strand, counting down.
CGATGAAAGAGACTCTTATCTTCAGACGTCGACAGGAATACAGCGTCACCGACTGAGAGCGCTGTTTGAAAGAGGAGACAAAGGGAACACTCCGGAGCAGACTGGTTGAACAGAATTTTGCAGGAAAAGGAATGAGAACTTGCAAAATACAGAGTAGGTCAGTACGTCTGATATGCGTTAAATATCAAGAGTGGAAAAGTTGTGATTGCCATGATTTTTCAATGCGGGTGGTACCGCGGGAATATAGAAGAATGAGATCCCGCCCCGGAACAGTGAAATGTTCCGGGGCGTTTTTTTATTTCTAATTTTTATTATTTCTAAATTCATAAAAATGAATCAGTAAAAAATGATATTTTTTTCACAAGAATGTATTTCCGTCCCGCACCTATCCTTCAGAGGAAAACATTTCCGACTGAAACATGAAGAAAAGGAGAGTACAAACATGATGGAATTTTTAACAGGAGTAAAAGAACAGGAAACTTTAGAACTGACAACCCTCTTAGCAGGAGATTACGAAGGACAGAGCGTAAAGCTCAACGGTGCCGTTCATACCATTCGTGATATGGGCGAGGTCGCATTTGTCATCCTGCGAAAAAGAGAAGGACTGATCCAGTGTGTATTTGAGGAAGGCGTAACCAAGTTTGAGCTGAAAGATTTAAAAGAGGCGGCAACCGTAGAAGTAGAGGGAGTGGTAGCAAAAGAAGATCGTGCTCCAAACGGCATCGAGATCCGTTTAAGAGAGATCCGTATCTTGTCAGAGCCGAGTGCTCCAATGCCGCTTGCAATCTCAAAATGGAAACTGAATACATCCTTAGAGGCAAAGCTAAACAACCGTGCCGTATCTCTTAGAAATGTCAGGGAGCGGGCAAAGTTCAAGATTCAGGAGGGCTTAGTCAGAGGTTTTCGGGAATTTTTATACGAAGAGGGCTTTACCGAGATCCATACACCAAAGATTGGTGCAAAGGGAGCAGAAGGTGGAGCAAACCTGTTTCGTTTTGAATATTTCCACAGACCTGCCGTATTAGAGCAGAGTCCACAGTTCTATAAACAGATGATGGTGGGTGTATTTGACCGTGTATTTGAGACCGCTCCGGTATTCAGAGCTGAAAAGCACAACACCAAAAGACATTTGAACGAATATACCTCCTTAGATTTTGAGATGGGATATATCGACGGATTTGAAGACATCATGGCAATGGAAACAGGATTTTTGCAGTATGCAATGAAACTGTTAGAAAAAGATTATGCAAAAGAGTTGAAAATGTTAGGTGTAACGCTTCCGAACGTGGAAAAGATACTGGTGGTTCGTTTTGACGAGGCAAAGAAAATGGTGTCAGAAAAATATGACCGCAGGATCAAAAACCCATATGATTTAGAGCCGGAAGAAGAGCATCTGATCGGAACTCTGTTTAAAGAAGAATATGATGCGGATTTTGTGTTTGTTACACATTATCCAAGCAAAAAACGTCCATTTTATGCAATGGATGATCCGCAGGATACCACATTTACACTGAGCTTTGACTTATTGTTCCGTGGCCTTGAAATTACAACCGGCGGTCAGAGAATCCATGATTACCGGATGTTGACAGAAAAAATTGCAGCAAGAGGAATGACAGAGGAAGGAATGGAGGACTACCTGAGTGCATTCAAATACGGAATGCCGCCGCATGGAGGTCTTGGAATCGGATTAGAGAGACTGACAATGCAGTTGATCGGCGAGGACAATGTCAGAGAGACCACACTGTTCCCAAGAGATTTAAGCAGATTAGAACCTTAGGAAAACAAGGAGAAGAAAAATGGCAAATATAATTTCAGATGAAACCATTGAATACGTTGGTATTCTTGCAAAATTAGAGCTTTCCGAAGAAGAAAAAGAGCAGGCAAAAGCCGATATGGGAAAAATGCTCGATTATATTGATAAATTAAATGAATTAGACACCTCCGGCGTAGAGCCGATGTCCCATGTATTCCCGGTCAATAACGTATTCCGCGAGGATGTTGTAACCAATGGAGACGGACATGATGATACACTTGCAAACGCACCTTGTGCTAAAGATGATGGATTTAAGGTGCCAAAGACGATCGGTTAAAGGAGGAATACAATGAGTCTGATGAGTCTGACAGCCGTAGAGCTGGGAAAAAAGATAAAAGCAGGGGAAGTAACGGTAAAAGAAGCCGTAGAAGCAGCCTTTGCACAGATAGAAAAAGTAGAGGGCGATGTGCATAGCTTTGTCACCCTGACCAAAGAGCAGGCATTGAAAGATGCCGGGGAGATTCAGAAAAAAATAGATGCAGGAGAGTTGACCGGACCGCTTGCGGGCGTACCGGTGGCATTGAAAGACAACCTTTGTACCAAAGGAGTTCTGACAACCTGCAGTTCCAAGATATTAAATAACTTTGTACCGACCTATACCGCACAGGCAGTAGAAAATCTGCAAAAAGCAGGCGCGGTCATCATAGGCAAGACCAATATGGATGAGTTTGCAATGGGAAGCACGACAGAGACATCTGCCTATGGAGTTACGAAAAACCCATGGAATTTAGAACATGTGCCGGGCGGTTCTTCCGGCGGTTCCTGTGCAGCCGTGGCAGCAGAAGAGTGCAGTTATGCGTTAGGTTCCGATACCGGTGGTTCCATCCGCCAGCCAAGTTCATTTTGCGGAGTGACCGGCTTAAAACCGACCTATGGAACGGTATCCCGTTACGGACTGATCGCCTATGGTTCTTCCTTAGATCAGATCGGACCGGTGGCAAAAGACGTGACCGACTGTGCCACCATTTTAGAAGCAATTACTTCCTATGATAAGAAGGATTCCACATCCATAGAACGAAAAGATACAGATTTTACATCTGCATTAGTGGATGATGTAAAAGGAATGAAGATCGGAATCCCAAAAGATTATTTTGGCGAGGGCTTGAACGAAGAAGTGAAAACAGCAGTTTTAGCAGCAGCAAAGACATTAGAGGAAAAAGGAGCCATTGTCGAGGAATTTGATCTAAGCCTTGTAGAGTATGCGATCCCTGCTTATTATGTTATAGCCAGTGCCGAGGCAAGTTCGAACTTAGCCCGTTTTGACGGTGTAAAATACGGCTACCGTACAAAAGAATATGAAGGACTTCATAACATGTACAAAAAGACACGTTCCGAAGGATTTGGAGCAGAAGCAAAACGCCGTATCATGTTAGGCTCTTTCGTATTGAGTTCCGGCTATTATGATGCATATTATTTAAAGGCACTCCGGACAAAAGCACTGATCAAACAGGCATTTGATAAAGCCTTTGAAAAATACGACGTGATCTTAGGACCGGCAGCACCGACAACAGCACCGAAGTTAGGTTCTTCCTTAGAAGACCCGATCAAAATGTATTTAGGAGATATTTATACGATATCCGTCAACTTAGCAGGACTTCCGGGAATGACACTTCCATGCGGGATCGATTCGAAGGGACTGCCGATCGGATTGCAGTTGATCGGAGATTGTTTTGAAGAAAAAAATATCATTCGTGCAGCATATAGTTTTGAACAGACCAGAGCATATCACAAAAGCCCGTTAGCAGAATAGGAGGAGGAGAAAATGAGCAAACAATATGAAACCGTGATCGGATTGGAAGTTCATGTGGAACTTGCGACCAAGACAAAAATTTTCTGCTCCTGCTCCACAGCGTTTGGAGGAGCACCGAATACACATACCTGCCCGGTCTGCACCGGAATGCCGGGATCTTTACCGGTTTTAAACAAACAGGTCGTAGAGTATGCCGTGGCAGTCGGACTTGCAACCAATTGTACGATTACCCAGTATTGCAAATTTGACAGAAAGAATTATTTTTATCCGGACAATCCACAGAACTACCAGATTTCCCAGCTCTATCTGCCAATCTGCAGGAATGGAAGCGTAGAGATCGAGACCGCAGGCGGAAAGAAAAGTATCGGCATCCATGAGATCCACATGGAAGAAGATGCCGGAAAACTGGTACATGACGAGTGGGAGGACTGCTCGATCGTAGATTATAACCGTTCCGGTGTGCCGCTGATCGAGATCG
>DNUZ01000009.1:35545-39658 GCA_003507655.1 Lachnospiraceae bacterium | reverse complement strand
CGGTGTGCCGCTGATCGAGATCGTATCAGAACCGGATATGCGTTCTGCAGAAGAAGTCATTGCATACTTAGAGAAGTTAAGACTGATCATCCAGTATCTGGGTGCTTCAGACTGCAAATTAAATGAAGGTTCAATGCGTGCCGATGTCAACCTGTCAGTCAGAGAGGTGGGAGCAACAGAATTTGGAACGCGTACCGAGATGAAAAACCTGAACTCATTCAAAGCAATTGCCCGTGCCATCGAAGGCGAGCGTGCAAGACAGATCGAACTGTTAGAAGAAGGCAAACAAGTTATTCAGGAGACCAGACGCTGGGATGACAACAAAGAGTATTCCTATGCGATGAGAAGCAAAGAGGATGCACAGGATTACCGTTATTTCCCGGAGCCGGATTTAGTACCGATCGTCATCAGTGACGAATGGTTAGCGGAGATCAAGGCAAAAGAGCCGGAACTTCGTACCGCAAAATTAGAGCGTTACAAAAAAGAATATGAGCTGCCGGATTATGATGCACAGATCATTACCGGTTCAAAACATATGGCAGATATTTTTGAAGAGACCACAGCCATCTGTAAGAAGCCGAAAAAAGTCTCAAACTGGCTGATGGGCGAAACACTCCGTCTGTTAAAAGAACATGAAAAAGAGCCGGAGGACATCGCTTTTTCTGCTGAGAACTTAGCAAAATTAATTGAGCTTGTCGATGGCGGTGTCATCAACGGAAATGTGGCAAAAGAAGTATTTGAGCAGATTTTTGCTGAAAATATTGATCCGGAAAAATATGTGGAAGAAAAAGGCTTAAAGACCGTCAACGACGAAGGTGCATTGCGAGAGACGATCGAGCAGATCGTTGCAGACAATCCGAAATCTGTAGAAGATTACCATAACGGTAAGGAAAAAGCCATCGGATTTTTAGTCGGTCAGACGATGAAAGCCATGAAGGGCAAAGCAGATCCTGGAATGGTCAATAAGATATTGAAAGAAATTTTATAAATTCGGCATTTTCTCCAAATTATCAATTGAGATTGCAAATGGAATATCTTATAATGGGGGCAGTTATAGATAAGATAGATGATAGGAGAATAACATGTCAGATCAGGATAAAGATTTAGAACAGGAAATTATAGAAAAAGAACAGACAGACGATGCCCCGGATACGAACAAAGACGAGAAGGATGGCTACGAAGATATCTGCTATATCTGCCGTCGGCCGGAGAGTAAAGCGGGCAAAATGATAAAAATCCCAAACAATATCTGTATTTGTCGGGATTGTATGCAAAAGACCTTTGACAGCATGAGCGGTTCCGGGTTTAATCTTGGAGATTTCAATCCGGCAAATATGGGATTTGGGAATATGCCAAATATCAGCATGATCAATCTTTCTGATTTACAGGGGATGCTTCCAAAAAGCCAGCAGATTAAGAAGAAAAAACCAAAAGAAAAGAAAGAAAAGCCGGCACTTGATATCCATGCGATCCCGGCACCTCATAAGATCAAGGCAAGTCTGGATGAATACATTGTAGGACAGGACTATGCAAAAAAAGTCATGTCCGTTGCCGTATACAATCACTACAAGAGAGTGGCATCCGATGCAAATGATGATATTGAAATTGAAAAATCCAATATGCTGATGGTAGGTCCGACCGGTTCCGGTAAGACCTATATGGTCAGAACGTTAGCAAAGCTGTTAGATGTGCCGTTGGCAATTACGGATGCAACTTCCCTGACAGAAGCCGGTTATATCGGTGATGATATTGAAAGTGTAGTTTCCAAACTTTTAGCGGCAGCCGATAATGACATAGAAAAGGCAGAGCGTGGGATCATCTTTATCGATGAGATCGATAAGATTGCCAAAAAGCGGAACACCAATCAGAGAGATGTCAGCGGCGAGAGCGTCCAGCAGGGAATGTTAAAGCTGTTAGAGGGTGCTGATGTAGAGGTTCCGGTGGGAGCCAGCAGTAAAAATGCCATGGTGCCGATGGTAACTGTCAACACCAGAAATATCCTGTTTATCTGTGGTGGAGCATTTCCGGATTTAGACAGCATCATCAAAGAACGTCTGAACCAGGAATCCTCCATGGGATTTAAAGCGGCATTAAAAGACCGGTACGATGAAGATGAGAACATTTTACAGAAGGTAACGGTAGAGGATATCCGTACTTTTGGAATGATACCGGAATTCATCGGTCGTCTGCCAATCCTTTTTTCTTTAGAGGCATTGACAGAAGATATGTTAGTGCGGATTTTAAAAGAGCCGCGCAATGCCATTTTAAAACAGTATCAGAAGCTGTTAGAGATGGATGAGGTCAAGTTAGAATTTGAAGATGAGGCACTCCATGCGATTGCAAAAAAAGCAAAGGAGAAGAAAGTCGGAGCGAGAGCGCTTCGTGCCATCATTGAAGAATTCATGCTAGACATCATGTATGAGATTCCAAAGGATGACAACATTGGAAAAGTAATTATCACAAAAGAATATATCGAGAAAACAGGCGGACCTGTCATTACGATGCGTGGATGCCCGGAATTGGAAGAAAAGAGTGTGATCTAGTGGCATAACTTTCTATTTTCGGCATAAAATGCAATAAATAGAAGCATCAGGTGAAAAATGGATTGTACAGAGGCCGTTTACTCGGAAGATTATTTTGACTTCATAAATACATTGTCAAGGGAAGTGAACATGCGAAACGGAGATGAAATCTTGTGTTCCCAGCCACTTGACAATGGTTTTGAAGTCCTTTTTTATCCTAGGGAAGTTGTAGAGAATGGGGATTTTAATATTGCAAGACTGACTTATATCGGAGTGCCAAAATGCTATGCACTGATGGATACCTCTGCGCTTGAAGGAACCGGAATACTTACCATGCAGAATTTTCCGACCCTTCCATTAAAAGGGAACGGAGTGCTGATGGGATTTATCGATACCGGGATTGACTATCAAAATCCGGTATTTCAATCGGAAAACGGAACTACCAGGATCTTAAGGATCTGGGATCAGACTGTGCGGACCGGGACACAGCCGGAAGGATTTCTCTATGGAAGTGAGTATACGGCAGAGGATATCAATTATGCGATCCGTTCCGAAGATTCTTATTCGATCGTGCCAAGCCGTGACACAAACGGACATGGAACTTTTTTAGCAGGAGTTGCGGCAGGCTCGGAAGTCTTAGAGCGGGATTTTATCGGAGCAGCACCCCTTGCAGATATTGCGGTAGTCAAATTAAAAGAAGCAAAGCAGTATTTAAGAGATTTTTACCACATCAAAGAGGGTGCCGTGGCATATCAGGAAAATGACATTATGGCAGGAATCGCCTATTTGCACAATCTGGCATATACACTGAGTAAACCACTGGTGCTCTGTCTGGGACTTGGAACGAACAGTGGCGGGCATGGGGGGACTTCGGCATTGTCGATGCTGCTCTCTTATGTGGCGGCAAAACGGATGCGGGCAGTGGTCGTTGCAGCAGGAAATGAGGCAAATGCAAGGCGGCACTATCTGGGAAACTTAGCACCGTTGCAGGAATACGAGGATGTGGAGATCAGTGTAGGAGACAATATCGGAGGATTTACCGCCGAGCTTTTAACAAATTCACCGGAAGTTGTATCGGTAGCCGTGCAGTCACCGACCGGAGAAAGTCAACCACTGATCCCGGCAAGGCAGGGAAGTAGTGAGGAATACCGTTTTTTGTTAGAGGGAACAACAGTCAGTATCAGCTATAGTCTGGGAGAGTTTACCAGAGAAGGGGAACTGATTTTTTTGCGGTTTACGAATCCGAGCAAGGGAATCTGGAGACTGCGGGTATACCCGGAAAATTATGTGACAAGCAGATACCATATCTGGCTTCCGGTCACGGAATTTGTACAGGGGGACATCTTTTTCTTAAGGTCAAATCCCGAAACTACCATTACCGGACCGGCAAGTGCCTATGCGCCAATCAGTGTGGGCGGGTTTAATGCATCAGACGATAGTCTTTACTTAGATTCCGGCAGAGGATATAATATTGATAATCAGGTCAAACCGGATTTTTTAGCACCGGCGGTAGAAGTCTTTGGTCCTGACCTGACCGGGAATTTTACAAGGCGTACCGGTACGAGTGCGGCAGCCGCCGTTACGGCAGGGG